>CAYPPF010000020.1:0-18797 GCA_964412535.1 uncultured Gammaproteobacteria bacterium | reverse complement strand
GAAAGAAGAAAAAAGCAGCTCCAAAGCGCAAGAAAAAAGTTGTGCGCAAAAAGAAGAGAAAGTAATTAACTCTTCAAAAACACTTCCGTGATACGGAAGTGTTTTTTTGTATGTCTTTTTAAACTAACTTAATTCAAAACCTGCCTGCCTTACCCCTTCTCTTTCTTCACTATCTTTAAAAACTTTTACTACTCCAAACTCACCGTCATACCCTGGCTTAACACATATGTTACCTTTGCGCACTCTTTCAACTGCTTCTGCAATTTGTTTAGAGCTAGCCTTTTTTATTTCATCTACACTTGCTTTGAGAAGAATGTAAAACTCTGCACCAACCTTTTCTATCAAATTATGATACCCTGACTTCACCCTCTTAGTATTAACTCCACATTCAAAAACGTCAGCAATAATTTCTGGTAATGGAACCAAACTCCTATATGGAATCTTACCTACCTTGCCTGCTTCTTTCACTGTCCTGTCAGCAAGTTCGTGCACTCTATTACATACTCCAATGACTAATGGTTTTTTACAAACTGGACAAATATTTTTCAAACGGGTACTTTCTTCTGGGTCACAAACAAATTTACAATCTCGGTGCCCGTCATAGTGGTACTTACCCTCTTCTGGATAGAATTCAATAGTATAAAGGAATTTTTCCTTGTCGCCTTCATTGATAATCCTTACTATCTCTGGATATGTAACATTCTCCTTAGAATCAAACTGCATTACATTGGCCTCTCTCCCCAGTTTAGCGCAACTGTGGGCATCTGAATTAGATATTAGCGTAATATTATCTAAAGCTGACCATTGCCGATTCATTAAAGGATCACTTGAAAGTCCCGTCTCAACCGCCCTAATATATGGAGTTAGATCTTCAAAAGCTTCTTCTAAAGAATCATATCCACCTTTTGAACCAAACATGCCAAACCACGGAGTCCATGCATGAGCAGGAACCATCACCATTCTTTCATCCACTTCCAACATTATTTCCAGCAACTCTTTTGCGGTAAGCCCTAGAATTGGGCGCCCATCTGACTTCAAATTAAACCCCATTGAATCTAGCTTCCTATTAAACTTCTCCCCAACTTCTAGACTAGGACAAAAAACACACAAGTGAAGACGTCTTGTCTTGTCCTTATGCTTCCTGATTGCAGCCAGTTCTGTGGCAATAAAAAATCTAGTTTTTGAAGAATCATCTTTTAATTTATATATTCCCTCTGTATCTTCCACTAAACTCTCCTGCATATGCTTAAACCATTCTGGGTGGGTAAAATCAGAAGTAGCAACTACGTCTATACCCCGTACCTCACAAGCTTTTGCAATATTAGGTAACTCCAAATCCTTGGAGCATGCCCGAGAATACTTTGAATGAATGTGAAGGTCTAGTATCTTTTCAGTCATATTCCTTATTCAAAATCTACCCTAAACTCTAATCCATGATTCTTGAATCCAAGTGATTTATAGAACTCATGAACTGCATTGCGAGAGTGCCTGCTAGTGCCTATAATCTTATAACAATCTCTTTTCTTGGCTTCTTCAATGATCTTGCGTACCAAATCACGACCAATCCCCTGACTGCGGTACTCCACCTCAACAAATACATCCTCTAACAAGCCATACGGTTCTTTGTGTAAATCATTATATATTAAGTAAAGATATACATGACCGATTTCTACACCATCTTTTTCAGCTGTTATTTTAACTGCCCCACCTTTCTCCTGTTCTTTTTTTATAAACTCCATACAAACTATATTAATAAACCTTTAAGTGCTAAACCTAATTTACCAGGATTTAAACCTCCGCCATCCTTTTCATAATCAAAAAATATAATCTCTCTGCCAGACAAATTCTCCTTATCAGCCTCAATAACTCCCCAATTCCTATCTTCATACCGCCTTTTTTCCTCTTCACCAAACTCATGATTGTTAAATACAGTAAAATCTACTTTTCTAGGAAGATAACTCTCTAACTGATTAACAAACTCACTCAACTTCTCTGGACCTGTCTCGCCATCCTTTTCATATCCATTACCAGCCACAAAAATCAACTTGGCTTTTGACTCATCAATTGCTTCCTTGACTCCTTGGGGCAATAATGTCGCAACAACACTTGTGTACAAACTACCAGGACCCAAAAGAATATGGTCAGCGTCAACAATGACTTGCCTAGCCTGATCAAAAATAGCACCCCCCGGTTCAAGCCATGTTTTTTTAATTTTCAAGCTACAATCATACTCAGGTCTGTCAATCGAACCCTCTGTCCTAACTATATCGCCATTATCAAGCTCAGCAATTAAGTCTGTCTTGTCTAAAGTAATTGGATATACATGCCCAACAGTATCTAATGCTTGCTCCAGAGCCCTCACTGATGCCATATAATCAGATCCATATTGTTCTGACAGCACTAAAAACAAATTTCCCAAATTATGATTATCAAGTTTTCCTGTATTCACAAACCTTTTTCTATAAAAAATCGTCTTTAAAAAATCAAAGTCATGTTCAGACATAGATAGTATGGCTCTCATTATGTCCCCTGGGGGAAGTGTTCCAAATTCCTCCCGCAAACGACCAGTAGAGCCTGCTGAATCACTCATTGACACAACCGCACTAATTTCAAAATCTTCTTTAAATTGCTTAATTGCCCTAACTGAAATAGCGCTTCCGTTCCCCCCACCAATTATTACAACTTTTTTCTTTGACATAGTAATTATTTTAATCCTAGAAATTTATACACTCTCTCATTCCCTAAAGAATCAACAACTAAATCTGCTATGGAAAAATCGCCGTGGCTCCAGCGACTATCAGGCACAGCCACACATTGCATTCCAGCACGCTTAGCTGCCACCACCCCGTTCTCTGCATCTTCAAGCACTACACAATCCTTTGGATCTATGCCCAATCTCTCTGATGCAAGGAGAAAAATCGCTGGGTCAGGCTTTCCTTTGAAATCCACATGGTCAGAAGCAACTAATTCAGTTAGATGCTCCTCCCATCCAAACCTCTTTCTAGTTATTTCAACTCTGTACAATGGAGAGGCAGAAGCTATTGCCTGCTTTATACCATGGGCAGCAACTTCTTTTATCAAATCATCTACTCCAGGCATTACTTTACAATGATGTGTGTACACCTTGTTAGTCGCCTCTGTCCTCATCTTTATTAATTCTTCAACACTCTCTTCCCAGCCAAACTTTTCCTTTAGCCAAACAACATTTTCTTCTAAACTACGACCAGAAAGAAACTTTACAACTTCATCTGTTAATTCATCACCCCTGCTAGCAAAAAACTTCTGATCCCATTTTAACCAATGAATCATGCTGTCTACTAACAGGCCATCCATGTCATATATAACTGCCTTAGGCTTCATATGCTGCCTCAATAGTGTTAATAATATTCTTTGCTATTTTGATAACCTGTCCCGGATTACAATGAAATATTGTTTCCTGGGATAACCATATACCACTTACTCCATCTAAAACCATGTTTGTCAAATCAGCTATCTCTGAACGGGCTGGAATTGTCTTTTGCAGACAACTGCCCAGGACTTGAGTGGCCACTAACACAGGCTTACCAAGCCTTTTACATACTTGGCAAACTTTTTTCTGTTCTAAAATCACCCGTGTATAGTCAATTGTCAAACCAAGATCACCCCTTGCCACCACCACAACGTCAGCTGCTTGAGCAATTTCCTCTATTTTATCTAATCCTTGGGGTGATTCAATCTTGACCAATATTTTTGGTTTCCACTGGTCACTATATATCTCTTCTATCTTACTCCTAATCCTGTTAATATAATCAGCTGAATCTACAAAAGAAAGGGCTACATACTCTGGTTTTACATCACTAAACAAAGAAAGGGATTCCATTGCAGCAGAACAATGATCAAGTGAATCAGCTAATCTAGACGACATCAAACTGCGATATTGATCTACAAACCCGCCTTCTGGAAACTTTATTCTTATCTCTTCATCTGACACTATTTTTTCTACTACGAAAAATACTTCCCCATCACCTATTGTCACATGATCCCCTACTTGAAAGTTTCCATTAAAGCCACTAGTACAAACTGGGATGTAGTCATCTACATTCTTGCTGTACTTTGCCGCTTTCATTACATACTCTTTGTCTGGTACAATATCTTCTTTCCCCTGCTCCAAACTCCCCAGGCGGATCTTGTGTTCTGGTAAATCCACTAAAATCTTTGTATTTTCTTTCTTGGAATCAATAATCTGCTTGATTTGCTTAACTGTATTGACAGCATCCTCATTAGAGACATGGGCAAATTTAATACGCAAAACATCTGCCCCTGCTTCTATCATTTGGCAGACTTTTTTCTGGTCAAGAGGTTTTTTGAATATAGTGGCAGTAACTTCCATAATTATTCAACCGTAACACTCTTAGCTAAATTTCTTGGCCGATCAACATCCTTTCCTAAAAGCACAGCCATATGATATGCAAAAATTTGAAGCGGGATGGTATTAAGAAGCGGCTCAAGTAACTCCATCGTAGGAGGTATGTAGATCACATCATCAGCCAACTCCTTGGCTGACTCGTCCCCTTCATTGGCTATTAACAAAATTTTGGTATCACGGGCTTTGACTTCTTCAATATTATTTCTCATTTTATCATACAGCTGATTCTTAGTCATGATTCCTACTACTGGAAATTCTGGGCATAATAGGGCGTTTACCCCATGCTTCATCTCTCCAGCAGGATATGCCTCGCTGTGCACATATGAAATCTCCTTCAATTTATGGGATCCTTCCAACGCAACTGGAAAATTTATACCTCTTCCTAAAAACAAGAAATCTCTATATTGTTTATAGTTTTCTGCCAGCTTTTTTATATCATCACTCTGTTGAAGTATTGAATCCATCTTCCCTGGAATTTCCAATAAGGCATTAACCAGCCTCTGACCCGTAGCCACTGTTATCCTCTTCAGTCTGCCAAACTGGAGTGCATACAAAAGCATAATTGCGATCATATTTGTGTATGCCTTAGTTGATGCTACTGCCAGCTCCGGACCAGCGTGGATGTATGTACCACCATCTGTTTCTCTGGTTATAGTAGAACCAACTACATTAACAATACCTCTAACAAATGCCCCTTTCCGCTTAGCCTCACGCAATGCAGCTAAAGTATCAGCCGTCTCTCCTGATTGAGAAATGGCAAATACCAATGTCTCTTTGTTAACAATAGGATCTCGATATCTAAATTCGCTAGCAACATCAACTTCTGTTGGAATACCGGCCAAGCGCTCAAAAGCATACTTACCAACCATTGCGGCATATGAGGCTGTTCCGCAGGCGATTAGAATTATCCTCTTCACTTGATGCATTTCCTGGGTGGTCATATTTAATCCACCTAAATGAGCTGCGCCCTCATCCATATTAATCCTACCCCTAATAGCGTCTTCAAACACAGTTGGTTGATCAAATATTTCTTTAAGCATGAAATGGGGGTATCCTTGCTTTTGAGCCTGTTCATCGTCCCACTCAATCTCTTCTATGCATTTAGTTATTGCTTCATCTTTAAGGTTAAAAGTCTTAAGGCTATCCTTTGAAATCTCTGCCACCTCTCCGTCGTTAAGGAAGATAACTTTTTTAGTGTATGAAAGCATTGGAGTTGCATCACTGGCGATATAGTGTTCTCCCTCTCCCACACCTACCACCAAAGGACTTCCCAAGCGAGCGGCCACGATAATACCCGGGTGATCAGCATGCATTACAACCAAGCCATATGTACCTCGTACATGAGACAAGGCCTTTTCCACAGCTTGGCGCAAATCGCCATTGTAATGTGCCTCAATCAGGTGAGCTAATACCTCTGTATCAGTCTCTGACTTGAATTCGTGCTTGCCAGACAGTTTATCTTTCAGCCTGCGGTAATTCTCAATTATCCCATTATGGGCAATGATTAGTTTGCCGTCGCATCCAAAATGAGGATGTGCATTTTCTTCAGTCACTCCTCCGTGAGTTGCCCAACGAGTATGGGCAATACCGGAAGAGCCACCCAGCTCCTTCCCCTTAATCTTATTAGCAAGATCATCAATCTTACCAACTGATCTTATGCGCTTTACCTTACCATTATCCAAAATAGCTATCCCAGCACTGTCATATCCTCTATATTCCAAACGCCGCAAGCCTTGAAGCAAAATCAGTGAAGCTTCCTTTTCCCCCACATATCCAACTATTCCACACATATATAATTAATTATGACTTTCCTAAATTAAAAGCTCTTTTATTCTCCTCCCATCCAGGCTTAGAACATAATTTCTTTTCCAACAGCACAAAAATATCATCAGAAGAAACTATACCTTTTTCTTGTAAGATACTAGTAACTACTCCTAAAAAAAATATATTATAGCTTTGCATAGGAATATTTTCTTGTTTCAGCCTATCCTTGTAATTCTCTATATCAATTACTTTGACTCCTGGCTTTTGGTACTGTTCTGTCCTCTGTCTAGCCTGATCAGACATTATTAAAAGAATGTCTGGTTTAGAAAATTTAGGGTAAACAATATACTCTTCTGACACCTTTATATACGCCAATGATACTCCACCTCTCTGCTCAAGGCCATAATTTGGAATATGGCTGACAATTAAATCTTTTACAAAGCAAGCCCTACAAATAAGGTCCGAAAGGGTTTGAATTCCCTGCCCCCCATCACCTGCTAATAGTATTTTGGTAAGCATATAATTAAAATTCGCCAGTAGTAAATATGGGCTTCATCTTTTCATCTAAAAATTTATTTGTTTCCACCCCCCATGTCTTCCAATTAGTCGGACAGTATGATAGAACCTCAACCAGAGAAAAATTTCCTTCCTGCTGTGCAACCAGCGCCTTTTCCAAATATTCTTTAAGTTTCGCTGGCTCATTGACAGCAACTCTGGCTAAATATGCATCCTTGTTTAGTTCCCTTATCAATTCCGGTCCCCGAACAGGAGGCTGTTCATTCCCACTAGGAGAAGTAGAAGTCTTCTGCCCCTCCATGGTGGTAGGAGCAGTCTGTCCGCCAGTCATTGCATATAATGCATTATTCACAACTAACACTGTAACGGGGTCATTCCTCAAGGCTGCCCAAAATAATCCCTGCATCCCTATTGCATATGCTCCTCCATCACCAGTACAGGCAATGGAAATAGAATCTGGTTTTGCTTTTTTAAAACCAATCATTGTTGGAGTCACTCTGCCATGATGAGTTTGAAAAGTATTTATAGGCAGAAAATCCCAAGCCAGCAGTGAACAGCCAATATCCAAACCTAGTACTGACTTTTTGTCTAATCCCTTCTCCTTCAAAATAGAATGCAAAAAACGTAACACCACAGGATACCCGCAACCAGGACAAAATTTTGCATCTTGGGACATATTCTAAGAATTTAACAAAGAATTAACAATCTCCTCGCTCTCAATGCCCATCGCAGGCCTAAACAATCCATCAATCTTAGTAGAACTTTCTAAATTCTGCTTTACCAAATCTTTTAACTGACCCAAACTTGATTCAACAATAAAAAATCTCTTTACTTTTTCAGCTAGCTTGTTCAACTCTTCCTTAGGAAAAGGACTCAGAGTAATTGGCCTGAACAAACCAACCGACTTGCCCTGCTCTCGCAATTCATCAATCGCCTCTTTGGCTGCTCCAGCAACAATCCCATGAGCAATAATTATCTCTTCAGCATCCTCTATCTTGTACGACTCAGACAAAACAACTTCTGGGGTTAGAGAATTGAAGTCACTCACATGATCCTGTAGTTCTGAGTGCAATTCCTCTTCAAAGGTATATATATTACGTATATTTTTCACAGAACTCTCATCCACCAAAGGTTTTGCATCAACATTAACAATGTCTGAATCTAGAATCACATTCTGCCTAGTTTTCAACAAAAAGCCATCTGACAAAACCACACTTGGGAATCGATACTTCCACGCACTGTTAAAAGCCAATCTGGTAAGCTTGTATAATTCTGACAGGTCTGTTGGCGAATACACAATGCGTAAACCCTCACCATTGCCCCCATGGATGGCCAAATTAACTTCTTGCTGGGAATATATGACTGTACCAGAACTTGGACCTCCTCTTTGAGCCACAATAACCACAAAAGGCAGACGCATTCCATCTGCCATACTCATTGCATCCTGCATTAGCACCGTGCCAGGTCCAGCAGTAGCCGTAAAAGACTTGGTACCTGCCATAACAGCCCCACAAATAGCAAAACCTGCTGTAACCTCATCCTCTGTTTGTAGATAATTCAATTTATTTGACTCTTCTGCTCTAGATATCCAATGGGTAAGCACTTCTGTCCCTGGAGTTATCGGATACCCAAACATATGAACAGCCCCAGCATCTATACAGGCCTGGACTGCTACCTCAGCTCCGGTTAGAAATTTAGATTCTTTATTTTTCATACTAACTCGTCTTTCTCCTATTAGCCTCTCGCAGCTCTTCAGGAGTATTAATACCAAACCACTCATTATTATTTTCTAATTTAACACCTTCCACCTTTTCTCCTCCCGCTATTGCCATCTCTACTGCCTTGGGCAGGCCATACTCTCCCAGTCCAGCTATTTTAGGCATAGAAGGGAACATCCCTTCAAACCAATCTCTATTGAAACAAAAGGTTCCTGTACTTGCCTCTTTTATCTTCTTCTCTTCTTCGTCAAGTTCTTCCTTTTCCAGCACGCCAATCATATTACCCTCTTTATTCCTGATAATTCTCCCTATGGCAGATGGATCTTCCAGATTAACTGTTAAAAGCGACAAAACATTACTACTCTCTAAATGATGACCAACGATGCTCAATAGAGTTTCTTTAGTATAGAAAGCACTATCATCTCCACCAATTACCAACACGTTCTTAATATGATCAGGCAGGTACTTCATTCCAACAAAAGCAGCATGAGCTGTTCCTTCTTGTTCTTTTTGATGGGAATAAATAAAGCCTTTTCCAAAATATTCCTCAATTTTCTCTTTTTTATATCCCACTACCAAACTTATCTGCTCTTTTTCTAAACCCATTTCTAGTAAAGTATCAACTATGTAACTTACTACCGGATTACCTCCTATTTCCAGCATCACTTTTGGTACATCCACACAATTCAAACGTGTTCCCCTGCCTGCTGCTAAAATTACAACCCCTATCTGTGATATATCTACCATACAAGTATTAATTATTTAAGTCCCTTTGTCATCGTCCTCAAACTATCACACCAAACTACCCTTTCCTTGTACTTCCTCTCCAATCTTGCAAAATCAATCTCCTTGTACCTCTTATCTCTCACTTCCTGACGTAGAAAAACTCTTAACCTTGGAAACATTTCTAATAGTTCTTCTGACTCGTCAGGCTTGTCATTAACAAGTACAACTCCTGTACCATTAAAGTCAGAACCAAAAATCCTCTTTAATGCTTCTGCCTTCCCCTCTTTCACACTACTATTATCTGTAAATATTATATTATCACTAGGAAAAAACTTATCTAAGCCTGCCCATTTAATCTTTTTCTCCTGCCACTCTCTCACACCAAGGCTTAACAAATATATTGGAATTTCCTTTTTCATTAATTGACCAAGTAGTCCCCTCACCCCAGAAAATAACAAACTACCACTTCTTAACTTTGTATTTGTCTGCTCAAACAACTTATCAGAAAAATTTTTACCTGCCTTCTTTAGTTCTAACTCCAGAAACCTACCAAAGCTCTCCAGACTTATTTTAATCTTTCCCCTTTTTTCCCTTGCATTAATATATATTTCTCTGGCCTCTCTTTCTGAACACCCATGGTCCATGGCCAACTGATAGAAAAGATCTTTGATCTTTTCTGTACCGATCAAAGTATTGTCTAAGTCGAATACAATTGCCTTTATCTTTTTCATATGTAGCCAAATATTACAATGCTTCCCAAAGTTTGTCAAAAACTATCTTCTGGGTCTGAAATACTCCATCATTTTCAATTACCACTCCGACAGGCTCTTGTTTAGCATTAAGGGAAATATATGCTGTCTTACCAGGATATATAATAATATATGTTGCTGTATCTTCTTCTGATTTCAACCATTTGCGCTCATCCAGACCTCGAAGCTCGCCACCTTCGCCAATAGCTATTACTTTCACGCCAATATTCTTCCCTATCCTCACATCAGAAAAAGTAGGGAAGTTTTGGTATAAATATTCCCGCACTCCTTCTGCTGAATATATCCTGTATGATTTCTCCTCTGACTGCTCAGATGTTTCCAACACATCTTCTAATATCCTCACCATTTCATCTTTGCTATAGTATCTAGCCACCGGCCTCTGACCTCCCTGATCATGCAAAGCTTGAAGTTCTGATACTAATCTATCTAATCCAGTGTCTACCTTGGCAAGTTCTTCTTGCTGTTTTTGTATCAAATTATGCAATTTTTCCGGATTTTCAGCCACAAAATACTGTTTTGTATCTTTCTTGTAAAAACTAACAACTCCTTTTTCCTGGAGCCATTTAAGGACATCATACGTGGTTCCTCTGTTTAAATCGCATTTTTCTGCTAATTTACGCACTGAACTAGGACCTAAACTTAGCAACACCAAGTAAACTTTGGCGCTTTTGTCAGAAAAACCTAATTTTTTAAGTAAATTGATGTCCATATTTTGGCTAAAACTAGTGTAATATACTTAACACAAACTGTCAAATATATTTCTACACACCTGTGGATAACTACTCCCCTCTTTGACATTACAAATGTTTCTTGGTATAACTATCACACTAACCAAACCTGTTACAAAGGAGAAAACACTGAAAACAACACAAAAAGTAACAGCCACCCTTGATGCATTTGCCGAACCATTTTTGTTCATTTTAGTCACAGTCATGCTACTCCTTCCTATCCTACACCCCAGCCTAGGTAAGCCACTAGATCCAGGCGCAATATTCTGCATCTTCTACGTCCTCCTGCCCACGACCGGAGTAGCAATCAAAAGAACCCTGCTGGAAGGAATTCAAAAATTTACCAACAGTAGACACTGAAATCCTTACAAGGTAGGAAGACTGACAAAAACAGCCAGCTCATTCTCATACTCTTGCACTACCAAGAGTGACTCCCCTCCTTTTTACTTGATAGGAAGAAGTGGAATAATAAAAACCCCGTAAAAGGGGTTTTTGTTATTTTATCTTACTTACTCAACTACGACCTCGTCCTCTAGCCTCCATGCAGGATCAACAATGCAAATAAATTCCAATTCATCATCACCAATATTTTCTATATACTGCACTGCTTGAGGTTGAATGTATATAGTATCCTTTGGACCCACCTCTTCAACCTCATCATTTATATGCATCTGCCCTCTTCCTTTTGTAATATAATAAACTTCAGTGGTCTTTAGTGCATGTTTAAGGGATGTTTTACCTACTGGAACCTTGGCATGTGCGATGCTATAACGGAATTCAACATCATCCTTTTGACTGCTTAAAAGTTCCCTCAATATTGTATTATCACCAGCCACAATCTCCTGGCAATCGTTAAATCTTTTGACTAGCATAAAATTAATCCTTAATTCTCTCTCCAATAAATTCCAACAACTTAGTCATCTGTGTAACATACCCCCATTCGTTATCATACCAGGCCTGCACAAACACCTGGGTACCATTTGTCACCTTGGTACACAAAGTATCCAATGTGGCACCATATGGAGAACGGATGTAGTCAGCTGAGACTAGTCCGATATTGCAGACATTTAAGCTGCCGGGAAACTTTTTAATAGATTCACTAAAAGCCCTGTTTACCTCTTCAACACTAGTTGATCTTTCAACTTCCCCCACAAAACTAATAATAGATGGTACAGCAACTGGGACACGCAAGGCAGTTCCGTCTAACTTACCATCCAATCGGGGCATTACTTTGCCAATAGCCTTGGCAGCACCAGTACCAGTGGGGACAATAGACATAGCAGCCGCTCTTGCCCTGCGGAAACTTTGACTTTTGTGAGGATGGTCAACCAAATGTTGATCATTTGTATATGAGTGAGTGGTAATCACTGTCCCATGCTTTATCCCAAAACTTTCATCCAATACCTTTACCACTGGAGCTAGACAAGTAGTGGTGCAGGAAGCTGAAGAAATAATTTTGTGATTCTCTGGATCAAACTCTTCGTGGTTAATGCCGAATATGAGAGTCTTGTCCTCTTTTTTAGCTGGCGCAGTGATTAGTACATACTTAGCCCCATTCCTCCTGTGCTGTTCTGAAGAATCTCTATCACGAAAAACACCTGTTGATTCAATAACCACATCAATATCATGCTCTTGCCAAGGGGCATTAACAAGTTCGTCCTCATGATGGAGAGCAATCTTTTTTCCGTCTATGATAATGGCATGATCATTATCAAAATCAACCTCATGGTCCCAAGGGCCATACACAGAATCATACTTAAGCAAATGCGCGTATATGTCTCCGCCAGAACGACTATTAATCGCAACTACCTCAATTCCAGGATGCTCCCAAGCAATGCGAGTGAAAATCCTGCCAATACGACCAAAGCCATTAATAGCCACTCGTAAAGGATTATTATTCATATATTATTGTTCTGTTTCCATCTCCGAGCCATACTCTCCTGCCCTGGAAGCGCTCACGAGTTTGGCCCTATGTGAAAGAGCCTGTTGTGCTTTCTCCACATTCTCCTGTTTTCCTGACCATGCCTTCAAAGCTGATGTTTGCAGGGCACGGCCATATGAAAAACTCAATTCCCAAGGATGCACTTCATCTGTCATGTTCATAGCATTGAGATTTTCGCAAGCTTGCTGCTCTGTCTGCCCGCCTGACAAAAATACAATCCCTGGCAGGTCAACTGGAAGGACTTCTCTGAAACAACGAACTGTCATTTCTGCCACTTTTTCTGCACTATCTTTTTCTACACCATCTTGCCCTGAAAGAATCATATTAGGCTTTAACAAAATTCCATCAATGGCCACATCTTTGTCTTTCAACTCGTCAAACACTGCCACAAGAACCTTTTTTGTAACCTCGTAACATTTTTCAATATTATGATCACCCTCCATCAAGACCTCTGGCTCGACAATCGGCACCAATCCCGCATCTTGGCAGTGCTTAGCATACACAGCAAGATCTTCTGCATTCTTTTTAATGCACTCTTCAGAGGGCAAATCAGGAGTAATAGTATACACAGCTCTCCATTTTGCAAACCTTGCCCCTAAATCATAGTATTCTTTCAATCTTTCCGGTAACCCATCAAGTCCGTTAGTCTTTTTTTCCACACCACCTTCTGACAAATTTTCTAAACCTTGGTCAACCTTTATCCCAGGCACAATCCCCTTGTCAACCAATACCTTTACAAAAGGAATCCCCTCTTTTGTTTCTTGTCTAATAGTCTCATCAAACATGATTACCCCACTAATGTATTGTTCAATACCAGATGTGGTAAGTAGTAACTGACGATACCCACGACGATTCTCTTCAGCAGGATCAGTGTTAATGGAAGCTAAGCGTTTGGAAATAGTGCCTGTACTTTCATCTGCTGCTAAGATCCCCTTACCAGGAGCAACTAGAGAAAGTGCTATAGACTGGATAGTCTGATCTGACATAGTTATATGATTAAAATTAATTTTTTAATATTCTTTTAACTTTTGGCGCGGCCAACTTTTCAACTGACCTAATCTCTCCCACCAAAGGCAGGGCATACTTCTTGAACTCTTCTGTCACCATGTTGTTGTTTAGAATAAACTCATCAGGCATTGATTTGGTCTGTCCTGCAACTGAGGCCAAAGGAAGCAACTCATACTCAACAACATAATCTCCAACTCTTTTGATTACTACCGAACCATCTACATTATCCCAAACAGAATACTGAACTGCCCTCTCACCTACTTCTCGTGCTTCTTGCGCGTCCACCTCACTAACACAACCCAGGAAAGACCTCTGCAAGTAACCCAAGGTATCAGCTCGCACTCTTTTAATTTTAGTCTTACTTCTAATTAAATCAGCTAGTAAGTCTCCCAGAACACCAGATCCTGATAACTGTACATTACCATGAGGATCATGCTCTTTTTCTTTTTGAAGATCAGTAATAATGGGATTTCCATCCTTGTCTGCAATACCTTCTGAGACTGCGACAACGCAGCGACCATATTTCTTGTACGTAGCTTCTACATCTTGAACAAACTGTTCAAGAGAGAAAAACTTTTCTGGCAAATATATTAAATGTGGACCGTCATCAGGAGATCTTTTGGCCAACACTGAAGCAGCCGTAAGGAACCCTGCGTGTCTGCCCATTACTATTCCAATATACACCCCTGGAAGAGCCCTGTTGTCCGCATCTACTCCAGCAAAAGACTGAGCAATGAAACGGGCAGCTGAACCATAGCCTGGGCAATGGTCAGTCCCCACCAAATCATTATCTATTGTCTTTGGTATATGGAAAGTTCGCAACTCATAATTCTCAACCTCAGCCTGGCGATTGATAATATCACAGGTTGCTGCAGAATCATTACCACCAATGTAATAGAAATACCTTATATCATGCTCTTTCATTACTGCAAACATATTTCTGCAATACTCCTCGTCTGGCTTGTCTCTTGTAGTTCCCAAAGCTGAGCCAGGAGCCTTGGCCATCTTTTCCAAATTCTGTGTGGTACATTCGCTCAAATCCACAAAATCCTCGTTAATAACACCCCTTACCCCATGAAGGGCGCCATATATCTTAGTTATTTCTGGAAACTTCCTAGCTTCCAAGGCCACACCAGCCAAACTTTGGTTTATCACTGCAGTGGGCCCACCTCCCTGGGCAACTAGAGCTTTAGCTTTTAGTTTACTCATAATAAAATGTTAATTCCAAATATTTTTAGCTTGACTATACCCTTCATCAGTCCCTATGTCAAACCACTTGCCAGCAAATACGTATCCACACAACTCATTTCCCTCTGCCAGCTTTGAAAGAATCTCTCTCTCAAAACTACGACTATTCTTTCTCAATCTGTCCAATATCAATGGATCAACCACACTAATGCCAGCATTTATCACATAAGATCGGCAAGTACCCTTTTCAGGCTTCTCTTCCAAATCTACAACATCAAGACCCCGCAACTGAACCACACCCCATCCTTCTGGCTCAGATACACTGGTGAGGGCCACAGTCACTGGCTTCCCTTCATTTACATGCGTATGCACCAGGCCCTCCAAATCAATATCTGCCAATATATCACCATACCATAGTACAAAAGGCTGGTTATGAAAAAACTGCCTGGCCTCAAACAAAGCTCTTGCAGTTCCAAATCCAGGATCTTTTTGATTGATGTATGTTATATTAACCCCCCATTTGCTTCCATCACCCAGATACTTACTAATCTTTTCTCCCTCTTTCCCCAGAGAAATAACCACATGGCTTATTCCAGCCTGTGCAAGCTTCTCTACTATATGGCCAATCGTTGGTTTTCCTGCAATCTTTAGCATAGAAAAAGGCTGACCAGAAGAATCACTCTCTCCACCAACCAAAACAAGAGCTTTGGTTATTTGAGGATCAAAATATTGCTTAAGCACATACTCAATTGCATGAGACCGATTGCGTATTTTCTTCTTGTCTATAATAGTATCAAGAAAACGCAGTATCTTTTGCTCCAAGGTTATTGTTAGTCTAATACGTGACATAAATTGGGCTAGAATATACAGTTATCATACTATATCATAAAAGAAACACCCTTTCAACAAGGGTGTGTATAATATCTTAATTAATGCTTTTCTACATCTCTTCCTTTCTTTCCTCTTCATCCTCTTCTTCATCATCGCTAAAATCATCATGGTCTGACTCACCGCCAAGTGCAATATTCCATAACTCGTCTACATCATGCTCAAAACCAATCTCATCAATATGATCAACATACCATCTGTGGAAAGCTACCCTGAGTTCATCCTCGTCAGAAGAATTATCAAATAAATCTTCCAAAAGCGCATACTTTTCTTGATGGGACATAGCCATCTCCTCCTCCATTTCGCCGAACAGAGACTGGATATGGGACAGCACGGACTCTTTAGTCTTTAAAAAATTACCTTCCGACATATTCAACTTTTTATATTTATTTTAATAAAAATATATCATACTTATATACAAAAAAACAATAGCAACTGTGGATACTTTCTTCTAATGACCAACGGTTGAAAAACAATAGGAATTCTGATATCATACAAACATATGGCTACTTTCGTGTCTTGGAACGTCAACGGGATCAGGGCAGCTATCCGCAAGGGTTTGCCTGATTTTTTAAAAGAAAAAAAACCAGACATCCTCTGCCTGCAAGAAGTGAAGATAAATGACTCGGTCAGAGCAAAAGAAAAGTTTGATTTCCCCCGTTATGATGAGTTCTGGAATTCTGCAGAACGCCCAGGGTATGCTGGGACAGCTATTTTTGTAAAAACCAGCTGGCTCAAAAAAAATCCAATCATTAAAACAACCAACAAAACAGGGATCAAAAAATTTGACAGCGAAGGCAGACTACAAACTCTGGAATTCAAAAACTTTTTTCTGATCAATACGTACTTTCCCCACTCAAGACATGATCTAACAAGACTAGAATTCAAACTACAGTTTAACGACACTGTGCTTAGGTACATAAAGAAGTTGGAAAAACAAAAACCTGTTATCCTTGCAGGAGACCTAAATGTAGCTCACACTGAAATTGATCTTACCAACCCTAAGACCAACACAAAAAACCCTGGATTCAGACCAGAAGAAAGAAAATGGATGACAAAATTCTTAGATAGCGGATTTATAGACACCTTCCGCCACTTGCATCCTAAAAAAATACAATACTCCTGGTGGGCGTATAGATTCAATGCAAGAGAGAGAAATATAGGATGGCGCATTGACTATTTCTGTACAAGTAAAAAGTTAAAGAATAAGATAAAAAAGGCAGAAATCTGGACCACTGTTCATGGGTCTGACCACTGTCCAGTAATGTTAAAAACACTATGATCCAAACAATCATTTACACCCTGGGTAGTGTGGCTATCGTAAGTATAATATCTTTAGTGGCCATCTTTGCTCTCGCAATAAAAGAAGAAAGATTAAAAAAATTCCTAATATACATGGTAAGCTTTTCTACTGGCGCACTATTTGGGGCCTCCTTATTACACCTATTACCAAAAGCAGTTGAAGAATCCGGATTTACCATGCAAATATCAATGTATGCGCTTTCGGGTATTCTTTTCTCATTTATCATAGAAAAATTCATTCACTGGCGTCATTGCCATAATCCACACCACATACATGAAAAAGTGCACAGCTTTGCCGTCATGAACATGGTCGGAGATGGTGTGCATAATCTGATTGACGGACTTGTGATAGGGGCAGCATACTTAGTCAGTATCCCTTTGGGCATAACTACAACGATTGCAATAATCCTACATGAAATTCCACAAGAAATTGGCGACTTTGGTGTATTGCTCCATGGAGGATTTTCCAAGAAAAAAGCCCTTCTACTTAACTTCCTCACTGCCTTGACAGCAATGGTCGGTGCGATATTAGCACTAATAATAGGTGCCAAATCAGCAATATTAAGCAGCTTCTTAATACCTTTTGCTGCTGGAAATTTCTTGTATATTGCTGGCTCTGATCTAATTCCAGAACTGCACAAGGAAGTAAGCCCTAGAAAATCCTTTTTCCAATTAATTGCCATCTTGCTCGGAATTGCCCTAATGGCACTAACCCTCCTGTCATCCAGTCACTCACATTCTGTAAATGATGACCACCATCATGAATTAGACAAGGTACACATTGAATACTAGACTATGTGGACATGGGAAATAAATCCAATTTTATTCCAATGGCATATAATATCTATACGCTGGTATGGAATATTCCTTGTTCTTGGAATACTCTTGTCCATCTTCCTGGCAGCAAAATTATTCAAGCAAGATAACTTAAAAAAAGAATTAGCCTTTGACCTAGGAACATGGCTTATCATAGGGGGAGTAATAGGAGCTCGTCTTGGACATGCTCTTTTTTACAACCCAAAATTCTTCCTCTCCAATCCAATTGAGATATTCCTGATAAACCATGGAGGACTTTCCAGCCATGGCATGACCCTAGGACTTCTAATCAGCTTCTATCTCTTCTACAGGACCAAAAAAATAGAGTGGAAAAAAATTATAGACCTGCTAGTACTACCAATACCACTTTTAGCTGCCTTCATCAGGATTGGAAATTTTTTTAACTCTGAAATAGTGGGTACGCCAACTAGCCTGCCATGGGGAATGAAATTTCCATTGTTTGAAATCAATCCCCTCACACGACACCCTAGTCAAATATATGAAGCATTATTGGCACTGGCTGTCTTTGCGATCATATATCTTGTATACAAAAAAAACAGGGATAAACTACCCCCACTTTTTATTACAAATATATTTATTCTATTATATTTCTCAACAAGATTCTTAATTGAATTCACCAAAGAGTACCACACGCTTTCTTCAGGACTCACAATGGGACAATGGCTCAGCATTCCATTTATTCTGTGGTCAATCGGCTGGTTCGTTAAAAACAAGAAAATAAAGTTAGACAATTAAAAAAAGACCAAATCTTGGCGGCTACCTACTTTTGCCTTGCGACTATCATCGGCGCTAGCGGGCTTAACTTCTGTGTTCGGGAAGGGAACAGGTGTACCCCCGCCGCAAGAACCACCAAGATTTGATCTTTTTTTGTTTAAAGCTTTAAAGCACAGCTTTGTGTTTCCGTAGTACACTCGACTTATTAGTACGCCTCGGCTTAAGCCATTGCTGGCCTTACACCTAGCGCCTATCAACCTCCTCGTCTCGAAGGAGTCTCAAATGAATGTT
>CAYPPF010000019.1:0-19219 GCA_964412535.1 uncultured Gammaproteobacteria bacterium | reverse complement strand
ATCTCATGATGATGACTATGCACTAACGCTTCACGGATATAATGAAGTGCGACTGAAAAGACTAGTGTTTCAACAGTCACAAGAAACAAAGTTTTTACCTTGCTCCCTAAAGATTCTTTGGCCATAACTTTTTATTAGTTATTAATTTAAATAATATCACTACCTTAGAATGGACAATATTATACCTAAAATATCAATAAAAGACAATGGTTTTTGTGGATAACAAAACCTGCATATAGCAGGTTTCTTTGTGATTAGGTTTAGACTTTTTTATACTTCTTCCCCACTCTAATCCTGTTCATTTCTCTATCTATCACAGCCTGAAGCTTGGCAAAGTCTATATTCTCACCAGATTTGGCAGCTTCAATTTGTTCCAAAGCTCGTTTTCTGGCTTGTTCAGCTCTGTCTAAATCAATTTCATCTGCTCTTTCAGCATTGTCTGCTAGTATAATCAATTCATTATCGTCCCTAATTTCCAAAAAACCACCAGCAATAGCTAGTATATGATCACCATCTTTGTCTTTAATTTTTAATTCACCAGCCTGAACTACAGAAACCAATGGAATGTGATTTTCCATAACAGTGATTTCTCCGCTAGTAGTTGGAATAGAAACTTGTTCTATTTCGTCTTCGTATACTACTTTTTCTGGTGTAGCTATTTTAAACTTTAACATATTATTTTACTTCGTCAATTCCACCTTTCATGTAGAAAGCTTGTTCTGTTTTATCATCATGCTTTCCATCAAGGATTTCCCTAAATCCTTTTACAGTGTCTGCAACTTTTACATACTTCCCTTCAAAACCAGTAAACTGTTCTGCTACAAAGAAAGGTTGTGACAAAAACTTTTGAATCTTTCTTGCTCTTGATACTGTCACCTTGTCCTCGTCACTCAACTCTTCCATTCCTAGAATGGCGATGATGTCTTGCAGGTCTTTATATTTTTGTAGTACCTGCTGTACTTCACGAGCAGTAGTATAGTGTTCTTCACCCACAACGTTTGGATCAAGAATAGTAGAGCTTGAATCTAGTGGATCTACAGCAGGATATATCCCTAATTCTGCTAAAGACCTGCTTAATACCACTGTTGAATCCAAGTGAGCAAATGTAGTGGCAGGAGCTGGGTCAGTAAGGTCATCAGCTGGAACATACACTGCTTGTACTGAAGTAATGGATCCTTTGTCTGTGGAAGTAATTCTTTCTTGTAAAGCTCCCATTTCTGTTGCCAGTGTTGGTTGGTACCCTACTGCTGAAGGCATTCTTCCCAACAGAGCTGAGACTTCTGATCCTGCTTGTGTGAAACGAAAGATATTATCAACAAACAATAGCAAATCTTTTCCTTCTTCGTCTCTAAAGTATTCAGCCATTGCCAAAGCAGTCAAAGCAACTCTTGCACGAGCTCCAGGAGGTTCGTTCATTTGTCCAAACACTAGAGCAGTCTTTTCTAGTACACCAGATTCTTCCATTTCTTTGTATAAATCATTACCCTCTCTAGTACGTTCACCCACTCCTGCGAACATAGAGTAACCACCATGCTCTTGTGCAATATTGCGGATTAATTCTTGGATTACTACTGTTTTCCCCACTCCAGCACCACCAAACAAACCAACTTTTCCACCTTTCAAGAATGGGCAGAACAAATCAATCACTTTGATACCAGTTTCCAATACTTCTGATTCGGTAGATTGGTCTTTGAAAGAAGGAGCTGGTCTATGAATTGGGTATTTTTTTTCCACCTTTACTTTCTTTTTACCATCAATCTCTTCACCTATCACGTTAAACATCCGACCAAGAGTTTCAGAGCCTACTGGTACTGAGATTGGACTATCTGTGTCAACCACTTCTGCTCCTCTTTCCAATCCGTCAGTAGTGCTCATAGCCACTGTACGCACCATGTTAGAGCCAAGATGCTGCTGTACTTCCAATACTAGAGTATCACCATTAGGCATTTTAGCTTCTAAGGCAGTAAACAGTGCCGGCAGCTTGTCTGGAAAGTGAACATCAGCCACTACTCCAATAATCTGCGATATTGTTCCTTTGTTTTTTCCTACCATATGTTATTTATTTATATATAATATTATTAATTATCCTAGTGCAGCAGCTCCGCCAGCGATTTCAGCGATTTCTTGCGTAATGCTGGCCTGTCTAGCTTTGTTAAAATTTAAGTTTAGTTCTTTGATCATATCTTCAGCTGCATCAGAAGCATTTCTCATAGCCATCATCCTAGCACTGTGTTCACTGGCAGATGATTCTAGTGCTGCTTGAAATATTTGTGTTTCTACTAATCTTGGTAATATAGTTTTCAAAACTTCTTCTTTGGTTGGTTCAAATATGTAGTCGGCTACTTGCAGTTCAGAAACAGGAGTATCACTTTCGTCATCCTTACCCAGTTCCCCTATCATCTTTTCCAAATCATGTTCTGATATAGGAAGTACTTGTCTTAGTTTTGCTATTTGAGCAATAGCTGACTTGTAGTCTGTATATGCTACTACAACTTTGTCATAGTTTTCTTTTGCGTACTCTTCAACTATAATTTTAGCGATAGGGAGAATGTCTTCTAGTTTAGGGGTATCAGAAATGTCATCATATGATGCAATCAAATTATACTCGTTCTTTTTAGCGAAATCAGCTCCTTTCTTACCAATACCAATTACATCTACCTCTATCTCATCACTTTCAGGGAGAATTTCCCTGCTTTCTACCCTGTGTTTACTAATGTTTTTAGGGTCTTTTAGTTGTTCACTAGTTTTGCGAATAATATTTGCATTAAAACTACCACAAAGTCCCCTATTAGAGGTAATTACTACAACTAGCAATTTTTTTACTGGCCTTACTGCCAATAGGGGTAGTTTTTCTTTTTGTGATTTTGATAGGTTTACTAAAAGATCCCATGCCATAGTAGCATATGTTCTAGTATCCAAAGCAGCCTGTACCGCCTTTCTCATCTTAGCAGCAGCCACCATTTCCATGGCCTTGGTAATCTTTTTTGTATTACCAACTGATTTTATCCGTCTTTTAATTATTTTTGTGTTTACTGGCATATTTACATGCTTTTCTTAAATTCATCACAAGCTTCTTTTAGTTCTTTTTCTGTCTTCTCTTCCCACTCACCCTTTCCAATCTTGTCTAGCAAAGAACGCTTGCTTTTGTTCATGAAGTCAAGAAGCTTCTTTTCTACTTCACCCATGTCCTTTACATCAACATCGTCAAAGTATTCATTATTCACAGCAAATATTACAGCCACTTGTTCTTCTACTGGCATTGGTGAATATTGTGCTTGTTTTAGTAGTTCTGTCATTCTCTGTCCTAAATCAATTTGTTTTTTTGTTTCAGGATCAAGATCAGAGGCGAATTGAGCAAAAGCTTCCAACTCTCTGAACTGGGCCATTGCTAGTTTCATCTTTCCAGCCACCTTCTTCATTGGTTTTATCTGCGCAGCACCACCTACACGAGAGACAGACAGTCCTACGCTTAAAGCCGGTCGAATGCCTTTGTAGAAAAGGTCAGTTTCCAAGAATATTTGTCCATCAGTAATTGAAATTACATTAGTTGGAATGTATGCTGTCACATCTCCAGCCTGTGTTTCAATAATTGGCAGGGCAGTAATACTACCTCCACCGTTCTTTTTATTTAGTTTGCAAGCTCTTTCTAACAAACGTGAATGGAGATAGAAAACATCACCTGGGTATGCTTCCCTTCCAGGAGGCCTTCTTAGCAACAGTGAGATTTCACGATATGCCCAAGCTTGCTTTGTTAGATCATCGTATACTACTAGAACATCTTCACCCTTGTCAGCAAAGTACTCTGCTATAGCTACACCAGAGTATGGGGCGATAAATGACATTGAAGCAGGATCAGAAGCACCAGCAACCACTACTGTGGTATATTCCATAGCTCCTGATTCTTCTAACTTAGCTACTATTCTGGCCACCTTAGATTCCTTTTGTCCAACAGCAACATACACACACTTCATGTCCTGTCCTTTTTGATTGATAATGGCGTCAATTGCAATAGCTGTTTTTCCTGTTTGACGGTCGCCAATAATCAACTCACGCTGTCCTCTCCCAATCGGGATCATTGAGTCAATAGCCTTTATTCCAGTTTGAACTGGCTCATGTACAGGCTCTCTAGTCATTACTCCAGGAGCAATCTTTTCTACAGGATAGAATTCTTTTGTCTTCACATCACCCTTACCATCAATGGGTTGCCCAAGAGCATTAACTACTCTACCAACCATTTGCTCACCCACTGGAACAGAAAGAATTCTGCCTGTTCTTTTTACAGTATCACCTTCTTTAATACCCTTAAAATTACCCAGGATCATTGCACCTACAGTTTCTTCTTCTAAGTTCAGGGCAACCCCCATTACTCCTCCTGTGAATTCAAGCATCTCTTGGGACTGGCATTTGGTAAGTCCATTCATACGGGCAATACCATCACCAACTTCAATAACAGTGCCAACTTCTTCCACTTCAACTGTTTTTGTGAAGTCAGAAATGTGTTTTTTCAGTTCTTCCACTATTTGGTTTGTAGACATAATATTTATATTATTGATTATTTAGATAGTGATTGTTTTAGGTTGGTTAGCTGGGCTTTCAAACTCCCATCCAATATTCTGTCTCCTGTCTTCACCCTTACTCCTCCTAGTATTTTTTTTCTTGTTTTAGTGGTAGCTTCTACTTTTTTTCCAAATACTTTTTTGATTTCTTCTAATGTTTCCTCGTCTAATTTACGGGCTGATTCTATTTTAATTTCCACTATACCTTCCTGCTTCTTGATATATTTTTCAAACTCTCCAATTATATTGTCACCTTGTTTTAGTTTGTTATTGCACGCTAATACAGCCACAAACTGTTGTAAGGCTTTGGTCAGCTCTTCTCCTTCTAGATCTTTACTAATCTCGTATAGAGCTTCAGCATATTGTTTGTTGCTGACTTTTTTCATACCTTACTTCTTCAGGTTTTTAATAGTATCGTTAATTAGCTTCTTGTCTTTTGTATCATCAAGTTTTTCATCTAATATCTTTTCTACAGCAGCGACCACTAGCCCAGCTGTTTCTTTTTTTATACCCTCCACTACTTCTTGTTTTTCTGCTTGTATTTTCTTTTTAGCTTGTTCAATTAATCCATGTATATCTTTAGTTGCTTTTTCTTTCATGGAAGTAGTAAGTTTCTCACCCTCTTCTTGTGATTTTGTGATTATGTTATTAGCCTCTGCCCTAGCCTCCCCTATCTTCTCCTGGAACTTCTGTTCTGCCATTTGTAAATTAGCATCCACTTTCTTTGCATTGTCCAAGCTTTCATCGATAATATTTTTTCTCTCTTCTAGTTTCTTGGTCAAAGGCTTGAGGATTAGAAACCAGATGATAACAGCGACAATTGCAAAATTGATTAATTGGAATGCAAATAATTGGGTGTTTAATCCCAAAGAAGCTGCTACGCCAGCGTCAGCTACTTCATGAGAAGTTGCTTCTACATGAACTTCTTGTGTGTGTTCTACTTCTTGTGACATATTTTTTTGATAAAATAATTCAATTTAGCAGGGCCTTTACAGGCCCTGCCTGATTCAATTACTTCAATGTGAACACAACTACTAGGGCGTAAATAGCGATTGCTTCAGCAAAAGCAGCGCCCAAAAGCATTGGTACAAACAACTTTCCTGCAGATTCAGGATTGCGTCCAATAGCTTCCATAGCTTTAGCTACCAGTTTTCCAATAGCATATGCTGGGGAAAGTGTGCCAATAGCCATGGTAAAGGCTTTTGCCATTACCACGATTGAGGCATGATCTAGTCCTTCCATATGTTTTCCTCTTTTGATACCAGTGCCGGCCGAGGGGGGTTGGGTGTTTAGCCTCGCGGTTTAGTATCCTTAAAAATAAAGGGTGGATTAGGAAATTCCTAATACACTCTCTATCCTTAATGTTCCTCAGAACCATGAGGTTCTGCTGTTGCTACAGTCAAATATACAATAGTAAGCATAGCAAATACAGCTGCCTGTATTAACCCTACTAACAGTTCTAATAGCATAAAAGGAGTTGGAACTAAAGCAGCCACCAAAGCAGAAATTACTGAAATCAATACTTCTCCTGCAAAGATGTTACCAAATAGACGAAGGGAAAGTGAAATTACCTTTGCTACTTCTGACACAATTTCAATTAATCCCACTCCGAATTCAATAATAGAGCTGAAGATAGCGATTGGTCCTTTTTTAATGCTCTTTATTACATTCTTTATCTGAATGAACTTTCCTAAATGAGTAAATACTCCAATAGTAGCAAAGCCAAACAAGTGTGATGCTGCTACTGATACTAGGGCCATTGCTATAGTAAGGTTAAGGTCAGTATTTGCTGGTCGTAGCACCATGTTATGACCTGACATGATGCTACCAGTTCCTGGTAGCAGTCCTAGCCAGTTAGATAATAGGACAAAGAAAAAGATTGATCCTACAATAGGGAGAAACTTTATTGTCTTCTTTCTACCTCCTGTCACTTGATCAAAATATCCCAATACAGCCTCTAAAAAGTATTCACACCAGTTTTGAAGCTTCCCTGGACTTAGTTTCACGCTTTTTCTAACAAAAATACCTAGGACCAAGAAGATTAGTATGGCAACCCAGGCATTTATCATTGTATTGGTGATATTCAAACTACCTATCTGGAATATGACTTCTGGAGCTAGTGTTGGGATGTGAATATTACCTGACATAATTTATTTTTTGTGTTTTTTTTCTATTGATTGATACTCTTTACCATATGCTCTAGTCTTTTTGTATATCATTCTGCCAGACAGTATGGCTGCTAGTACAAAGGCTATTATGGTAAAAAGTGGAGATTTATCATACTTTTCATCAAACCACTGTCCAATTAGTACAAATAGTACCACTGGTACTGCAATTGTAGCCCCAAAATCGCCAATTATGCGTAAACCAAGCAAAATATATCGTCTTTCTTGTGGATCAGTAGGTAAAAGGGCCATAATTCGATTTTCGTTATGAAGCGCAGATATTTTACACTATTTTTCAAGATCAGTCAACAGTTTTCCGATTTCAAAGTGTGTATAACTAGTAAATTGACAAATCCCTAATTTTGTGCTAAACTGGGCAGAATTGCCCAAATGGAGGTCTTAGATATGAGCACATTCAATGTAATGGTACTGTTCTTGACCATTTTCTGTACAGGTACTGTCTCCCTATACTTGGCTGCCGCTCCCTTGTGCTATCTGCGCTGGAAAAGAATACCACTCGGGTTCAATGCTTGGTCACGTTTTCCAACACCAATTACAGGGCATAAGCTTTTGCTTACTACAAGCATTCTGCTTGGCATCGTGGGGTGGTTCCTATTCTTTACAATCAAAGATCCATTTCCGAAAGATGTGCAGATGTTTATACCAATCTGTCTGGTAGTGATGCTGGGTCATTTTTTCCTGGCCCTGCTCTTCTTCTTTCACTATGGGAATGAGATCAAAAAGGCAGAGAAAACCGCTGTTAACTGTAGTTTTGTTCCAGCATCAGTCGAGTATGGTAAAAACCAGGCAGAGGTGTTGTTCTTCTCAAAGTGGGTTTTCAGTGTGGGCTTCTTTCTACTTTCCCTTACCTCTCTCCTTGTTCCTTTCTTAGTGTATTGATCCTTGGGGGTTGCCTTGCAGCCCCGTCCGTGTTTAGTCAATAAATATTGTTTGTTAAATACGTAAAACAGCCTTAACAGGCTGTTTTATTGTAGTTTTGTAAATAACTTCTTAGTATTTATTTCTAATACATCTAAAAGTTCTCTTTTTTCTACTCTTTTAATCTCGGCAATCTTTTTTACCACCTCTTCCACCATCCATGGTTCGCATTTTTCCCCTCTGTATTTTTGTGGAGCCAGATATGGGGCATCTGTTTCCACTAATATCCTGTCTAGAGGACACTTTTTTATTACCTCTATTAATTCTTGGTGAGGCTTTGGATCAGTTTTCTTTTCTGGGAATGTTACTATTCCAGTAATTCCTATGTACATCCCTAATTCCAAGTACTCTTGCGCATGCTCCCAATTACTGGAAAAACAATGGGCTACTCCGGGTACATTGCTTTTTAATGATTTTAGTAATGAGATCATTTCATCATGAGCATTGCGAACATGGATCACTAAAGGTAGATTATTTTTTTCAGCAAAGTTATATTGTTGTACAAAAATTTCTTTTTGTTTTTCCAGTACTTTTTCTTTGCTTTTGTCCTTTGGAAGATGGAATAGGTCTATTCCGCATTCCCCTATTGCAACTACTTTATTAGATCTAATTAGTTCTTCGTAGTATTCTTCATCAAAAGTTTCTTCTTTGGAAAGAAAGCTTCCTTCCTTTTCATCTATATGAGTGGGAAACAAATGAACTGGATGAAGTCCAACACTTGCATATATGTTATTGTTTTCTTCTGCAACTTCAACAGCTTTTTTACTTGTGTTTTTCTGTGTGCCAATCGTTATCATCAGCATATTTTTTTCAACGCAACGCTTGATTACTTCTTCGTAATCATTTTCATATGCCTTGAATTGCAAATGACAGTGCGAGTCTATTAACATACTAAATATTGAATGTTATGATGTTATTAATTAAATTATATTCCCCCAACCTACTCTCTTTCAAAAATTTATCCATTAGTTCATTACTTTCATTTTTTTCCATTAACTTTACCTGGCTTTGAACAGATTGCAAAGGGAATATTTGAGCAGTTATCCTTTTTTCTTCCAAAGTCAGCCCAAGACCAAGACCTTGTTGTGTGTTTTTAGAAAAATACTGGTCAAATACAAAATTGCCTAATGAATAGAATATAGGGCGGTTATTATATACTTCCATTTCATGGATTACATGAGGATGGTGTCCTACAATAATGTCAGCTCCTGCATCTATCAATTTATGAGCCAAATATTGCTGTCTCTGACTTGATTCAAGGAATTTATATTCTATCCCCCAGTGTATGCTTACTATTCTAAAGTCAGCCTCTGTTTTAGCAAGTAATTCTGTGGTTTTTGTTAGGTTAATAGGAGTATTTGTATCGTTAAGGCCAAGAAAAGCTATCTTTATTTCATTCACTTCTTTGATTAGTACTGACTCTTCATTAACAACAAACTGATTTCCATAGTATCCAATACCTGCTTTATCCAGGTTTTCTTTTGTTTCAGCAAGTCCAGTTGAGCCCATATCCATACTATGATTGTTGCCTAGAGAAAACAGTGAAAATCCATATCTCTTTACCATTTCAATTAAGCTGGGATCAAAATGGAAAGCATACTTCTTGTCAGTCTCTCTTCTATAGTTTGCAAAAGTTCCTTCTAAATTAGCAGTGGTAATGTCTGGATCAGGGAAAAAGTTATTTTTTTCACCCAAAAGTTCTTTCAAAAGATAGTCTTCTCCAAATTCTTCAATTCTTTTCTTCACATTTCTGTCCAGCATCATATCTCCGAATTCAAGGATTCTTACACTCGGTTCTTTTATTTGAATTTCTTTTCTCTTATTTCCCAACGCTATTTTTATAGGCTCTAGAAATTTATCTTTGTTCTTTAAAACCACCGGCTGATTAGTACAGCCGGTAATTAGTATTGTTAGTATTATTAGTGAAAAAACCTTTCTCATGTTATATAATAGCTCCTTCTACAAAATCAATAGTGGAGTTTAACATCTTTAGGGCTTCTGGTAGTAGTGGTAGTAGTACCTCTGCTGTGGAAACCGTATATGGAGCCACAACTGAATCAGCAATATAATCCATTATCTTCTCTGACAAAGGAACTTTGTCAATGAAATATATAATTAACCCTATTGTTATCATTCCTTCGAACACACCTAATAGCATTCCCAGAAATCTATTAATGCCTTTGATAAAAGGCATACGTGTGAGAACAGAGAGGAATTTGTCTACAATCCAGAAAATAAATCCAACGAGTCTATTTATTACAAAAAAAGCAATCACAAACATTAATACCTTTGAAACATTTCCTTCCCAGCCAGTAATACCATTTAGCCAATCAGCCATTGGCTCATAGTATCTACTTGCTAAGAAAGCCCCTAACACCGTACCCAGTAAAGATCCTAGTGTGTGTATTAGTCCGAACCAAAAGCCAAACATGGCAAACCCTGCAATAATAATTAGCAGAATTACGTCAAAAAGTCCCATATTATTTATGTTAGTTTTCTAAACGAGGAAAAAGTACTTCTCCTTTTTGTATTATACCATTTTCTGCTAATTTACCCCAGTTCCTCTCTAGATCTTGTGTATTGAGTTGGTTTAGTATTTTTTGGGCTGATTCAGGGATGATCGGCAACAATGCAATGGCAGTATGGCGTAAAGTTTCTGCTAGTTGATATAGTAATTCTGAAATATTTTCTCCATTCTTGGCTTTTTCCCATGGTTTCTCTTCTGAAATAGTTTGATCTAATTTACTCACTAGCTGATTAGTCAGTTTAATTATTTGAGCGAAATCATATTCAGTGAAACTTTTTTCATACTCTTTCCAGAATTTAGCTGTGTCGTATCTGTCTTTGACTTGTTGTGGAATCTTGCTATCACCATACTTTTCTAGCATGGTCAGAATTCTTGAAGTAAGGTTCCCTATTCCATTAACCAGGTGAGCGGTATAGAATTCCTCAAATCGGTCTACAGAAAAATCACCATCCTGGTAAGAAGGAACTGCTCCCAGTAAGTAGAAGCGAACTGCATCTGTTCCGTATTTTTCCACTATTTCATATGGATCTATTACATTACCCAAGCTTTTACTAATTTTCTCACCCTCTGTGGTAAGGTAGCCATGGATAAATTCCTCAGTAGGTAATGGAATTTTAGCAGACAACAAGAACCCAATCCAGTACAAGACATGGAATTTTCCAATTCCCTTGCCAATCATATGCACAACTTCCCTGTCTTTGTCCTGTAGCCAGAACTTTTTATACAGCTCCCCTTCATTTTCATAGTCTAGAGCAGTGATATAGTTGGACAGAGCATCAATCCATACATACATGATCTGCTCTGCATCACCAGGTACTGGCACACCCCAGCCATGGGCTCGTTCATGTGAACGAGAGATGCTAAAGTCTTCTAAGCCACGGTCGATAAAAGCAAGCCATTCATTTTTTCTGAATTCAGGGGCGACCTTAATAGTATCACTTACTATTAGTTCCCTAATCTGATCCTGGTATTTAGAAAGCTTAAAAAAGTAATTTTCTTCTTCAATTGTTTCAGGAGCTTTTTTATGTTCTGGACATAGTCCGTCTTCTAACTCATCTTCTGTATAAAAGGATTCACAACCTACACAGTACAAACCTTTATATTTCTTTTTGTAAATGTCATCTGGATCACAAGCATTCCACAGATGTTGTGCTCCTGTAAAATGTCGTTCTTCAGTAGTGCGGATAAAATCATCAAAAGAAATGTTTAGGGCGTCTTTGGAGTTATAGAAATAAAGATAGTGTTCATCCACAAATTCTTTTATCGGCTGTCCAGCTTTTTCAGCTGCTTGTACGTTTTTTAGGGAGTTTTCATCAGTACCAGACAAGAAAAATACTTCTTTACCCAATAATCTTTGGTACCTAGCAACAGCGTCAGTTTGTACGTATTCTAAAGCATGGCCAATATGAGGTTTGGCATTTACATAGGGAATAGAAGTGGAGATATAAAATGTTTTCATATTGACAAAGGTAATTTTTATTGGTTTAATTAAAGCAAAGTATTCATCTTTGTAGGCTACGAGGATCGACTAGTGGCCATGACATGCTCTGGCTAGCGACTTATGTCGTCTTACGGTCTGTAGACTGGTTTGGAGGGATGGATCACCTCGATCCGCCTTGGATTTCAACCACACTTAGGGGCGCAAGCCCCGCTATATTGATTGAACATTCAAGCGGATCGGGGTTCAATCAATTATTTTATTATTACTACGAACTCCCCTTTTTCTGGAATATCCATTTCATTTATCTCAGAAATAGTACCGCGGTATATACTTTCAAACTTTTTAGTTAGTTCTCTGGCTACGCACACCTGATTATCAGGATCCAACACTTCTGACAAGTTCTTAAGTGTTTTTTTAATCCTATGAGTTGATTCGTATATAGCTACTGTATGTTTGCTTTCTGACAATTCCTTGAAAAATTTATTCCTTCCTTTTTTGTGTGGAGGAAATCCTAGAAAAAGAAACTTGTCAGTTGGAAATCCAGAAATGCTTAGTCCAGCAATTACTGCACTTGGCCCAGGCACACTTATCACCTCTAACTCTGGAATCCCCTTTATCAATTCACTAATCAAATAATTACCTGGATCAGAAATGCCAGGAGTACCAGCATCAGTTACCAAGGCCAGATCTTTTCCATCCTTTATCAGTTCCCTAATCTTCTGTATCTTTCCTTCTTTGCTATGTTGATGATAGCTGATGGTTTTAGCTGGGATATCAAACTTATGTAACAATTTCTTAGTTACCCGGCTATCTTCACACAAAACATAGTCAACATCCTTTAGTACTTCTAACACCCTGGTAGTAATATCAGATAGATTGCCTATTGGGGTGGCAGCTATATATAGTTTTCCTGTATTTAACATATGTTATATGCTAGCAAGATTATCCCTAAAAATCAAGTAAAATGTGCTGTTTTCTTGACATTTTGAGAGAAAAAGAGCATAATAACATGTCTGTGAATACAACTTTGTGGAGGGCAAAGATGAAGATACGTACAAGGGAGGGACTGCACAATTTCGTGCGGAAGTTCTTTTTTGGACTCATAGTGCCTGTGGGTATACTGCTTTTGGCAATCAATGCCCAGGCATTTCTCCAGATCACCAACAGCCTGGTGGTTGTCTACCTGGGTGACTTCCTGATTCCGCTGTGTGTGGTTACCACACTTCTCTACTACCAGTACGAAACGCCATACACCAGTAAGAAGAAGTACTTACGTAGACTCGAGCCTCTGGTGATAATGGGAATGCTTCTGGTGGTAGGAGCCAGCTATGAACAGGTTTGGTGGCGCGCTACTGTATCAGATTTCCAGAGTATTTGGCTACTTACAGTACCAACTGCGCTGATAATCATAGGTGGGCTGTCAGGAATTATCGTAGTAGATTACATCAGCAAACTGAATTGGTCCAACACAGACGTTTGATCCTCAGGGGAGCCTCTGGTTCCCCTATCCAACACTTTTAAAATTTTAAAAGGCCTGCAATTTGCAGACCCCTAGACTCATCTTTTTGATGTGTTTTTTTATTCTTCAACCTTTATTGCAACAGTAGGACAGCTTTCAACTGCCATTTTGATGGTATCCTCTCCATCTTCTGTTGGTTCGATTACCTCTGCCTTGTTAGTTTCATCATTCATCTTGAAAGTGCCTGGTGCTACTGCAGGACATGTACCACACCCAATGCATTTTTCTTCTTCTATGATTACTTTCATAATTATCTAATTATATACGGCTTTCGCCATAGTATTTTTCTGAATAAAATCTAATTAGTTGTTCAATTTCAGGGATTGATTCTGGATCTCCAGCTCCTGCCTTTAGTTTCTTCTGCACTTCCTCAAGAGTTTTAGCACCCTCAAGCACAGCCTCTTCAATATCTTTGTCAGTAATATTTAGTTTTTTATCTATTACCTTTGCTCCCTCAGTAATTATTCTATCATATTGTTTAGTTTTGCGAAACCAGTCATTAATGGCTGACATTAGAGCTTTGTCTCCTAGTACAGAACAATGGATCTTTCTGGGAGGGAGTCCTCCAAGTCGTTCCATGATATCCTGGGGCTTTATTTTCAAAGCCTGGTCTACTGTCATACCCTTTTTTTCTGTGAGCATAACACTAAGCATGCTGGTAGAGGCAATAGCTGATCCACATCCAAAAGTTTGCCATTTACATTCTTTTATTTTCTCACTCTCTTTGTCTATCTTCAACCAGATTACCATTTCATCTCCACAAGCTGGAGAACCCACTCTCCCCGTTCCATCAGCTTCGTATTCTGTTCCTTGTTTCAGAAGGTTTCTAGGATTGAAAAAATGATCCTTTACTATATCAGAATATAGCCAGGACTGGCCGTCGTTTCCTCTAATTGTTGGTCCTCTGAAGTTCATACTATCTTTGGTGTATTTTAGCATGCTTGTTCTTTTTTGGATCAAGCGCTAGGTTTACTGGAGATATTTCCCTTAACTTCTCCACTATTTCTGGTAAGTATTTCATTACGTAGTCAATATCTTCTTTAGTACTACGCTTTCCAAGACTGAATCTCAAACTACCATGTGCATATTCATATGGAAGACCACAGTTGGTAAGGACATGGGATGGTTCTAGAGAGCCAGAAGTACAGGCAGAGCCTGTTGAGCATACAATACCATATTCGTCTAAGTATAGTAGCAATGCTTCTCCCTCTACATCCAGGATGGAAATGTTTAGGTTATTTGGAAGACGATCCTCTCCCATCTCTGGTCCATTTAAAATTACCTTGGTTATTTTTTCTTGGATTTGTTTCCAGAAATAGTCCCTAAGTTCAGTTAGTCTTTTATTCTCTTTTCCTTTGTTCTCTTGCATTCTTTCCAATGCTTTGGATATTCCAACTATTCCAGGAACATTTTCAGTACCTGCGCGCATTTTCATTTCCTGTTCTCCACCATACACCATTGGCTGTATGTTTGTTCCTCTGCGTTTGTACAACACTCCAATTCCCTTAGGTCCATATATCTTGCTCCCATTAAAAGAAAGCAGATCAACGTGTAGTTTTTCAACATCCATTTCAAGTACTCCTGCGGCCTGACAAGCATCAGAGTGGAAAAAAGGATATATTGTGTTGTTCTTTTTTCTCCATTTGAGTATTTCTCTACCAATATCAGCAATTGGAAGTATTACCCCTATTTCATTGTTTGCATACATTAGAGATACTAGAATAGTATCTGGCCTGATTGCTTTTACTAGTTCTTTTATGTCCACCTGTCCTGTTTCATCACTTTCCAGGTAAGTTATTTCAAATCCTTGCTTTTCTAGTAATTCCATTGGGTGTATCACAGCATGGTGCTCTATTTTAGTGGTGATAATATGCTTTCCTTTTTCAGAATGCTTATTTGCAATACCAAAGATAGCCAGATTGTCTGATTCAGTTCCTCCGCTGGTGAAGATAATAGAGTCAGGGAGGGTGTGAAGTACTTCAGCGATATTTCGTCTGGCTTTGCTCATTACACTACTTGTCTCTCTGCCAATACCGTACAATCCAGAAGGATTTGCAAATTGGTCAGAAAAAAAAGGATCCATAGCTTGCTTCACTTCTAGATCTACATAAGTGGTAGCAGCATGGTCAAGGTATACTAGTTTTTTGTCTTTTGGCTTGTCCGGAAACATACTAGTTGTCTAATAGGTCTGATAGTTTGGTTTTTGTTAAATAACCTACTAATTCTTTGTTTATACTGGCAAATATTTTCTTAGAAGGGCATGTATCTTCCTTCCCACATCCACAGCAACAGTCTTTTTTAAGGCAATCCATTACAGCACACTCCCCTTCTAGGGATTCTACTATTTCGATAATAGAGATTTTTTGAGGATTTTTGTTCAAGCAATACCCTCCACAAGCCCCTTTTGTGGACCTTATCAACCCAGCTTCCCTTAGTTTTTTGGCTATACGTTGCAAAAAAAGAAAAGAAATGTTACTCTCTTTAGAGAACTTCCTTAAGCTTAACAAATCCCCTTTTTCGAGCTTAGCTAGGGCTGTTATGAGCTGTAGTCCATAATCAGCCTCTTTAGTGAATTGCGGCATATAGCTTGATTAAATAATACTTTTAAGGTATGATATATCATAATATGGGGTTTGTCAAATTATTATGCATGGTGAATCACACAATACTAAATTAATTTCTAAGATACAGTATACTGGTGATGTGCTCGAATTTGTGTTTGAAAAACCAGACAATTTTGATTTTCTAGCTGGACAATACATACAGTTTAGTATTCCTCACAAAGAAAAGTCTATCCTCCGTTCATACTCTATTGCCTCCTCTCCCCATGATGAAAATCTGCATTTTGTGATCAAGCTCATCCCTGGAGGAAAAGCCAGTACTTTTTTTCAAAACATAGAAGAGGGTACTTCAATACAAATGTCCAGTGCTATTAGTACCTTTGTGTGTAAAGAGGTTAATACTCCTTTTTTGGGTGTTGCAACAGGAACGGGAATAGCCCCTGTCATTAGTATTATCAGAGATCAACTAGAAAAAAAAGGAAATAAAGAGAAAATGGAGTTAGTATTCGGGGTACGACATGAAGAAGATGTATTCTGGCAGGACAGACTTGAAGAGCTTAGTAAAAAATATGATAACTTTTCATACAAACTAGCCCTTTCCCAACCCAAGGATAGTTGGGTTGGATACAAGGGCAGGGTTACAGAGCATCTACCTGGTGATGCTCATAAAATGCATTCATATATTTGTGGACAAACAGAAGTGGTAAAGAGTGTAAGGAATGCATTGATAGAGAAAGGAACAGATTTAAAACAAATACATTTTGAAGTGTTTTAAAAAGATCAATAACAAATCACCAGTTACAGACTGGTGTTTTTTTGTATACCTTGACTTTTATAACATTTCATGATATGAATACAGTAGAACTTTCGTCAAATAGGGGGATATGTCAATGGAGAATTGTTTAAAGTGCGGTGGATCAGTAGTGGAAAACACACAAATACTTTCATGGTTTGCGAGTGGTAGTCCGCCAGAGAGGCGGTACACATGTGCTGTTTGCGGAAAGAACTGGGAACAGTTCAAGGTAATAGGGGGAGCGCCTCTCATCGTAAGTTTGGAAGACAAACACCCATCAATACCGATGGGTACCTGGCTCCAGTTCAAGCTTACAGAAAGACGTCAAGGAGCTATTGCGAATCTTCATTGATCCTGCCCAGACGCAATTCGCGCTGGGCAGGAAATCAATTCATAAAAAAAGACCTTTAAGGGTCTTTTGTTAATTTACCAACCAAACTATATGGGAAGCGTGAGGTTAATATTCCCGCTTTCCTCTCCTTGAGAGTTTACTGGTTCTTTAGGAGTGTCAAAATTAATTGCAAATGGCTGGAGTTCTCCGGTAAGGGTTTCAATGTATAGCATACAGTTCTTTTTCCCGTATTCATATAATTCTTTAGTGACTTTTACATCCTGCTCACAATATTTTTTTATCTTCTCCACCTCTCCTTTTTCCCACCACTCTTGAGCTTGTAGTCCATCAGCACTCTTTTCTATCTGCAAAGTAGCCTTTGCAAGGTCATTTAACTTGTATCTTGTTCCAGTTGATTCTCTTACTACTTTCAACATGTCTAGATGAGGAAAACCTAACAAGTCGCCAGTATAGTATTTATTGAGGATGGGAAGGTCAAAGTGTTCGCTGTTAAAACCAATTAATCTTTCTGACTTTTCCAGGATAGGCCAGAGTTCTCCCAGCTCTTCCTCTACAAAAGTAGTATATTTGTCAGTCTCGTATTGATAGATTGAGATTACTGTAAGCTGAAGATTGTTGAAATCTCGTATATCCCCTGTTGTCTCAATATCTAGTACAATTTCTTTTGACATAATTTATTTATATAGCCGTTATTCTATCACAAACTTTGTAAAAAGAAAACCTCAGACTTATCTGAGGTTTTCCGTATCTAAATATTACTAGCCTTTCAAAGCTTCTTCTAGCTTTCCCTTGTCAAAGCCAACAAGAATGGTGCCATTGATGTCAATTACTGGCACTCCCATTTGTCCTGACTTTTCTATCATCTCTTTTGCTTTTTCTTGGTCATCAGCAACATTGTACTCTGTATATTCAATTTTGTTTTCCTTGAAATACTCCTTTGCCTGCTGACAATATGGGCAGGTAGGAGTAGAATAGATTGCTACAGACATATGTTTACTCTTCTTCTAACTTATGTTCTTCTCCATTGCAGTCGCATTGGACTAGAGGTTGATTATGTTTAGAGCAAGTATCAGCCTGACAAGTCCCTGGTTCTCGAGAAACTCCCCCGCACTCTCCAGTGCACACATAGTGTTGCATATATTTATTGATTATTTCCATTTTATTGAACATCCCATTGACGGGGGTTGATTTTCTGGTTTTCGTTCGTCATTAGCTAATCTCAACATAGCATCTTCAAGATTTCTTTCTTTTACTTTCTCAGGATTCTGCCAGTCGTCTGTTATTCTCCCATGATACCAAAGCTTGAATCTCCCTCCCTCATTCTTGAACAAGTAAAGGTCAGGAGTACACTGAGCTTTGTATTCTTTGGCAATTTCCTGGGTCTCATCATGCAAGTATGGAAAAGAAAGGTTCATTTCCTCAACTAGTTTTCGCATATTTGCAAATGAATCATCAGTATATGTATCAGCATCATTTGGGTTTATTGCAACCACAGCGAGTTTTTTCTTAAACTTCTCATTCAATTCAACTAACAAAGGCCATGAAGCAATTGCATATGGACAATGATTGCAAGTAAAGGCAATCAGGAGTCCTTTTTTGTCAAAAAAGTTGCTTAGGGAGTACTTTTCTCCATTTGTACCAGTAAGGTGAAAATCAGGAGCCTCCCATTCTTCGGGAAGCGGTTCAGAGTATAGTAGAACCATATAATTGGAATTATTTGATTTTTAGCCTTGTTCTGGTATATTATACCATACGCGTAACAATCACATTATGTCTTGTCAATGCATAGTTATCCACTATGATGAAATTGGTCTCAAAGGAAAAAACAGGCCAAAGTTTGAGAAACAATTAATGGATAACATAAAAATCAAGATAAGGATCAATAATCTTTCCGGACAAGTAAAGAAAATGTACGGTAGATTTTGTATAGAAGCAGACTATATTGATAACAAAGAAGTCTGGTCTAATCTATTAGAAGCTACGTTTGGGATAGCTAATTTTTCTTTTGGAACAGTAGTTGGTTCAAGCATAGGAGAGATTGAACAAGAAGTTATAACAGTGCTTGAAAAGAAAGATTTTAATACCTTTCGTATTACCACTCATCGTTCTAATAAAAACTTTTCTCTCAACTCTCAACAGATTAATGAACAGGTAGGAGCATTGGTAGTGGAAAAGATGAAAAAGAAAGTGAAACTGGAAGAAAGTGATCTTGAATGCGTGATTGAGGTGGTTGATAATCGTACTGTTATATACACAGAAAAAGAGTCAGGTCCTGGGGGACTTCCTGTAGGCTCTTCTGGAAAGGCAGTAGTTTTGCTTTCCGGAGGAATTGATTCTCCAGTGGCGGCATGGTATGCACAAAAAAG
>CAYPPF010000018.1:16534-21083 GCA_964412535.1 uncultured Gammaproteobacteria bacterium | reverse complement strand
TATCGTCTGTCGGCTTTGATTTCCGTCCGGGGTTGTCCTGGAAGATGTAAAAACAAAACACCGCCTAGGCGGTGTTTTTTAATACCCAAAATTTCTTACTCTATTTCCTTGATCATATCATCAATCATTAACTCAGCCTTTTTTTGTAATTCCTCTATCACTGTTCCAGCATACTCACTCTTTAGCTCCTCCACCTGCTCTTTTATCAAATCAAGACGCATGCTTTTGATCTCATCCGTATACTCACCAATCTTTTCTTTCAACTCTTCTGTTTTCTCCTTGTCATGTGCCACAGAAGAGGGTTCTTCCCCATCAGCTAGCTGTAATTGAGCCCTTAGTTGCCGAATGGCATTCATCACCTGCTGCATATGAAGAAGAATGTTCTGCATCTGTTTTCTGCTCTGCTTCACTTCCTTTACCAAATAATCTGCCCTTTCAAGGGCAGCTGCAGCTTTCAGCTCTCCATCCGCTTCTTTCCCCTCCTTGGTTTCATATCCAACCTCGACAGTTTCTTTGGACCGTTTACGAAGTAGCTCTGCTGATTGTTCATTTTCTATACTCATACAACATATATTCTACCATCTGGCCACCTACTTTTCAATAGGACTTGACAGATACAAAACAACATGCCGAATGCATCAATGTATTAGCATGATATACTAAATATGAGGAGATGGTCTCCTCATTCCCCTTAATCGCGGTGGTACGCACGACCGCACAAGCAGAGGAGGATGACATGCTTAGTCTGGCCCCGAGAATGGCTGTTGGAGTGGACATCGGTTCCCACTCCATCAAGCTCTGCCAGCTAAGAGAGAGGAAGAATTCTCTCTATCTGGCAAAGTTTGACATCGCTCTACTCCCACCATCGACCGTGGTGGATGGAGCTGTCATGGATTTCGAAGTACTGGCCGGTCGCCTAAAGGAAATGGTCATTGACCATAGACTAAAAGGTTGGCCGGCAGCAGTAGCGATTTCTGAGCCCCACTTCATCGTCAAAAGGCTGGAAATGCCTCAGATGAGTGGTCCAGAACTGGAGGAAATGGTGCCATATGAGGCAGACCAGAACATGCCTTTCAGAGTGGACGAAATGGCGCTTGACTTCCAAGTTCTGAATGACAACAAGGGACAGGGATCAATGGAGCTCCTGGTCGTGGGCGGAAAGAAAAACATAATCGCTGATTATGTTGCCGTCCTCACTGAGGCAGGTCTTGTGCCTACTGTGGTGGATATCGACCCAATGGCGCTCATGAACGCACTTGAGTTGAACTACGGCAGTAATCCATTCGAAGTAACACTACTTGTGAATGCGGGGAACGGACACACAAACCTCGTATTTGCCCAGGATGGACTGCCAGAATTCCACCGCCACATACCCTTAGGTGGGATGACTCTCACCGAGACCATCAGCGAAGTGCTCAACATTAGCCATGAAGAGGCTGAGGTGTACAAAACCGGCGACCAGCCAGCATCCAGCTCATCTCTTCTCACTGACGCACGAAAGTTGTCAGACCGATTTATAGGCAACCTCGTCAGTGAAATCAGTCGATCGCTTGACTTCTTCAAGGCTACGAATTCCTTGGCTGGAGGGGGATTAGACCGCATATTCTTGGGAGGAGGATGTTCTCAGTTGCCCGGGCTGGCTGAAAAGCTAGAAACAACTCTGGAAGCACCTGTGGACATGATCAATCCTTTCAAGAACATTGTGATCAATCCTAAAAAGATTGATCTTGCCCTGTTGCAAAGGGCAACCTCTGTTGCAGTAGTGGCAGTAGGGTTAGCTCTTAGGAGAAGGAGGGATAAGTCATGAGAACGGTTGGCCCCGCACGACAGATGGTATTATACATCTTGTCGGAACTCATTGACTTTCTGACTCCCAAGAAAGGCATCAATCTCTCTAGGCCGTTACGTCCGCCAGAAGGAGGCGAAAGCTTGAAACCACGGTGCTCAGTGTTCTCTGACGTAGAGGAGGCAAGACGTAGGAATGAACAGCTCTCCTACTACTTCAAAGCCACGTGCGGTTTCCGGTGGACTCCTAGGCGGGTGAGGTACCTAAGAATACATCCATGTCCGGTCGAGGTAAGGCGACCGGCTGAATGTGGTCCTCCATTCGTAAAAAGGTAGGCACGAATCGTTCCTTTTCACACTAGGGCAACACGCTGTTGCCCAATAAACAAAAACCCCGACAATGTCGGGATTTTTGGGACGCTGTGCCCAGGGCGGGACTTGAACCCGCACGGTCTTGCGACCACAAGATTTTAAGTCTTGCGTGTCTACCGGTTCCACCACCTGGGCATGCAAATGGGATTATACTAAAAAATCAACAAAAAATCAAGAGTACCTACTTTTGCCACAATATTTCTTTGTTACCAGTTCTCTTATTAACCCACCTACCTAATACAAACAAAAGATCACTCAATCTGTTAAGGTATGTCTTAATAACACTACTAACATCATACTTTTCTGATAGTTTAATCAACTGTCTTTCTGCTCTACGACATATTGTTCTAGCAAAATAACTGGTAGCAGTAGCCTGGTCTCCGCCTGGTATAACAAAATTTTTCAACTCTGGTAAATCCTTATCCAACCTATCAATCAGCTGCTCAAGAGCCTGTACTTCTACTTTATTGATCTGAGGAACTTCAGACAAGTCTGTTTGCAAGGCAGCAATGTTTGAACCAATCGTAAAAAGATTATGTTGGATCTTTACTATCTCTGGTTTAATATCAGAAAACTGTTTTTCATTCATTTGAGAAAGTAAAATACCTAAAGCAGCATTTAGCTCATCTAATTCTCCGATGACCTCCATTTCTAAACAACTTTTTTTCACTCTCTCTCCCCCGATCATGGCTGTTTCTCCGTTGTCTCCTATTTTAGTGTATATTTTCATACATCAATTATTAAAACACAAAATGAGGTGATAAGCAAACACCGGAAGTATTCCGGTGTTTGTTAAAAATCTTTTTATCCCATCTAACTACAGCCCATGCTGTCCCCACAGTTCAGACACCTATAACAACTTCCATTCCTTACAGTAACATGACCACAAGTGGCACATGCTGGAGCATCGCCCATCATATCTTCTAATGCCTTGTCCATTGAATCTGGTGTTTGATTTTCCTCACTCTCTAGTGTTGGTAAAGAAATCTGATCATCATCCACCTGTTCAACAACTTTTTCTATCTCCTTTACCTGTAGGTTCATTGTATTTTGTGCCGCGCTATTATCAGAAAGCTTAGCTAGATTCTCAAACTTGTTCTTCTGGATTCCTTTGGGAGGAACTTGGACAAAATCTGTTCTTCCAAGATACTCCATACCAAGTACACGAAATACGAAATCTATAACAGAAGTACAACTCTTGATATTTGGATGGTCAGTAAATCCAGCTGGCTCAAATCTTGTAAATACAAAGTTTTCTACATACTTTTCTAGTGGGACTCCATGTTGCAAACCCATAGATACGCATATAGCAAACATGTTTAACAAACTACGGAATCCAGCCCCTTCTTTGTACATGTCGATAAAAATCTCTGCCAATCTACCATCAGGGTATTCCCCTGTCCTCATCCAAATTTGTTGGTTACCGATCTTTGTTGAAACAGTGATGCCCCCTCGTTTGGCTGGCACCTTACGCTTCTCACCATGCAAATACACTCGCTTACCAGTCACTGTGCCATCTCTTTCGTATGATTCCATTGATGCAACAGTAATACCTGTGTGTTGGCTTAATATCTCGCTTGCTTGGCGCACTGCCTCGTCCACGTCATCATTGGATAGCATCTTGCTTACTTTTTCCAAATCTTCTTTTACTAAAGGACGCTGTATTGTAGTTTTTTCTTCTTCTTTTACAGCCACAGTCTCTTCCTCTTCTTCCTTGTCCCCGTTATTCTCTGATGAGGTAGACAAAGGCTGACTCAATTTAGATCCATCTCTGTACAGCGCCACTGCTTTAAGTCCACTCTTCCAAGATTCATCATATGCGTACTTTACATCATCCACTGTTACTTCATTAGGCATGTTAATGGTCTTTGAAATAGCACCTGACAAGAAGGGTTGTACTGCTGCCATCATCTTTATATGGCCTGCATAGTGGATTAAACGCCTACCTTTTTTTCCATTACGATTAGCTGTGTCAAATACAGAATAGTGTTCTTCTTTTAGGTGAGGAGCTCCTTCCACTGTCATGCTCCCACAAACATATTCATTAGCCTCTTCCATCTGCTCATCGCTATATCCCAGAGCCTTCAACATATTGAAGTTAGGGTCATTATATTCCGCCGCTTGGAAACCAACTCTTTTCATGCATTCCTCCCCTAAAGTCCAGACGTTAAAAGCAAACTTTATCTCAAAAGCTCCTGTCAAAGCTTTGTTTACAGCCTCAATATCTCCGTCACTAAATCCTTTTTCCTTTAAGCTCTTGGTATTAACATGAGGGGAGTCTGTAATATCAGCTCTGCCTTTCATATACTCTAAAATTTCTTTCATTTCCGCCTCACCGTATCCTAGATTCTGTAATGTTACAGGGACTGCCTCATTAACAATACGGAAGTAT
>CAYPPF010000018.1:0-16524 GCA_964412535.1 uncultured Gammaproteobacteria bacterium | reverse complement strand
CCTCCTGCTAGTTTTTTAAATTTCACTAGAGCAAAGTCTGGTTCCACTCCAGTGGTAGCACAATCCATTAACAAACCAATAGTACCAGTTGGCGCTAAACAGGTTACTTGAGCATTGCGGTATCCATGCTTTTCACCCCATGCCAAAGCATCATTCCAACTTTCCCTAGCTGCTGCTACCAAATATGCAGGTGCATGTTCAGGATCAATCTTTCTAGGAATTATAGCAAGCTTTTCATATTCACTATCTTCTGCATTAAATGCTGCACGACGATGATTTCGTATCACTCGCAGCATGTCCTCTCGGTTAAGCTCAAATTTAGAAAAAGAACCTAGTAACTTAGACAACTCAGCACTGGTCTTGTATGCCTCTGCTGTCATTAGAGCAGTAACTGATCCTGTAAAAGCATATGCTTCTTCTGATTCATATGGAATCCCTGCCATCATCATCACAGAACCAATATTAGCATACCCCAGACCTAGTGTACGAAAATCATAGCTCCCTTGAGCTATTTCCCTGCTAGGGAACTGTGCCATTAAAATACTTATTTCCAACACTGTAGTCCAGAGTCTTACACCATGTTTAAAATCCTCTACTAAAAACTCCCTCTTCTCTGCATCAAAAAACTTAACTAAATTCAAAGAAGCTAGATTACATGCAGTGTTGTCAATAAACATATATTCACTGCATGGATTGGAGGCATTAATACGTCCTGATTGAGGGCATGTATGCCATTCATTTATTGTGTTATCAAACTGAATCCCTGGATCGGCACAAGCCCATGCTGCATATGAAATTTGATCCCATAATTCTTGTGCCCTCATTGTCTTACACACACTGCCATCAGTACGCCAGATAAGGTTCCAAGAGCCATCATTGCCCACAGCTTCCATGAACTTATTAGGTATTCTAATTGAATTATTAGAATTCTGACCTGACACTGTCTGATATGCCTCTCCTTCATAATCTGAAGGATATCCAGCTGCAATTAGTGCAGCTACCTTTTTTTCTTCCCCCACTTTCCAGTTGATAAACTTCTCTATATCTGGATGATCTATATTCAATGTCACCATCTTGGCAGCTCTCCTGGTGGTTCCACCTGATTTAATAGCTCCTGCTGCACGATCTCCAATCTTTAACCAACTCATTAGGCCACTAGATTGGCCACCACCTGATAGAGGCTCTCCAGATCCTCGTAAAAAAGAAAAATTGGTTCCTGTACCAGAACCATATTTAAATAATCGAGCCTCCCTTACCCATAGGTCCATAATTCCTCCATCATTTACCAAATCATCTGAAACAGCTTGGATAAAACACGCATGAGCTTGAGAACGCGTATATGCATCTTTTGATTTTGCCATCACTCCGTTATCAGGATCCACATAATAATGTCCCTGGGCCTGGCTGTTAATACCATATGCCCAATTAAGTCCAGTGTTGAACCACTGAGGTGAATTTGGGGCTGTCATCTGTTTCAACATCATTACTACTAGTTCATCATAGAAAACCCAGGCATCCTTATGAGAAGCAAAGTAACCATATTTCTGTCCCCAATAACGCCAGGTACCAGCCATCCTATGAACAGTCTGCTTTACACTGGTTTCAGGTCCAAGCACGGGCGACCCGTCTTTATCCAGTTTAGCAGCACCGCTCTCATCATATTGAGGAACTCCGGTTTTACGAAAGTATTTTTGGGCAATAATGTCAGTAGCTACTTGGGACCAATCTTTGGGTACCTCTATGCCCTTCATTTCAAATACCACTGTGCCATCTGGCTCGCGTATCATTGATTCTCGCTTTTCATACTCCACCATTTCAAAAGGACTTCTTCCTTCTTCACTAAAAAGCCTCTTAAACCGCATTCCTTTTTCACTATCATACTTAAAACTAGGATCTTCTTTCTGTCCCAGGTGAACACTTTGGATTATTTTCGAATCTGTTGGACCCATATAATTATTAATAGATTATCTGTAGGCGATTAAAAAACACCCGAATTTTGGTGCTTCCTTGTGCATCTTGCGAACACTATATGTAGTAGTTCAAGGCATCTCAAGGCACTATATGTTGTGCAAACAACAGGCAAGAACTATTATAGCACATTTGCCAAACACCCCCCAAATAATTGGGCGACACCTCTTTTTTCCCTCAAGCTAGCAAAGATATGACGAAAGTGAACTATTTGACGTTAAGTTATCCACAAGTTGGCGACAATGTGGTACAATAGTTTTATCAAGCATCGAGTATAAACTAAGAAATATGACAAAAGACACTGGAGAACAAGACAAGAGAGAACAAAGAGAACAGTCTAAAGACACCCAACCAAAGCCAGGATCCAGTAAAAAAAACAAGCTCAAAGAAGAAATGGCAGTTGCTGCGCTAATCACTGAAGAGGAAAACGTAGGGTCAGAAAAAAATGACTTTACAGAAAAAACACCAGAAGAAAGACGTACATACCTGACCGACCTAATCAACAACTCTGAGTTCAGTGCAATATCTGGTGAGATTGAAAGTATTTTTATCCAAGCTCTGGAAAATACTGACATCAGTGAACTAGAGAACACACATGAAAAAGGACTCCCCTTAGCAGAAGCCAAGCGGTGTCTTTTTGATACTGTAAGAACTGAACAATTTCACAAAGCTTTACGTGAAATTATTAAACAAGGAGATGTGGCAGCCGAAGCTAGTGTAAATTCAGGAGATACAGTGGTGGAGGCCGGTGCTGGCACCGGCATACTAGCAATTATGGCAGCAGCCTTTGGAGCAAAAAAAGTCTATGCACTAGAGATAAACCCACAAACTGTAAAAGCCTGCCAAACTTTCGTAGAACACTGTGGCTTTGGTAACATTATTGAAGTTATTGAAGCAGATGCAACAGAGTATGTCCTACCTGAAGAAGTGGATGTGATTATAAGCGAAAACATGTATACAGGAATGTTTGAAGAACCACAAATACAAGTAGTTAATCATCTACGTAAATTCCTCAAAGATGGAGGACGAGTAATCCCACAACGTTTTCGTTCGTACATAGAGCTGGTTACCGCCCCTGACACAGAAAATCAATCAGCAGTACGTAGTGAACTACCTAAACAGCCCGACTTCGGCTCTTCTAAAGCACAATTCGATGTTATTAGCTTTGAACAAGACGAAAATTTAGATCGTGAAACAGTGGTCCTGCTCAAGGCTAAATCTGACACAACAGTCAATGCTGTAAATGTTTCAAGTATTGTTGAACTATCCCGCAATGTTGTGATTGATAGTAATACTTGCGATTTTCTGGGACAGGATGAGGTAATACAGTTAGAACAACCTGTTGATCTAAAGGCTGATGAACTTTATGAAGCACGAATCGACTACCAGGCTGGTGCCAAACCCATGGAAGCTAAAATTAGCATAGCACCTGCAAAAAAATTAAGATCTGGCGAAGCTGTGACAAACGAAATGAGGGCTGAAGAATTAACTGAAAAAACTAAAATTGAAGAACAACTTAAAATGCTTGGTGAAAGAATGTTCCATTTTGAAAACCTTGAAGGACCAATCAGCACCAAAGATACAGTTGCTTTAGCCCGTTTATTCACAGATACTACTGACCTAATCCACAAATCTAGAATGAAGGGCCTGTTTGAATTATACGAATTAGCCAGTTTCCACGACCAGTTAGACAAAATTTACAACCGATTAGACGGCCTACCCATCCCTAGAGACGGACAAATTGACAAAGAGTTAGTAGAAGCCAAAGAAACAATTGACATGGAAGCTAAATTTAGAGAAATTGAAACTATTTTCTATGATTCACTAGAACAGATACACAGACTAACACCTTCTGACAAAGACATAGATATAGAGCTAATTAAAAAAGAGGCTCCTGCCTGTGCTAAAAAACTAGAAAAATGTGCTCATGTGTTATTTGATTTTGAACTTGGTGGAGTTTTCAGAATCGATGAGTTCTACAACTATGTAGAAAAGCTAGAAGTATACCACGCTGCCCTCAACAAACTACTAATAGGACAGGGTATAGAAAAACCTGAAGGCTTTGAAGAACTAATGAATAGTTTGGGTACACAGCTTGCTAAACATGCAGAAAATCTACAAGGTGTTCCAGAGCTTCTTGCTGGTAAAACAGATATAATGAACTTTAAAGAATATAATGAACTAGCAATGAAAATGACGGAAATGTACAAAATATATCTAGAAAAGAGAAGCGATGATAGTGAGGCTGTAGTTAATGGCGAAGCTAACAAAAGTAACCCTAACGAAGCAGTAGCTTGTGAAATCGGCTCTACAAAAGGTGGTAGAAGATTTCTAATTGAATTCAAAGGAAAAAAAGGATGCGAGTTTGGTCGTTGTGCTAATTGTTGTTTCTTTTTTGAAGGATCCACTGATCATAATGTTGGTGCTTCTCATATAAAAAACCAATTTAACTCAAGCCTGGAAAGAGCCGACCTGCTGGTTGCACCGACAGATGAAGATTTGCCTAAATGGGCAAAAGAAGATCAGGGCGACATTACTAAGATCGACATTTTGAGTCCAGGGTCTTTCTTGAATGACAAAGAAATGCCCAAAGCTGCCAGGACAACTATCTTTGAAAAAATTGCTCAGCTACCTTTCCAAAAAATATTAATAGAATCTCGAATAGAATATATTGATGAAGAAGAGGTTGATCGATTACAGTCCATCTTACGTCCAGACCAAAAAATTGAAATCGGTATTGGCCTAGAAAGTGCCAACAATTTAATTAGAGAAATTTCTATATCTAAAGGATACTCTTTGTCTGAATTTGAAGAAAGCGTTGAAATGCTGGCCAAAAAAGGTATTGATGTTCAAGTATATTCAATAATAAAACCAGCACTACTTGAAGAAAAGACAGCCCTAGAAGATAGTGTCCAAACAGGAATCTACTTAGCAGAGTTAGCAAAGAAAATAAGGGACGAAAACGAAGGCACCGACTTTCAACTTACAATGAAGCTAGAACAGGCCTTCATACAAAAAGGTGGCTTCCTACACTTCCTGCATAAAGACAAAATGTATCAAACTCCATGGTCATACACTACCGGTGAAATCGCCGAAAGGTTGTGTGATGATGAAATACTAGATAATCTAAATCTCCAAGTTGGTATGAGTGATGATTTTCCTCCGCCGATTGACAAGGCTAAAAATCGACTGGCAAATGGAGAAGAGTGTGTTGAGAGTAGTAAAGCCATTAATGACGCTTTGCAAGCATTCAATATTGACCATGATGTCGATACACTAAAAAAGACCATTAACATGGTCAAAGAGAGTCATCCTGAATCTTACCAAGCCTGGCAACAGGAATTAGGAATGTAAGCTAAACTTGTATCTGCTCTACTTGCTCTATCACTTGATCCATCGGGGTGTCAGAACCAAATGTACTATAAACCATGGCTTTGTATATAACTAGGCCGTGGTTTTTAAATAGGTGTAGTAATTGTAAATTCAACTTCTTGAGGGCAGGCCCAAATGAATCAATATCAACATCTGACAATGAACAAAAACCTTCAAATTCATAAAAGGCTGTTAGTGATTCTTTCCTCAACTCATTATTATATATCTTGAAGCATACTTCCTTACGAAAAGACTCTGCTAGAGGTAGAAAAGCTGGCAAGTTACCACTATTGGTAGCCAGACCTTGATTAAGTAACTCTTTTTGACCAGCAACTGAAAGATTGGGCCACTCATGCAATACCTGCAAGGTATATTCTAAAACATAAAATACTCCAACCTTTTGTAATGTATCCAAATCAGCGATATCTATTTCTTCAGGGCTTAATTCACTAGACTTTTTTTCAAGACTCTCTAATAGCAAGTGATATTCAATTATCTTTTTTCTAGCCACCCCAAGAATTGTGAATGTTTCATAAATTAACTCTTCCTGATCTTTCTTGTACGGAGAAAGACTATACAATTCTACTAGATTAAAAAGATTCTGTGTGAATTTCACCTCGTCAATTTTATCATTACCCAAACTTCCTTCCAATGCTTTCAACTGCCTGAAGGCTTGAGTATCTTGCATGTATTTCTTTTCTAAAACACTAAGCAGTTTGTTAACAGATTCACCCACACCTGACAGAACTTCTTGTCTCAACTTGGCAGACCAAAAATCCATTGGCCTAGCTTCCAAATACTTAGCAGTTTTATAAAAAATCTGAAGTGGAGAGATTGAATTCATAAGATTAATCAGGTAATACCTATATTGTACTAATAAAGGGGAAAATAAACAACCTAAAATCATATTGACAGATTGCTTTTTTCATATCAACCAGGTACAATACCAGGACTATGGAAGAAGAAGTATACAATTTAGACGAGAATATGGAACCCCGGTTGGTTAACCCTAGAGCAGAGGTAGAAGAAGAAGTAATTGAGGTAACTTTAAGGCCACAAACTTTAGATAAGTTTGTAGGTCAACAAGAAATAAAAGAACCTCTAAACATATCAATGGAAGCTGCCCAAAAAAGAGGCGAGCCTATTGAACATGTCTTGTTATATGGCAATCCTGGCTTAGGGAAAACTACCCTAGCCAATATTATTGCTAAGGAAATGAAAGTAAATATCCGTGTGACAGCAGGACCAGCCTTAGAAAGAGTGGGTGATTTAGCAGCGATACTTTCTAATCTAGAAGAGGGTGACATCCTCTTTATTGATGAGATCCATCGACTCAACAAAACTATAGAAGAAGTCCTCTACTCTGCAATGGAGGACTTTGTAATTGATATCATCATTGGAAAAGGTCCTGCTGCACGCACAATGCGTATGCCATTGGAAAAATTCACTCTAATTGGAGCTACCACTAAAATGAGCCTACTATCAGGCCCGTTAAGAGATAGGTTTGGTCATGTATTCCACTTAAATTTCTATGAAAATGATGATATAAGGGAGATCTTGGATCGGAACGCAAAAATACTAGAAGTAGAGGTCCATCCTAAAGCAAGCAAGAGCATTGCAAAAAGAGCAAGAAGGACTCCTAGGGTGGCCAACAGGTTGCTTAAACGAGTGAGAGACTTTGCTCAAGTGAGGCATAATGGTAAAATAGATGATGAGGTAGCAAAGAATGCTTTAGAGTTACTTAGCATTGATGAACACGGGCTTGACGCTGTTGACCGTAAAATTCTTTCTGTAATTATAACTAAATTCTCTGGCGGACCTGTGGGCCTCAACACTCTGGCTGCAGCAGTAGCTGAAGAAATGGATACTATTGAAACTATTTACGAACCATACCTTCTTCAAATAGGGATGATTGAAAGAACGCCTCGTGGACGCAAGGCCACTAAGATAGCTCACGAACATCTAGGAGAAGAATTTAAAGAACAAAACAACTTGCTATAGCATATGCTTGAAATACCTTTATACAGCTTCCTATTTATTTACCTACTATTCCTAGCTGTTTTTGTGGCTTTTTCAATTATGAACTTCTATCACATTGTGATGACAGCCTCTTTCACCTTTGCTAGTTTTGTTATCACCTTTTTCATCTTCACCCTTACTGTCCTTACTTTATATTTCACTGCCCAGCTACTAATGGAAGTAGATTGGCAAACCCAAATAACTCTTTTTGACATTGAATGGGTGAAGGGATCCATTATTTTCTAATACTATGCAGGTTGCACACTTGATAAAACAAAAAGCATACGAAAAGATAGAATACCTATTGCGCCGTCATCCAATTACTTTTATTCCAATCGGCGCTCTGTTTCTGGTACTATCATCAGTACCAGTGGTGCTGTACTTCTTGGCTGAAAATATCTTTCCAGACTTTATCCATGGAGCTATAATATTTCCTTTAGCTGTACTCCTAGCTAGTATTTACTATCTAAGCATCTACCTATTCTTCTACGCCCAATTCATTGATTTCTACCTTGATCTTTGGATAGTAACCAATGATAGAATTGTAGATATTGAACAGCACGGGCTATTTTCCCGCACTATTTCAGAAGTTGATCTTTATCGTGTCCAGGATGTAACTGTTGAAGTGCATGGAATAATTGCCACACTATTTAAATACGGAAATATCACAGTAAAAACTGCTTCAAGTAATATTAACATTATTTTCTACAACGTACACAAACCCAATGAAGTGAGGCAGGCACTAATACAACTATCTGAAGACGATAGAAAGCATCATCATGCTGAATAATATGATTATCAATTGGTGGCTAGAATTAACTACAACAAACCAGGCTATCCTAATATATCTAGTGGTAATAAATCTTATCACTTTTTTCTATTTCGGATTAGACAAGCTATTGTCCCAAATTCAAAAAAGGAGAATCAGAGAAAGAACCCTCTGGACACTAGCACTGGTGGGTGGATCAATCGGAGCCTTGCTAGGAATAAATTTCTTCAGGCACAAAACTAAAAAAATGTCCTTCCAGGCAGGACTAGCCATTATCTTGGCTGTACAGGTTGTTCTGTTGCTACTAGTTGTGTAGAATAAAGAAAAAAGTATAAAAAGCCCCATTATATGGGCTTTTTTTGTATCCCAGACTTGACAAAATCCCCCAAACATGATATATTCATATATTGTCAGATGTGCTTTTTAGCTCATCCTGACAGCACTTTCAAATGTACAAACGGGGTGTCCCGGGAGTAAAAGATGAGAGAAGCATACTGGCAAGACTATGAGGAATGTAGACTGGAAACTGAGATGCTGACTGCAGCATTTTTCGCAATTCCACTCTCAACAGCATTCTTCTATCTGTTGGTAGTAACGGGAGACAACCAACATCCGTTCACGACTGCGGCGTTTTTCACCTTTTTCGTGAACTTAGCAATCGGCTGTATAGCAGGAGCATGGTACCTCCAAAATGACATGGAGGAAAAAACAGGGGGCGCAGGAGTGGCGGCTGCCTTCCTCACTGCCGCAGTTGCAACAGCGCTGGTGGGCATTGCCACTGACGTGGCGACAGGGGTCGCCCTTATCGCCTCGGTATGGTATTCAGGAGAAGCGCCCAGATTTTTCAGAATGGCCTGGATGTCTGGCGTCTTCGGCTTTGTTACCCTGCTCCTGGCCGTTCTAGCTGTGGTACTGAGCAAGATGAAGCCGTATGGCAGGGCTGTCTTGCTCCTATTAGTGACAGGAGTGTCATCCGCAGGTACAATGGTGTACCTATCTTTCCCAGATGTACTGACAAAGCTGTATCGCTCTCCCTCGGCAGCCGAACTGGAGACGCTCGCATTCCCCGTATGTGGAATGCTGTTGATCTTCATCTTCTGGAATCGGGCCAGGAAAAAGTTGGGTACAGACTGGTATTAAAGGTCATTCCCCGTTTCGTTTAATCGGCCGCTGTCTCATCTCGAGATGGCGGCAAATTCAATCATCTAAAGATGGTTTTTTTGTTTATTAAAATGACCTCCTCCCCGGGTTCCGGCTAGCGCCTACACCCGGGGTTTCCTTTTCTTGGCATGAGAACACAACTAACGTTGTGTTCTCATGCAACTAGCTTGCCACAGTATTACATCTGTGGCAAGTATGGCACCATTCCTACCCCGGACTCCAACCAAAGCACCCCCTTCGGGGTGCATCTATCGTCTGTCGGCTTTGATTTCCGTCCGGGGTTGTCCTGGAAGATGTAAAAACTCCCCTGTTAAGGGGAGTTTGGTAATCTTCTACTCACCAGCCCTGCCTCCATAGTCTCCTGTCTCTGTATTCACCATCACTTCTTCATTTTCTTTGATAAAAATAGGGGCTTGTATCTTGAGATCATTTTCTAAAACAATCTCTTTAGTAACATTACCACTAGCACTGTCACCTTTGACAGCAGGAGGTGCTACTTTTACTTTGTACTGAATCTTCTTTGGTAGTTGAAAAGCAACCACACTATCTTCATGAGTAACAGCGATCAGATCTAGCCCTTCTTTCAAATACTTAGAATCTTCTCCAATTACATCATCACCCACTTCAATAGTTTCATAACTATCTTTGTTCATGAAAGAATATTGGTTCCCACTCTTGTATAGATACTGCATATTCTGATGCTGAACTGAAACAATATCAACGGTTTCTCCGCTCTTGTATGTAATCTCTACTGTCTTGCCAGAACCAATGCTTTTCATCTTAGCCTTGGTAAAAGCCTGCCCCTTTCCAGGATTAATAAATTGGAATTTAGTAACAATATATATATCACCTTGGTGGCGAATTATTGCCCCCTTTTTAATATCTGTAGTATCTCCCATAGTATGAAGTTAAAAGTATAGAAAGATTACCATAAAAGTAGTGTTTTGGCAATAGTCTGCTGGTAAATAAGGGAAAAATTTGTTAATATATAGTATATATTAACCTTAATAATATGGACTATCTAATTTTCACTGGCCAGATCCTACTAGCCATCCTGTTGGGTGGAGCTCTTGGCTGGCAAAGAGAAAGAATTGGTAAATCAGCAGGCCCTAGGACATATGCCCTAGTGTCAGCAGGCTCTGCTCTCTTTACAATACTTTCTATACAGGCTTTTGCCTTTGCAGACCCAAGTAGGGTGGCTGCACAGATCATCACTGGTGTTGGATTCCTAGGAGCCGGGGTCATTATCCACCGTGAGGGCGGTGTGGTAGAGGGACTTACCACTGCAGCTGGACTATGGGCAGTGGCGGCAATAGGGATGGCAGTTGGTGTAGGCTGGTTCTACGAAGCAGTAATTGCTTCTGTATTACTATTGCTTGTGCTAATAATCAATGATAACAAGCTGGTTGGAAGAAAGCAACAAGATTGACAAAAAGACTTATTTGTGCTAGAATTATCACACTGAATACGCGGATGTAGCACAATGGCTAGTGCCCTGGCCTTCCAAGCCAGTCATGCCGGTTCGATCCCGGTCATCCGCTCTGGGATTTGACTGATTCAATGTATTTGGTATAATGATCCCCACAATCTATATAGCGGGGTAGAGCAATTGGCAGCTCGGCGGGCCCATAACCCGCAGGTTCCCGGTTCAAGTCCGGGCCCCGCAACAGAGCGCGGTAGTAGTTCAGTTGGCTAGAACGCTTCCTTGCCAAGGAAGAGGTCGCCGGTTCGAATCCGGTCTACCGCTCGGGTAAAAACATCGCTAATTCTAGCGGTGTTTTTGTTTAAAAATATGGTACTGTAGACCGTACTCCGAACTAAAACAAAAACAACCTGTTTAGGTTGTTTTTGACTTTTCCCCAACTATTACTGCTCGTCAGAGAGTAGGCCATAGTTGGAGGATCTCCTTGTAAAAAGAGCCTGCGAGGTAGAGACAAATGTACTGGACAAAACTACGCAAGGGCAAGTTTCCACGTGAACTCTGGTGGTGGAGGAAGTTCTCCCCCTTGCTGAAGCCAGAGGGCTTCACGCATCAACCTTTCCATCTCTTCGGGCTTTCCTGCTTTATAGGCCGCATCCGCTTCTTCGATTTTCTCTTTGCTCCGCCGGTTCGGTGTTGCCACTACGTGGCCCTTAAACTCTGCCGCATACATTGTATCACCTCCTGTAAATACTACCGTTAGTATTATCTTTCAAGACGAAAAGACAAAACTAACAGTGGTATTAGATTGTAATATTTAGATTATAACAATTAATCATACTACAAAAAACCTCCTTTGTCAAGGGGCTAAGGTATCAATTTACCTAATTCTAGCCAAAAACCACCTCAATTAAGGCTAAATCATTAGTTCACTCACAAAGACTCACTTAATTAAGGGGGGTTTCTTGCCTTTACTTGACAACTAAAAAAGTTCCTAGTATACTAGGAACTAGGAACTATTAATATAAATATATGAAAACTAGCCAAAAAATAATAGACTACATTAAAACCAAAAACCAAGCGACTGGAAGTGAACTATCTGATTATCTAGGAATAACAGATAGAGCTGTTAGAAAACAACTAAATACCCTACTCAAAAAGGGTATCCTAAAAAAAGTTGGGAAGCCACCCAAAGTTTTTTATTTGCTTAAAAAACAAGAGTATAAAGAGGCGGTAAAAATTGATAAAAAAACTAAAAATTTTATTGACAAACACTATCTAATTATTACACCAACAGGGGAACGGAAAGATGGATTTGAAGGTTTTGTCTATTGGTGTGAAAGAAACGGTTTAAACATCCAAAAGACAGCCAGGGAATACATTAGTACAATAAAAAAGTATGACAAATACAAGAAAGCTAGCTTAATAAATGGCCTCAAAAAAATGAAGAGTGCCTTTAATGATGTTTATTTGGACAAACTATTCTATTTAGATTTTTATAGTATTGAAAGATTTGGAAAAACTAAACTTGGTCAATTGCTACTTTATGGAAAACAAAGCGGTAACAAAAAAGTAATTAGAGAAATAGTAGAGACAATAAAACCAAAAATAATAAAAATAATAAAACAGGAAAAGATTGACGCCGTTGGCTTTATTCCTTGGACTGTAAAACGTGAAATACAGTTTATGCGTGAATTAGAAAAAGGATTAAATTTAAACACCAGAAATATTGCTATAGAAAAAATTAAGACTGAAATAGTTGTCCCTCAAAAATCTTTAACCAAGCTTAAAGACCGTGTGGAGAATGTAGAAAGTACAATAATTGTTAGAGAGACAAACAAATCTAACAAAATTTTGTTAATAGATGATGCAGTCGGTTCAGGAGCCACCCTTAATGGAGTTGCTGAAAAAATTAAAAAACTCAATATCTCTAAAAAAATCATAGGTGTTTCACTAACTGGTAGCTTTAAGGGGTTTGATGTGATAAGTGAAGTCTAAAACAAAATCAATAGACAAATCATGTGTCCCAATTCGCACATCGCGTACTATACCGCTCGAGTACAAACACCGCTAATTCTAGCGGTGTTTTTGTCCAAAAAAGAATTGAGAAAATAGTTTTTCTACTTTAGATAAGTGTTTACAGCTTCAATTACTTCCTGAAAACCAGTATTGCTTTTAACAAAGTATTTATCAGCTCCATTTTTTATAGCATCACTAACATCCGTCTCTTGTCCCAAATTAGAAAGAGTGATAATCGGAGTTTTCTTAAACATTGCAATGGCACGTAATTGTTTGATTACATCAAAGCCATTTCCATCTTCAAGCATGAGGTCAACAATGAATAGATCTGGTTTTTTTTCTTCGGCCAATCTTATAGCCTCACTCGCCTGCGTAGTAGCAGTAACCTCGTATCCTTCCTCCTCTAGGCGATGAGAGTATAGCTTTACGGTAAACTGTTCGTCTTCTACTATTAGAATCTTTTTTATTTCTTCAGTCATACTAATATGAATTAAGTTGTATATAAAATGTAGTTTTTTTATTTTCCTCAGACTCAAACCAAATTTTACCATTATTCAACCGTACCATTTCATGGGTAATATGAAGGCCCAGTCCAGTTCCATTGCCTTGTTTCTTAACTGCATTCTCGGCTCTAAAAAATTTAGCAAAGATAAACTTTTGTTTATCTTTGGGAATCCCTATACCCTCATTTGTGCAGGAAAAAATAATATGTTTGCCTTCTTTTTTTACATTAATTATAATGTCAGTTTTGTTGAAAGCATAATGGATGGCATTTTCAATTAAATTTTGGATAATAATAAGTAAATATTTTTGGTCTGCCCTGACATAGAATTTATTTTTTCTATTACTATCAAATATAATTTTTACGTTTTTTGCCTTTGTAAAAGTGGCATAGTTCGTAATTACTTGACTTATAGAACTATCTATACACACCTTTTCCATTTTTGGCTTTGTTCTTTTATCCGGTAAACGAGAAACTTTTAGTAAATCATCAACCATGGTGTTCATAGATTTAAGAGTTCTATGAGATTCCTCTAAATATTCTTTCTGTATTTTATTTATCCTTCCTGGTTTTCCTGATAACAAATATTCACTTGCCCACAAGACATTACCTAGGGGAGTACGAAGGCTATGGCTGGCAATGTCGGCAAAGTTTGATTGGTATTCTTGTTGTTGTTTTTCTTCAGTTATATCTCTGACCACAATAATAGCACCTTTTGCTGATCTGCCTTTAGTTTTAATGGGTGTTGTGGTGATTGATGCCCAAAAACGTTTTTGATCAGCACGTAAAAATTGCCTGATGGCATTATTGATTTTTTTACCACTTTTTATAGATTCAAATAATGCGGCATTTTTTTTAGTAACTGGTTTACCTAAATTGTTTACAGCTTGTAGCAAGTCTAAGGCCCCTTTGCCTTCTACCTGTTCAGCATTTTTGTAGCCTAGCATTGTCCAAGCAGCTTTGTTTGTATGGGTAATTATTCCAGCCTTATTCACAATCAAAATTCCATCTCCAATAGCGTCCATAAAAATTTGGACGTATTTGTTAAGAGTTCCATCAGTTAACTTTAAATTCATAGATATGTGGCTAATTTTAAGCTATTATATCACACTATTTTCAATAGTAAAAGCCGTTGTTATTTTGTATAGGTATGATATAATAAGCTCAAGTGGGCAAAAACTTCTATTTTTTGGTATATAAATAATAATTAATATATGATTAGCAATCTGACAGACAAGAAAATAGCTGAAATTCTTACAAAGGAGACCTACATTTCTAAGGAGGACTTGAAAGGAGTGGGCAAATACACGAGCGAAGCGGGTAGTAGCAAGGATCTGATTGAATACTTACTAGAGCAAAATATTATTACCAAGGATCTACTGGGTCAGGCTTTGGGTGAATATTATGGGGTATTATATGTAAATTTGGCTGAAGAAAAGATTCCTAATGATATTTTGCAGATGGTTCCTGAAGTAGTGGCTCGTGAAAAGGGTGTGGTAGCTTTTGCCCAGACTCCAGAGGGTACAAAAGTGGCAATGACAAATCCAGATGATTTGTCTGTAAAAAACTATTTAGAAAAACATTTTGGTGGAAAAGTGTTGGTTTATTTCACCATCGCTACTGATTTAGATGATGCCATGTCAGGATATCAGGCAAGTTTGGAAGAACAGTTCAAGAAACAGATAAAAAATCTTGATTTAAAAAATAAAAAAATAGAAGAAAAAGATGAGTTAGTTGTGGGTTTAGTAGATATGATTTTGCGCTATGGGTACCAAAACAAAGCTTCTGATATTCATATTGAACCATACGAAGATAGGGGTTTGATTAGACTTAGAATTGATGGTGTGATGCACGATGTTTTGGAAATACCTAAAAACCTTTTGGGGCCAATTGTGACTCGTCTAGGTTTTTTGCTTTGTATTTTCCTCTTGACAGAGGTTACTTATTATGTCAGTTCATATCTGGTATAATAAGAATATCATTAAACATTAACCCATAAGTATATGAGGTATAAGTTTTATTTAACAATCCTGGGAGTTGGCCTTCTTTCTTTGCTCGCCTCCCCAGCATTGGCTGGTGACCTGGACACACACAATACTGCTGTAGACGGCAAAAACCGTACATACAAGGTATATGAACCAGATGGATGCAAAGACAAAGCCTGTCCTGTATTATTCATGTTCCATGGACTAGGTGGAACTGCTACAGGCGCAGTCAATGGATACAAATGGCAGCAAACTGCTGATCAAAATAATTTCCTTGTTGTATTCCCGGAATCACTAACTATTCCTGGTAAAGATGCTGTATTAGGTAATCGAGTGGTATATGCCAACTATGATCCAGCTGGAAAACATTGGGACATTGGACAAATGAAAGTATTCGGTTCAGCGGCTGAACGATGTGAGAGCCAAGACATCAACTTCACTAAAAAATTAATTACGAACCAACTATCATCAGACGGATATGATGTCCTTGATACTCATGTATTTACCACTGGCCATTCATATGGAGCACTGTTCAGCTATTACGCATCCATGTGCTTACCAAATGACATAACAGCTTTTGCAGCTCACTCTGGTGGGTTGGTAACATACAAATATTGGATGTTCACATTCTATTGGCCACTTGACGTGAGGCCAGCTTCAGAAATCGGCAAAAAGGCTGGAATGGTAATCTCAGCAGTTGATGACAACAGCAGCGGGGTAAAGCACCAGTGGAGCCTAGACCTAGACAAAGAGCTCGGGGCAAAAGGACATACACACAAACTAGCAGTGCTACCAAGAGGATGGGGACATAAGTGGGATCACTCAAAAAATCAAACCCAGTGGAATTTCTTCATGACAAACTCTCCTGATCTACCAGAACCTCCACCCCCACCAGTAGAACCTATGGTAGCTAATTTCACTAAAAACTCTAGCACTGGACTAGAGAGCGGCGGAGGAGCCAATGTAACTGTCACACTAAGCGGCGATGGGGCTGATGAAAATATTATTGTACGACTTGTGCCTAGTGGTTCTGCTACAGAAAACTCTGACTACAACCTTTCAACAAAGAGCCTGACATTCACACCAGGTCAAGCTAGTAAGACAGTGAGTCTAAATGTACTGGCTGATGATGAGTTAGAGAATAATGAGACTGTTGTTCTAGATTTAGTGGTAGATGAAGGCAACGCTGTGCCAGGCAATACAACTCGTCACACTCATACTATTATAGATGATACAGTCATTCCTCCTGTTGCAGTAAACTTCTCTAGTGGATCAAGCCAAGGTCTTGAGAGTGCAGGAGGTGTTGTAC
>CAYPPF010000017.1:0-22508 GCA_964412535.1 uncultured Gammaproteobacteria bacterium | reverse complement strand
AGTGGATCAAGCCAAGGTCTTGAGAGTGCAGGAGGTGTTGTACTAAACGTAAAATTAAATGAAGCTAGTGAAAATAATGTAACGGTAGGGATTGTTGTACAAGGCACTACACAATTGAATGACTACAGTCTCTCCACCACAGAGTTGGTGTTTACACCTGGAGAGGTTAGTAAAAATGTACAATTGTCAGTTCTACCAGATGATGAGTTAGAGAATAATGAAACCGTTATACTAGATCTTGGAATAGTTGGTGGAAATGCTGTTCTAGGCAATGTGGTGCGTCATACTCATACTATTGTAGATGATACTCCTTTGCCTCCTGTTGTAGTAGGGTTTAATAATCAATCAGACAGCGGACTGGAGAGTGCTGGAGGAACACAAGTAACAATAGTGCTAGATGACCCAGCTAATGACACTGTTGTAGTCGCAATATCAACTGGAGGTACAGCTGTCCAAGGAGCTGACTATAATCTCTCAAACAGCGCCCTTACTTTCAATCCTGGAGACCAGGAAAAAACCATAAGCTTGAATGTACTAGTAGATGATGAGTTAGAGAATAATGAAACAATCACTCTTAATCTGACAGTATCTAGTGGAAATGCAGTGCTTGGTAATAACACACAGTATGTCTACACCATTATCGACGACACACCAATACCTCCTGTAGAAGTAAACTTCTCTAGTGGATCAAGCCAAGGTCTTGAGAGTGCAGGAAGAACACAAGTAATGGTGGTTCTAGATGGTCCAGCTAATGATACTGTTGTAATTGCAATATCGACAAAAGGTTCTGCTACAGAAAACTCTGACTACAACCTTTCAACAAAGAGCCTGACATTCACACCAGGTCAAGCTAGTAAGACAGTGAGTATAAATGTTGCTGATGATGAAGAAGTTGAGGAAAATGAAACCGTTGTACTAAATCTGGCCATTGGAACTGGAAACGCAGTACTAGGAGGACAGAGTCAATATACTCATACTATTGTTAATAATGATGAAGAGGTGCTGGAAGTGCCAGAAAAATGGTCAGTAAGATTCTTTGCCGCCCTGAAAAACAATCTAGGAGTAATCTGGCAGAAGAATGAAGACCCAAATTGGGCAATGACGTATGACTACAACAGTGGAACATACCAAACACCCTTCTATGACGGATATACTGGGTATACTCCACTAGATGTCGAAGCTAGCTGGAAAAAATCCAAATACTTCTGGTGGGTTATGTGGCGGGATGGTACTGGCAGAAAAGGACTGTGGCGTCGCGACTCTGGACAAAATGATAGCTTAGACAGATCCGTGGTATTCAACAGCAACAACTGGGAACTAAAAGACATGGCCATTAACAAATATGGCAAGCCATTTATACTTTGGCAAAACGATGTTGGTAATGCTGTGATAGAAAGATACAGTCAAGAAGCTACATACCAAAGAAAATTCGAATTCAGTCCGCCTGATAATAGCGGCTGGGAAGCCAAAGGATTAGTGATGGATCGATACAACCGAATTAGACTGTTATGGGTCAAGGGGAACAGCTATAGGGTGGAAATGGTAAAATTTAGAGGATTAGTAAAAACTTGGACCCCAGTAATGACTGTCCCTGCTGGATATGACATTACTGACTTTGACGTAGGCTGGCGAAAAAGTGATCAATCCAACAGGCTAATGCTAGTCAATGGCAGCCAGGCTAAAGTACAAAAAGTATCCATGTCCGGTAGCGTATTAAAGGAATTCAATTTTGACGCACCTGAAGGATATGGCTGGCATAGTATGGAAACTACTTCTAACAACTACATCAATCTAATTCTGAATACCAGCACTGACTCAGCAGAGTCCTGGAAAGTTCACTACAATACGGGTAAAATAAATAAAGTTAGAAAGTATTCGGTCAACTAAATCCAATCAAAAACATCCCCACTTAACCGGGGATGTTTTTTTGTAACAAAAAAACACCTTTTTAGGGTGAAACTCTGGCTTCCGTGTTTATCACACGGAAGCCAGTAAAGACCGTTGAACTCGGTATGTACTACTTACAACCGGGTGTTAGGACGAGTGGCCAAGGCCTTGCGCAAAGACGTACTGTTGAAGACTCTGGCACCTTTCCCGTCAAAGTCCACGGCCATCCGCAGACCGAATTCAGGATGCCAGTCCTCAGCATCGGTTTTCTCTGTCTCGAGCTGTATCTGCCCTACTGTTACTTGCACTCCCTTGGGCACGACCAGACACCTTCCTCCACCAAAGTCTCCGTTGCCCTCGCCTTTTAAAATCGTTCTTAATCTCAAGCTCACTTCCACACCTCCAATATAAGTGTACAATTCCCCACCAAATTAGCGGGATAGCAAATATCATACCAAAAAGGCAGGACTTTGTCAAGTACTGCCCTTAAAAACTAAAAACAATCTATTTATACTTTGTACCTATTAGTTTTAAATAGCCTTCCCAAAACTCGTCTAGAGAAATAAAATATATAATTCAATTTACTAGCATATGGCAACAAAAAAACTACTTTATACACAATTTTAAACAATTGAGTGTGGGGCGATAGAATATCTTTCAATTTTAATAAAAATAAAAATTTCTTTTCAAATCCGAATAATTCTTCTTTTGTTATGTCTCCCAATTGAATGAAGTATCGCTCATGCTGATTGTCTATACGCTTATACAAATCAATCATAAATGATTCTTCATCTACAATCTGGTTCTTTTTTAAACAATTGGTATATAATCTAGTGCCTGGCAGTGGTACTGTATAAAAGAGAGAAACATTTTTCTCTAATATATCTGTCTTAAGCAGCATGTCTAGAGTTTCTTTAACAGTTTCCTTTGTCTCATCCTCATATCCAAACATTACATACGCCATCACCTGTATTTTATTTTTCAAAGTTACTTGGATAGCGTTAATATTTTGCTCTACAGTAGTCTGTTTATTCATCTTATCCAATATTTCTTGTGAACCAGACTCTATGCCATAGTTAATTGCAACACAGCCAAGATTTTTTAAAGCCTGAACTAAATTTTTATCTATAAAATCAACACGTAATCCGCTTGCTCGAAACAAAATATCTTTATAGCCTCTTTCTTCTATTGCCTTAGCAAAGCTACTAAACCATTCTTCATTTGCAGTAAACAATTCATCATCAATTCTATAATACTTCACACCATATTGGTGATATAAGATATCCAATACTTCCATGCACCAATCAATTGCACCCTGCCGATATCCTAGAATATGCCGATAACAAAAGTTGCAACCACCCATACACCCCCTAGAAAACATTATTGTTGCAAGCTTGTCGTTATCCGTTTTTCTCTCATTGTACCGCTCATCGCGTCTAAAAAAAGCATCCTTTGTTGGATGTATCAAGTATGACTCAACATCAATTAAATCAAATTCAGGAACAAGAAAATCTTCTTTTTTGATAAGGCGGATCGGATTCTTCTTGATCTCACCCCCATCCCTGTACGCAACACCAACAACATCTTGAATCGACAAATCTTCATTCAAGTATTTCATGAGTTGCACGATCATATCCTCTCCTTCACCTAAACATACGTAGTCTACACCGGTTTTATTAAGAATTACATCATGGCTCACAGAGATATGACCACCAATAACTATTGGAACGACTGGAAACTCTTCTTTTATCTTCAAAGTAAATTCTTTTGCCCACGCATAACTTGCTGACAAAGCTGTAATGCCTAAAAGTGTATCTGGATTATCTTTTAGGTACGTATAAATTTCTTCTTCACGTTCTGGCGTGGCATGTAGATCTATGATATGCACACCAAAACCAGCCTTTTTTAAGGCTGAACCAACATAGAGCAAACTAAAAGGAAATTCTATTTTACTTGCGGCTCGAGGGCGAACCAAAAGAATTGATCCTATCATAACGCACGTGCCAACTTGTGAATGAATATTTTAAAATTGTCCTCTACCAACTTTGCGGCTTCTGTAACTGACATTGCTTCCTTAATATACACATCACCCTGATCAAATAAATTACTAATAAGCGACTCCACTCTATCTTCTGCAAGTAAATCCTTACTTTGCAAACACATTTTCGTGCTGTACTGTACTGTTTGACAAAAATTACTATTTTTAGGGTCATATTCCAAAGATAGGAACGGGATTTGTAACAAATAGGCAAAAATTATGCCATGCAACCGCATAGAAATAACATCCCCACACTCACCAATCTCTCGCATTGTCTCAAATATATCACCACTAAAGATGTGAGAATAAACTAATTTTGGCATATCCACAGACTTCTCTATTTCTCTAATTAATTCATTATCAGAATAAGCCGAACCAGTGTATAGTGATATAAGCTTAACAACCTTACCCTGTTTAGTGATATGGTTTACAATATCGACAAATCTCTCCAGCCGATGCTCCTTGTTAAACTCATCTAAGTGGGTGTTGTTTCTAACAAACATAATGCCCACAACATTACTATCCTTTTTAAAATTCTGCGGACTAAATTCCTGTGGAAATAACTTTGGCAATAACAATGATGAGTCCAAAGATGCATGGTTGTTGGAATTATTACTAATATCTTTTGCTAATTTTGCAGAATAATCATCTCTAAAAATATTGACATGCGTGATGTTTAAAAAATCAGCACACACACGCTTATCTTCTCGTCCTTTAAACGGCCCCAGGGAAACACCAAGCAGACCCACAAAAAAATTCTTATTACCTTTGCAAACTCTTTTAACTATCTCTTGTTTCCACTGAATACTCTTTGCCGAGTGAAGAATAGAACCACCACCAACAATGACGGCATTGAATGCCCTCAATTTAAGCCGATCAATAATATTTCGTAATATTCTTATCCTCCCATGCGGATGAATGAAAGACATCTCAATGTCATCTTTCCCAACATACCTATCTGCGTACCCTTTTTGATAATAGGTAATTGAAGAACAGCCATATTTCTTTAAATACGACCGTAACACAAAGCCCATTACTTCATCGCCAAAATCACCATGGGCCATCCATGCAATATTTAATATCTTTCTTTTTGATAAATCCTTCATAAGCGAGCGCATGCCTTCTCCCAAAAACTTTCAAAGTCTAACTTGGCCGTAATTATTATACCAAACGCGAACTTATTTCTAGTACCGCTTTAATGAAACCGGACGAAAAATCCCCCCTGAACTGTAAGCCGTTAGGCTCACGAAAATAAAAGTTTAAACTGGTCGGAGTGAAAGGACTTGAACCTTCGGCCTCCTGCTCCCAAAGCAGGCGCTCTAGCCAACTGAGCTACACTCCGTTTACAAAAGGGCAGCTTGTGCCCTTTTTATGGTGCCGAGGGTGAGGATCGAACTCACGACACCAGGATTTTCAGTCCTGTGCTCTACCACTGAGCTACCTCGGCTTTTGTGGACCCGAGGAGATTCGAACTCCTGACCCCCTGCTTGCAAAGCAGGTGCTCTAGCCAGCTGAGCTACGGGCCCATCTCTTTCCTAGAAAGGTGAAAGAATTATAGCAAAATCGCTACAAATTGTCAACAACTATTCATGGGTTCCCATAGTAAACCTAAGGCGCAATTCCTCTTTCTGCTCTTTACGTAAATTTTTGAAAGTGGTCTTGTTCCAAGGATGGTTTTTAAGAATCTCGGAGATCCATTGTCCGCCCAACAAATGTGGCATCATAACATAATTAGCCCCTGCCTCATATAGGTCATCCAAATAGATATTATGATACAAATTTCCTATTAAAATAGTTTTTTTACTCAGCTTCCTGACATAGTTAAACATTGTTTTTTGATCATCACTCTCAGGAATCGTGGAAATAATCATCTTAGCTTTCTCTAGAGGAAGAGAGCTAAGAAACTCCACATCAGCCGCGTCTCCAAAGTACGCTGGAATGCCCCTGTGCTTGAGCCGGGAAATCGCATCTGGATTGTAATCTACTACTGCAAACTTTATATTCTTCTCTGCCAAAGATTCACATACTTTCCAGCCAATCCTATGATACCCAAAAATCCAAACAGGGTATTCTTTTTTCTCCTCTTCTCTTGGCCGTTCTTTGTCCTTGCTTAATTTGTTCAAAAAAGGCAGTACTTTAACATATATCTGCTCATTGTACGTAATCAAATATGAAGATATTACAATAGTAATCAAAGCTACCATAGTAAGGATAGCTAATTCAGGGCCCTGTAAATAGCCCAGTTCTTTCCCTTTAAACACAAGGATAAAGCCGAACTCACTCACCTGTGCTGCTGTCAAACCAGCCAAGAGGGCGGTACGTCTGGTATACTTTACTCTACGCATTGCAATATACAAAATAAGTGGATCAGCTACTAGAACAAATGCAGATAGTATCAGTGCTGGTATTAAGGCTACTTGCATATCCCCCAACTGCAGTTCGCTACCCAAAACGACAAAGAATAACACAATAAAGAAATCCCGCAAAGGACGCACCCTACTACTAATTTCTGGCTGGTACACTGAAGCACCCAGGGATATTCCTGCAATAATGGCTCCAATTTCAATGCTAAAACCTGCCCAATATACCAAGCTTGCCACCCCGAAACACCAGGCAATAGTGAAAATAAAGAGAAGTTCTCCATTCTGAGCAACCCTATACATTAATACTGGCAATAAATACCTAGCCATCAAGAAAACCATTGCAACTAACACAACAGCCTTAGCAATAATCTGTAAAAATATGGAATATACAGCCTGATCTTGCAAGCCTGTACTATTCAAGAACACTAGTGCCATTACAGCAATAATATCCTGTACTAATAAAATACCTATTATATAGCGACCATAGACGGCTTCCAAATCTTTCTTGTCTGACAAAAGCTTTATAACTATAATGGTGCTAGAAAAAGTTATGGCCACCCCTAAAAACAGAGAAGGAATCAATTCAAAGCCCAATAACGTCATTATTAAAAAACCAAATAAAGCGGTAAAGAAAAACTGAGAAACCCCTCCTATCAAAACAGACTTGCCCATTTTCTTGACATAATCAAAATTCAAACTGAGTCCTACCATGAAAAGAAGGAGTACTATTCCAAATTTAGCAAAGGTGTTAAAAAACTCTTCCCCACCATGTACTAAATTCAAAAACAACGGACCTGCAACCAAACCAGCAATGATATACGCAACAACTAAAGGCTGCCTTAGCATACGCATCACGAATGCAATACTAATGGTAATGCCCATCACCACACTAATCTGCAAAAATATATTATCCACCATATTTAATGTATAAATTCACTCGCTAATATTATACCAAAAAAACAAGGTTTTGTCCCTGTTTAAATAAAAGTGATCCTATCCCCGGCCAACAAATGTTGGCTGGGGACTATTAAATGTCGTTTCCTGGAAACTGCTCCACGCATCTGCCTTTTGGTGTTATTCTCCAGAGCTTCTTGTCTGGGCTGTTCTTTCTGGGTATCACCATCTCCTGAAGAAACCCTTCTTTCATGGCCCAACCAATAAAGTCACTAAAAGGAATGTAAGCGGACCTAAATCCCCTTATGTGTAGTGTACCGCCACCAAACCAATCGCCCACTGCTACACCAAGGCTACGTTTCCTCTCCCTCCAATTATGCCAATAGAGGAATTCATTGTTCGACATGTCTCCCCCCCATTGGTTAAAAGTCCAAAGAACTAAGACTAAACTACCAGTAATTCAATCAAAAGTCAGCCCCACAAACTCTTTATTTTATCCAAAACCAAACTCACAACATTCTCAACCTTTCTACCTCCATCTTTTTCACAAACTTCTTTAGACTTTACAAACAAACCCATCAAAACCAAGACAGTACCAATTGCCACAACACCCAAATATTTTCTTTTCTTACCTTTTTTCTTATTTAATCCAACTTCTGGAATATCAGGAAGATTAGTTTTTACTATATCCTCCATAGAACGCGGCAAAAGCTGAAACTCCTCTTTACTACTAACCAATACCCCTGTAATAGCGACCAAATCGCCAATCATGAAATCTTTTTTACCAACACCAGTCCCTTTTTTAAAGCCAACTTTTATCTCATCTCCATCATCTACATACATATACAAACTTTTGATTTCTGTCACCTCACCATTGATTTTCATCAACCTTCCCACATCCGACTCGTCTATATTGCTAATACTAGTCGTACTAATTGACATAGACTGCACAGGCCCCATCCTTTTAATATCCTCTCTCGCTTTTATCTTCACTCTCTTTTGTCCATATGCCTCTGAAATTTCACCAATCACACTGATCTCGTCACCCGCTACTAAATCAGGCCAATCTTTTGTATACATATATACCTGCACTCCAGCACTGTTGTCTTTGTCAGTGATATATATGTATTGAGATGAAAAAATGTCTGGCTCAACCACAACAACCCCGCTTGTTTGCACTTTTGTCCCCTTAGCCAAACCAAACAACTCATTTAATCGCACCTGTTTCACAACATTAACAACACTCTTTGTTATTTTCTTCTCTTCTACAGCTTTTATTATATTCTTTTGACCAGGAGTGGGTGTCTTTGTCCACATCCAACCATCCTTGTCGCCAAGAACACGCGCTGCGCCCTCTGGCGCGTCTGTATATGAAGACTCTAAAATAACCTGCCCATCTTCATTTAGTAGCCGAACTGAATCTCCATTATTATTCAAGGCCAGCTTAGTCTCATATCTTCCCAAAACCAAATACTCATCTGGATCTATCATACTACCCAAGGGAAAAGTATATGCTTTTGATCCGCCGTCCATGTCATCCAACATAATACCAGACAGATCAATTGCATTTTTAGTTGGATTGGATAGTTCGATAAACTCAAGATTATCTGATCCAGCAGGATCAGGTAAAAATTCGCTTATCACCAAATCTTCAACTGGTGATAGTACTGGCAACTCTTCGGTTGTGGAGACAAAACTGTCTGGTTCTGTGTATAAGATAACTTCTTCCTCATCTTCTTTAGTGATTATTTTTTCTTGAGTCTCCTCTTGTCCCGCTAAAGACCAATAATTAACAGTACCAACAGTGTTTCCACTAGGATGCTCTTTCCAATTACCAGAGTCCACGCGTTCCAAGGAAAAACTATCTACTGATCCATACACCACGCTATCCACCAGCTCCCCCTCGCTGTTTTTTATCCCCACCTCTTCCCCACTTTTCTTCAGCGTACCCCATGAACTATCTAGAACCAAACTAGTTGTGTCGGGGTAGTCCTCAAAAAACACAGAATCCTTTTGCACTATCACTCCATATTCTTTTGGGCCAAGTGTGTTAGCTTTACTAGAAGAACTAATCACTAGTTTGTGATTAGTGTCATTCTCCCAAAACCTCCATTCTTTTAGATCCACTACCACTTCACCTGAATTATATACTTCCACCCATTGGTGATCTTTACCAGTACATCCTGTGGGGCATATCTCATTAATTACCACACTAGATTCAATACCCAAAACTAAATTGGGCAACAAAAAAACACCTCCGCTAGCAATTAGCATTGAAAGTGTTAAAACACATCTGCCAAATTGGCAGACAAAAAAGTCCCTCCTATTCATATTCCTCCTTGTTAATAGTAATAAAGATACTATATCATGCTATTTTTTCATGTCAAGCATCTTGACATACTACACACAACCATGATTAAATAACTGAAAATGGAGGGACAAAAATGCTGAACCTTATCACAAGAGGGTGGGGAGCTGAACAACACACTGCTGCTGTAGAGAGAGTCAGAAGGCATGTCAATGATCATCTCGGTGGCACCTGGCTGGATGTACAACTTGTGCCAAAGCCGGGCAACGGAACACTTATCCGAACAACTGAACCCATCGAAACAATACCCGACAGAAGACTGCACTACGGCGAAACCAAATCTCTGCCCTGTATTGAGCCAGGAACCTATGAAATACGTGGTGGCATGATCGAAAATGGACACTGGCTCCAACTCTTCCCCATAGACGACCAGGGAACAAGAACAGGGGACGGAGAGTGGTACTGCGTGGGAGACGGCCTGAAAAGCTGCGTTGACTGGCGCGGATGCCAACCCCTAGACACGAACCCGGAGTAGCTCTTTCTCTGTCATCTACTATGACAGAGAACAACCTGTACAAATCAATATTGGTTTAGACAGAAGTAAAAATCTCCCTTTAAAGGGAGATTTTGTATTATTCTTCAACTGTTTCCTTTTTACCAGGCTCTCTTTGTTCTTCTTCCGGGGCTTCGCCTTTAGTAACCGCTTCCCAAACTTCTTTCTTTATCTTCTCCATCAACTTTGAATGGCCTTTAAGGTATTGTTTTGCTTTTTCTCTACCAACACCTAATTTCTCTTCCCCGTATGAGTATGAATTTCCAGACTTGCTCAGAACCTTGTGGAGAAGACCTGTGTCTAACAGATCGCCAGCTACAGAAATACCCTCGTTATACATGATATCAAATTCAGTTGTCTTGAAAGGAGCGGCAACCTTGTTCTTCACTACCTTTACTTTCACCCTATTGCCTATAATCTTGTCAGCTTGTTTAATTTGAGCTGACCTTCTGACTTCAATCCTAACTGAACAGTAGAATTTAAGGGCATTACCACCAGTGGTAGTCTCTGGATTACCAAAGAACACCCCTATTCTATGCCTCACCTGATTGATGAAGATAACTACTGTCTTAGTCTTACTGACAATACCTGTTAACTTCCTCAAAGCCTGACTCATTAGTCTGGCTTGTAAGCCCATGTGTGTATCGCCCATTTCTCCTTCAATTTCTGCCCTAGGAACTAAAGCAGCCACTGAATCAACCACTACTACGTCAACAGCATTGGAGCGCACCAAAGTCTCTAAAATCTCCAAAGCCTGTTCTCCTGTGTCTGGCTGAGAAATCAACATTCCATCAACATTTACCCCTATTTTACGGGCATAGTCTGGATCTAAGGCGTGCTCTGCATCGATAAACGCAGCTATACCACCTAATTTCTGCACTTCAGCCACAATATGTTGTGCCAAGGTTGTTTTACCACTGGCTTCTGGCCCAAAAATCTCTATCACACGCCCTCTGGGCACTCCACCAACACCCAAAGCAATGTCTAAAGAAAGAGAGCCTGTGGGAACTGAGTCCACATTAGCTGATCTTGCTTCGCCAAACTTCATAATGGCGTTTTCACCATATTTCTCCCTAATTTGGTCAATAGCTGTTTGTGCTACAGCCAACTTTTCTTTGCCTTCTGAACTTTTTGCCATATATTTTCTCCTTAATATTATGATTAAAAAAGTGAGATTTGTAGTCTCTCACCCTTAGAATATCTATTTACCCTGATACTGTCAATACCCCCTATTCACTATGTTTAGGGGATAACTTTGAGGCTATTTTCCAAGTAAGAAATTTCTTGGCTTTGCTTAAGTACAACGTGGCGAGTAATGGTGGTAATTTTGCCATGCCTCTTCTCAGCCATGACTACAATAGTGTTCACACCTGGAGATAAATCTATCATTTCTTCAAACTGCCCTTGCTCATTATTCATTATCTCTTGCCCATTAATACTTACTTGCACCTCTTTTCCAGTCTCTCCCTGCACTAACAAAGAGTGTTCAGTGGTAATATATCCATCCTGTGGAGAGTATACTGCCAGGTTAGGTGGTTCTATAATATTCCGCACCTGCATTCCTAGATATAGCACCAAGACTAATGCCACAGCTATTACTGCCCCATATCTAAGAATAAAAGGAAGGTACGACAAGCCAGTACCTTTTACTTCCTGATTCTTCTTCTTTTTTTCCTTGTTAACTGTTTCCTCAATAACATATTGATGTAGGTAGGGTCCTGGTTCTGCTCCCAATGCTTCAACATAGCATTTAACAAAGTTCTTTTGATAGACAGAGCCGGAAGGAAGATCATTAAACCTACACTCTTCCAGGGCAAGAAGATTCTTTTTACTGATTTTAGTTCTCTTAGCCAGCTCCTTCAAGCTGACACCCTTCTTTTTCCTGATTTCCTTTAAGCGCAAACACACCCGTTTGGGTGGTATTAGCTTCTTTCTGTTAAAAATCGCTGTCATACTAATATTCTGATACTCTTTCCTCCTCCTCTTCTTCCTCATCACTCTCATCATCCTCATCTTCTTCTTCCTCTTCATACTCCTCTTCGTCTTCTTCTTCCTCTTCATACTCCTCTTCGTCTTCTTCTTCATCAAAGACATTTAATTCCCTGCCTGCACTTGGGGCATCATTTGTTCCAGTGGACAAAATCTCACGAGGCTTGGCTCCATCAGCAGGGCCAACTATCCCAGATGCTTCCAGCTCATCCAAAATTCTAGCCGCCCTTGCATAACCCACCTTGAGTCTTCGCTGAAGAAAAGATGCGCTTGCCTTGCCTGCAGCCAGTATGGCCTGTTTCGCATCTTCAAATAATGGGTCAAAATCATCACTAGGCCCACCAAACATATTAACAGTGCCAGTAGCGGACTGCTTCCCCACTATTGACTCGTCATATTCTGGCTCTTCATCACCCTTGAGGTATTTAACAACACTCTTTACTTCTGTTTCAGAAACGAAAGCACCTTGAATACGCTTTGGCTTGCTCAACTCAGCAGTCAAAAAAAGCATATCACCCCTACCTATGAGCTTGTCTGCTCCTGGACAATCTAAAATAGTACGGGAGTCTATCACAGAGGCCACAGAAAAAGCAATTCTAGCAGGTACATTGGCTTTCATAAGGCCAGTAATAATATCAACACTAGGTCTTTGGGTGGCCACAATTAAATGAATACCAACTGCCCTTGCCATTTGCGCCAGCCTAATAATTCCAGCCTCTACTTCACTTGCTGCTGCTGCCATTAAATCAGCAAGTTCATCAATAATGAATACAAGGTGGGGCATTTTGTCGTTAGGAAACCTTTTGTTATATGAAGTTATGTCTCTGCTAGCTGATTGTGCTAATAATTCAAACCTTCTATCCATCTCTCCTGTTGTCCATTTCAAAGCATTAACTGTTTTCTGCACATTTGTAATAACTGGTGCGAGCAAATGAGGGATACCATTATACATAGTTAGTTCCACCCGTTTAGGATCCACCATGATCATTCGTAAAGTCTCTGCTGTATTCTGATACAGCAAGCTCATAATTACAGTATTGATACAAACTGTTTTTCCAGAACCAGTAGCGCCAGCCACTAGCAAATGAGGCATTTTAGGGAGGTCGGCAAACCATACTTTCCCAGCCACGTCCTTGCCCAATGCAATTGCCATGTCATGATCACGAGTGGCAAACTCCTTGCTCTCTAAAAGTTCTTTTAATGTAACCATTGCTGCCTTGTGATTTGGAACCTCAATACCAACCAGTGATTTACCTGGAATGGGGGCCTCAATCCTAATCGGATGAGCTGCCAAAGCTAGGGAAAGGTCATTAGACAAAGCAGTAATTTTAGATAGCTTGACCCCCTTGGATGGTTTAAGTGAATACTGAGTAACAGTAGGTCCCACCCTTATCTCACCCATTTCAACCTCAATATGGAACTCGCTTAAAGTATCGTGAATTATTTGGGCGTTAGATTTAATGTCTCCGCTAGTAGGTTTCCCCCTCTTACTGGTCAACAACGACAGAGTGGGGAGCTTCCTCACTATCACTTTCTTGTCCCACGGAGAAGACTCCTTCTTGTTGTTTACCTTTTGTTCATCCTCTTCCTCTTCTTCTTCATCATCCTCTTCGTCTGATCCCACTTCTCTTCTAGCAAATAAACGGCGACTTTTCGGTTCTTCTTCATCATCCTCTTCTTCTTCATCATCCTCATATTCATCATAGTCACCATCTACATCTAAATCCTCATTATCCTTTTTCACAAACATCATGAATATGTTGACCACCCCTCTGCCCAGAAGGCCCAAGCCAGCGAATAATTTCCTGTTCAGCATCACGAATTGGGTAAGAGAGGTATTAAAAATCAAAAATACTGATACTGCCACCATACCAATCAATATCACCACACCTGCAATCGACCCCAAGTATTCTTTCAAGGGCCATGCCAACATTCCAAATACTCCTCCTCCATGACCTTCTAATGACATGTGCCACATTTCACTAGTCGCAAAACCAATATGCATCAAGCTGGACATGGCAAGAAAAAAGATAATTGAACCCATACCATGAGTGGGGCGGTAGTCATACTCAATATCTTTGAGCAAAAACCAGGCTAGAATTAGTAGGATGACTGGACTTGCATAGCGGATAGAGCCAAAAAGGAAACTCAAAATCCATTCATCTAAAATTACCCCTATTGTCCCGGCTTTGTTAATAAAGCTAAGTATGAAAATTATCGCAACAATCACAAGAATAATGGCAATAATGCCACGAGAGAGTATTGGATCTAGATGATCGCGTTTCCGCCTATACCTTCTTGCCATACATTAAACCTAACTTTCCTAAAAGAAGCTAATTAATCGTTAACAAGAGTATTTTATCATAAAAAAATAAAGCCTGCCACCCTCCATTGACAAAACCCCCTAATTATGGTAAAAAGATATGAAGGAGAAAAGGAGGAGAGCTATGAACTTTTTGTATAGATTCAGAGAAACAGCCCTAGACCGCATCGAATTCATCGTCTTCAACAGCCAAACCAACAATGTACAGTTCCTGTCTTCCGAGAAGGTTGTCAAAGACAAGAATGGTAAGGGTCAATTCGCCATGGGAAACGAAACCGGCGTAAGCAACATCCTTTGCATGCAAATGCGCAGCATAGCAAACAAAGACTTTGTCTGGTTCGGACGCAGGTATGGCTACACTGTCTGGGTGCTAAATAAGCACCAACGAAACAAAAAAAAGGAAGATTGGATTTGGGAGACTATCAAGGGCTGGGGAAGGCTCAACTGCTTCCACCATCTGATTGTCAAAGACGGAGGCAACGGAAAGGCCAATGTCCTGGTGGTAGCAGTGGGCAAGATGCTCCAACCCCCCACAGAAGTTTGGGCCATCGAGTCTAGGTTGCAAGGTGTGCACTACCTTGAAAGACTGAGAGGACTCTTCGAACCAGAGGCCTTTCAAAAACTGGACCGATTGATATGGAACTGCCGTGAAATCCCTGAACAGGGAGGCCGACGAGAGCCTGATGTGTCCATGTCTCCCCGCAAGATTGAATTCGAAACTGCTTCTGGTATCGTTGTACAGGCCAGTTTCAAAGAATTTTCATAGCCGCCAGCCAGCCCTAGTACAACTTCTGTACTAGGCTGGCATCACTCACCTGTTGAGTGTTTTTTTGTTAATGACCTCCTCCCCGGGTTCCGGATAGCGCCTACACCCGGGGTTTCCTTTTCTTGGCATGAGAACACAACTAACGTTGTGTTCTCATGCAACTAGCTTGCCACAGTATTACATCTGTGGCAAGTATGGCACCATTCCTACCCCGGACTCCAACCAAAGCACCCCCTTCGGGGTGCATCTATCGTCTGTCGGCTTTGATTTCCGTCCGGGGTTGTCCTGGAAGATGTAATAAAAGACACCCCTTTCAAGGGGTGTCTTGTTTTTCTAATCAACTACCTTAACAAACCAACTATTAGCAAAGCCACAATATTTGCCACCTTTATCATCGGATTAATAGCAGGACCAGCAGTGTCCTTGTATGGATCACCCACCGTATCTCCTGTTACAGCTGCCTGGTGGGCAAAAGAACCTTTGCCACCATAGTTTCCATCTTCAATATACTTTTTAGCATTGTCCCATGCTCCTCCGCCCGCAGTCATTGAAATAGCTACGAACAAACCAGTAACAATGACACCTACTAAGAGGCCACCTAGAGCAGCAGGCCCTAACAACACGCCCACTAAAACAGGAGCTAGTACTGGAATCAAAGCTGGTAAAACCATCTGTCCAATAGCGCCCTTGGTAACAATATCAACACATCGAGCATAGTCTGGCTTGGCTTTTCCTTCCATAATACCACTAATCTCTTTAAATTGGCGCCTTACTTCTTCTACAACCTTCCCAGCCACCTTTCCAACTGACTGCATTAGATATGAGCCAAACAAGTATGGTAGAAGTCCGCCAATGAATAGGCCGGTAAGAACTTTTGGATCATCAATACTAAATGTTGTAGAAATACCCTTCTCTGCTAGCTTGTGCGTATAGTCGGCAAACAAAACTAATGCTGCTAATGCTGCGCTGGCAATTGCATACCCTTTGGTTACCGCCTTAGTAGTATTACCCACTGCATCTAAAGGATCTGTTACTTTCCTTACATCATCACCCAGTTCTGCCATCTCAGCAATCCCGCCAGCATTATCAGTGATAGGGCCATACGCATCAATAGTTACGATAATACCTGTTAAAGAAAGCATAGCCATTGCTGCAATAGCAATCCCATACAATCCAGCAAAGTTGAAAGCTAGAAGTATTGCGGCTGCGATGAAAAGAACTGGCCAAGCAGTAGCTTTCATGGAAACAGCCAAACCACTAATTACATTAGTACCATGTCCAGTTTCAGAGGCTTTGGCAATGTCTTTCACTGGCCTATGATCTGTAGAAGTATAATATTCAGTAATCCACACCATCAATCCAGTAAGTACTAATCCAATTACTCCGCTGTAGAAAAGATTAGAAACTGAAAGCCCTAAATCAGGAGCGTACGCACGGCTGGCGAAAAAGAAACCAACCAGAGATAGTAAACCAGACACAATTAAGCCTTTGTACAAAGCGGCCATAATTTTCTTTTTCTTCTTGCCAATCTTGATAAAAAAAGTACCAACAATTGAGGCTATAATAGAAATACCACCCAACACTAAAGGAAACACAATAGCAGACTCACTATCCGCAAATGTAAGGGCCCCCAACACCATAGTGGCTACTGCTGTCACTGCGTATGTTTCAAACAAGTCAGCAGCCATACCTGCACAATCTCCAACATTGTCACCCACATTATCAGCAATTACTGCTGGATTCCTAGGGTCATCTTCAGGAATACCTTTCTCTACCTTTCCAACTAAGTCAGCACCCACATCAGCTGCTTTGGTGAAAATACCACCGCCAATACGAGCAAATATTGAAATAAGGCTACCACCAAAAGCCAGCCCAATCAAAGAATTAACATCTTTAAAGATTAAATAAAAACCACCCACTCCTAGTAGTCCTAAACCGACTACCAAAAGACCGGTGATAGAGCCCCCTTTTACTGCGACATCAAACGCCTCTCTTAAACCCTTCTTAGCAGCCTCTGTAGTACGTACATTGGCCTTTACTGAGATTATCATCCCTAAATACCCTGCAACACCAGAAAACACAGCCCCCACTAAAAAGCCTAGAGCTGTTTTCCAATCAAGAAAGACCCACAATATTACAAACACAGCCACCGCTACTAAAGCAATAGTGCGGTACTGCCTATTAAGGTAGGCGCGAGCACCTTCCTGAATTGCCTTAGCAATTGCTTGCATACGTTCAGTTCCGGCTGGAAGCTTGTTAATCCAACCGATTAAAATTGCACCATAGACAATAGCGGCAATTGCAGGAACTATGACCAAAAGAATCATTAGCATAAATTGTAAATTAAGATTAGTAATGCGAGAATATTATATGAAATCCTGGCAAAAAAGTCAATGCACCTCTGCCCACCTAAAAGGATTGTTTTTTGTTTGTCCAAAATAATGATATACTTTATACCATTGACAAAATAGTAATTTCAGGACATAATACTGTCTTGTGTTATGAAAAAAAGCGGGTATAAAATCCTATTCTACCTACTAAAATCACTTGTATATATCAAGCGAGCACTATTTTGGATTCTTGACTATGTTTGGCTGTTTATAACCAAAATAAGCGAGTTGTTTAAAAACACAATAGGCTTCCGCATATACAAACTATGGTTCCATGTCCAAAAATGGACTGGTAGATTCCATATACCGTGGGACAGTAGAATGATTGAGCTTTTAGGAAAAAGAAGTACTTTGCAAATAGTGCTTTTTATTGTAATCGTTGCGATAATGATCCCACATAGCAAACTATACACAAGAAAGAGTACTGAAATACCTGGACAACAAACTTTACTATATCAATTGGTAGGTCCTGGATACCAAGATTTTGCTTTGGAAGAGATAAGTGTAGACCTTGCTGTCTTAGCACCCCAAGAAACAGAATCCTGGAAACAGGGTGCTGTGACAGCACAACCAGGGACTACTGGCAATTCACAGCTTGTACCACAAGAACAAGAAATTTCAAGTATTAGTGCGGGAGGAACTGCAGTCACAAAACCTTCTATATTACCTGGCGCCACTTTACCAAGTACTTCAGGACCAACTGGTAGAACTGAAATTGTGTACCACACAGTCAAAACAGGAGAAATTATCGGTACTATCGCAGAAAAATATAGTATAAGTGTTGCAACCATCTTGTGGGCTAACAATCTTTCTATCCGTTCGTATATAAGGCCGGGGGACGAATTAAAAATATTACCAGTATCTGGGTTAGTGCATAAAGTGAAGAGGGGGGACACTATTTCAAAACTAGCCAAAACATATAGTACTTCTGCTGAAAAAATCATTAAGTCCAATAAGCTGAAAGAAGATGGTTCTGATATTGTAATAGGAGAAGAACTTCTGGTCCCTGGCGGTGCTAAACCAGCTCCCAAATATACATACACACCACCAACCAGACAATATAGTCAGCTTAGTAGCATATCTGCTCCTCCACCATCAGCTGGGGCGCCCGCAGGCTCAGGCTACCTATGGCCAACAGATGCTAAACGTATCACTCAATACTATGGATGGCGTCATACAGGACTTGATATAGGTGGGCCAGTTGGCACAGCCGTATATGCCTCAAAGGCAGGAAAGGTAACTCGTTCCCAATGTGGTTGGAATAGCGGATATGGCTGTTATTTAATAATCGATCATGGCGGCGGAGTACAAACTGTGTATGCCCATAATTCTCGTTTGTATGTAAAAGTAAATGAAAGTGTGGTTCAAGGACAAACTATTGCTGCTATGGGCTCTACAGGACGCTCTACAGGCCCACACATTCACTTTGAAGTAAGGGTAAATGGCAGAAGAATGAATCCATTGAAGTACATTAGATAGACTAAACTTGTGTATTAAAAAACATTTCTCTAAAGAAATGTTTTTTATTTATAATATTGTTGATTAATCAATTTTGTTTATTCTAGCACCACCCAGAATCCAAAAACCAGCACCTAGAACAATTATAATATCTGCCAGATTAATTACTGATGTGAAAAAGCGGAGATAGTCTATAGTGACAGCAAACAATACCCTATCGATAAAATTAGAGAGTGCCCCTGAAATAATCAAAAATACTCCCAAGTATATTAACTTACCAGCATCCCTTTTTTTGAAAACTAGATACAGTAAAAACAACAAGATGAACGGAGTCAAAGTAATCAAAAGCCAATTAGGAAAAGGTAATGAAAAAGCAATTCCTGTGTTTGCTAAATACTCCCAACCTATCCAATTCTTCCAAATATATGCACTGAACTCTGGATTTGTTCTTGCTAAATATTTTAATACTTGATCAAGTATTAAAAAAACCCCACTCAAACATATAAAGGAAATTGAGTGAAGCCTTTTAATCATACTCTTGATTGTAGAAATTATGCTTCTTGAGTAAGAGTCTTCTTGCAACTCACACAGGCACCTGAAGTGGGCCTAGCTCTTAATCTTTTTTCATCAATAGACTCATCACAGTATTTACAAACCCCATACCCGCCCTTTTCTAAACGGACCAAGGATTTGTTAACATCTCTTAACTCTTTTTCTAAAGCTATTTCTAATGGTTTGTTAGTGGTGTATTGAGCAACTTCCTGAGCATTCTCATCATCCTTGTCACCATATTCAGGAAATGTAGCATCATAATCACCCTTAACATTAGGATTCTTGGTAGTAAACTTAGCAAGCTCTTTTTCCAAGCGTTCCTTTTCCTGAAAAAGAATTTCCTTTATTTCTTCCAAAAAACCTTTGTCGAAAGCATCTTTTGCCATATGACTATACTTTAAGATTGGAATTTTCTAGTGTTTCCATAAAAGCAGTATACAAAATTTAGTCAAATATGGCAATAGTATATTGTGGAAATAAAAAAGGCGGTCTAACGCCCTGGGTAATTATTGGCGAGCCGCCTTTATACATCCCCAGAACGCGGTCTCCCAGGCGATCTAAGGGCTGGAAATGTTTCTCTAGCACTTAGAACGCCTGAATGACAAGCCGTCCTTGGGACGGTGGAAACCCCTCTACCACTTGGTGGTGTTAATTCCCAACATTACGGCATTGAGCACGTAATGCATAAAGGGAGACACCGTTTCGGGCTTACTTCTGCTTATTTTTTTACTTTTGTTTTTATTTTATATGCTCGCTGCGCTAGACGAGCGAAGATTGGCGCATATAAGGGGGCAGATAGACAAATCTTACCAAAGATCGTTTGAGAGTAAGCAGGGGTTGGCCCGAAAGGAAGCAGTAAAGGAGGAATATGCTCCTCACAAAAAATTGTGAAGAACATCTCTTTTCCGTTTTGAACGAACTAAAATTCTATACACATATTATACCACATTTTTAAGATAATGTCAATACCTGAAATATTAGCTAAGATAAGCTAAAAAATGGCTTTTACCAAAATTTGTTTGTATACACTAGTGTATACTTTCATTATTTTTAGACAAGTTATCCACAGTTTAGCCTATTTTTCCCCAATCTTATCCACAATGTATATACTACTCTATACATTTAGTCATAAAATCTGTTCAAAAAACAGTGGAAAAACTAAAAGACTAACAGTGAAATTCAACAAAAAATATGACTTATTCACTTTTAAATGAATTTATCCACCATTTTATACACATTTGTATACATTACTCTATACAAATTCATTAATTTGACTCAAACACCAACACGATGTACCATAGAAGTACAGTCCTTTGGAGCAATGGGGGAAGGGAAACTCCGATTTAATCTGGGTTATCTTTTCTACCTCACTTCCTGCCTTCGACCGAGTAATACCCGGTCGCTAGTTTCACCCATCTAACCCCACCCCCTTGCTAAACAGCCGTCCCTCTGCCCATGGAACCTACTCGTAGAAATACGACAGATACCTCCATGCGGCAGAGGGACGTTGACGAATTTCTATACACTTGTATAGTTTTTTTAACTCAAAATTGACAATTTTCTCAAAAAGATATACCATCCCCACTGTCTAGAGGTAGGTTATCTTACTCCCTCGTTTCCTAACCATTGGGCTGAGCACTCTTGGCCGAGCTAGCTTCTTCCAATGTGCTGGAAGACACTGTCCTCGCTGGGATGGAGAATTTGCTATGGGCAACAGCCTTACAGTTCCCTTCGCTCTTTCCGCCGCCACATCCCAGCGAGGACAAAAGAGCATTTATTAAAAAACACCAGATTAACTGGTGATTTTTATTACCTTATTTTCAATTAAGCACTAACATGGAAGTAGCAAACATCTCCGTCTTCCACAACATATTCTTTACCTTCTAACTTCATCTTTCCTGTTTCCTTTACACCGTTCCAACCATTTTGTTCAACAAAATCTTCCCATTTAGCAACCTCTGCTTTTATATAACCCTTGGTAAAGTCTGTATGAATAACGCCAGCAGCTTCTGGTCCTTTTGTACCTCTATTGACTGTCCATGCTCTAGTCTCTGGTTCACCAGAAGTGAAATAGGTTACTAGATCTAACAACTTATAGCCTGCAATTACCAGCTTGTCTAATCCTGTTTGCCCTATTCCTAACTCTTGTAAGTACTTTTTTGCTTCATCACTATCTAATTCTGCAACCTCTGCCTCTAGCTTAGCAGATATTGTAACTGCTCCTTCTTCCAAATCCTCTACCAGTTGATCAGCCTCTGTTCCCTCGTCTGTGTTAAAGACATACATTAGAGGCTTCATTGTAAGCAGGTGTAACTCTTTGACTATCTCACTATCATCTTCTGAATAGTCTAGTTCTCTGGCAGACTTACCTTCCTCTAGTTGCTTAAACACCCTTTCTAACAACTTGATCTCCTTGGCTACCTCTTTGGCAGCAGCACCTTTGGAAGTTTTCTTGGTCTTTTCTAGACGATTACTTACTGTTTGCCAATCAGCCATTACAAGTTCTAAATTAATAATATCAGCATCTTCCTTAGGATCAATCTTGTTGTGAACATGAGCAACATTAGCATCGTTAAAGACCCTCACAACCTGTATAATAGCATCAACTTCCCTAATATGAGACAAAAACTTGTTACCAAGCCCTTCTCCACCAGAAGCCCCCTTGACCAATCCTGCAATATCAACAAACTCAATAGCTGTAGGTATAGTCTTTTCTGATTTAGATACCCTAGAAAGCTTTTCTAGACGCTCGTCAGGCACCTCAACAACCCCTATATTAGGTTCTATAGTGCAAAAGGGATAGTTTTGTGCATCAGCCTGCTTACTATGCGTGAGGGCGTTAAATAGCGTGGATTTACCCACATTTGGCAGACCAACGATTCCTAGAGAAAGCATATAAATAATAATCAGTTTGGCACTATTCTATATGTAAAAAAGAGATAAGTCAATTGACAGACAATTTAGTTATTGATATAATCTTGCCATCT
>CAYPPF010000016.1:0-23606 GCA_964412535.1 uncultured Gammaproteobacteria bacterium | reverse complement strand
ATCCTCCAGTCTGGTGAACTAAAATTTAAAGATAAAGAAGGTGAGCATGTCATGGCAGTGGCAGGTGGATTTTTAGAAGTAAAGAATGATAATGAGCTCATCATACTGGCTGACAATGCTGAAAGGGCAGAAGAAATAGACCTAGAAAGAGCAGAAGAGGCTAAAAAAAGAGCACAAGAACAAATGGAAAAGGCAAAGACAGAAGAAAATATTGATTTTGCTAATCTGCAGGCTGTAATTGATCGTGAGATGAATAGGATCAGGGTGGGGAAGAAGTACAAGAAATAAAACACAAAAAATATAACATACTCCCCCTTGACAGGGGGTGTTTTGTATAATACAATAATTTCAGTATGGAAATAACAACTTCAATTACAAGCGTAGAGATACAAAAACCTAAAAAAAGAATCTGGTTGTTTTTAGATTTAGTGTCTGACTATATTCACGGATGGTGGGAAACTATACTAATACTGTCTAACAAAAAGAAGAGACAAGTAATGAATCGAAGTATTAAAGAGCTAGAAAGAGGTGAAGGAGAATCACTAGAATCCATTAAAAAAGAATTCAACATCAAATAATTTAGTTAAGGGAGGGGTATGTCTTGGGAGGTTTATTTTAGTACAACGGCTAAAAAATCAATCAAGCGCTTGAGGCCTGATATTAAAAATCAGCTTATAAAGGCGTGTGAAAAGATTATCATACAAAATCCACTTTCAGGCAAGCAGCTACGAGGTGCTTTTTTGGGGAAAAGAACGCTTAGATATAACATAAGTGGTACCAACTATCGTATTGCTTACCAGATAAATAAGAAAGAAAAAAGAGTGGGGATAATACTTATCCATACTCGTGAAAACTTCTACAAAAAACTAAAAAGAATCCTAAGGATCCTCTGACCAGAGGGTTTTCTTATTGACAAATACCTTTTTCTCATATACACTCAAAAATAGACAACGCCCTTTTCACCGTGGAGGAAGACATGAAAAAGCTTTGGAAGCTTGCTGGAAAGAAGATAGAGTATTCTATCATCTGGGCAACGTTCAAAGAGACAAACGGGATTATCTATCTCGGGATCCTCATTTTTCTCTGGATCTTTGTTGCCCTGCTGTCATTTCTGATACTACAATCATATGACATGAGGAGTGGCTGGATACCGGCAGCAATTACCCTCTGTGTGGCCGCACCAACGGTGCTGGCCATATGGTTCAATGCTCCTCCTCGCCTGAGCTTTGAGGTGAAAACGGGACAGGAACTTGGATTCTATCCCACCAGGTTTGCCCGTAGACCCCGAACAGAGGATGAGCGGGTATTTCTCAGCCCCGGCATACACAACATTCAGAGGATCCAAAGTCCTGTATGGAATAAGTGTCCATACTGGTATGTAGTGTCTGCAGGGCCTGACCTGATTGGGTGCCATCACCTTGCCTTCAGGCAAACCCTCAAGTCAATGGACATAGAACTCAAGGAATTCCGATAAGCACCTTCCTGCGATGCAAAACACCCGCATCACCCCCTTTGTTCCTAATAATTTAGGAATAGAGCAAGGAGAAGCGGGTGTTTTGTTATCCACAAAAACCATTGTCTTTTTTGACTTTTTGCTGTATAATATTGGCCATTATAAACAACAAAATTAATTCATAACTACATTCTATGCAGAAACTTAAGACTCTTGTCTTGCTGGTAGTTGAGATAACAATAATATCTCTAGGACTTCACTATATTAGAGAGGCTCTATTACACAGCCATCATCATGAAATTAATACTATAATGCCTATATTGATAGACATTGCATTCTTAGCAGTATTTGCTTCTTTTGGAGCTCGTTTTGCAAAACTTTTCGGGATTGCTCCAATGGCAGGAAAAATCGTAATGGGTATTATCGCTGGTCCTGCATTACTAGGTGTTCTAGATCCATATGCTCCTGGAGTAGAGATTGCTAGATTAGCAGGTGTGCTATTCATTCTTTTTGAGGCTGGACTACACTTTGATATGGAACTCTTGAAAAAGAACATTGGTATTGCTAGTTTGGTAGCATTGGGCGGTGTACTAATACCACTAGTTAGTTTTGCTGCAATGGGCCACTATTGGCTTGGAATGGAGTGGTTACCGGCAATCTTCTTAGGTGGTGTATTTACTGCAACTTCTGTAGGACTATCAGTTGAAGCTCTAAAAAGAGCGGGTAAATTGAGTACCAACATGGGGAACAGAATTATTGGCGCAGCTGTGATTGATGATATTTTAGGGGTTTTGGTACTAACAGTACTAGCAAAGCTCTCTGAAGGCAATTTAGAAGCCATGAGCATAGTATGGTTAGTTGTTGCAGTGGTAGTATTCTTTGGCGGAGCATATGCTCTGTGGAGCTATGGAATTGCAGACAAGCTTGCTAAATATCTAGACAGGCACTATTCAAAGACAAGTACTGGACCTCATACAAGATTCTTCTTTGGCTCTGTAATCCTAGGCGGTGCTTTAGCAGCAGTTGTTGGATTAGAACCAGTATTAGGAGCATTTGGTATGGGTGTGGTATTGTCAAAAGTAGACAATGAAATCAAACATGGTGTATGGGAAAAGATTGAAGGATATATGCATATTTTTGTAGGTGGATTTTTAGTGAGTATTGGTACCATGCTTCCAAGAGAGGCTATTCTCTCTCCAAAAGCCTGGGGACTAGCTATTGTTTTCACCATTGTCGGATTTGCAGGTAAGTATGTAGTAAAATATCTATTCAAAGACAGAAAAGAAGGTCACTTGGTTGGACTTGCTATGTCAATTCGAGGGGAAGTTGGCTTAGTATTCGTAGCTGTAGCTATTTCATACAATGTACTTGATGAAATTATGTCAGCCGCCGCTTTACTAGGTGTGATATTAGTAACTGTGCTAGGAGCTATATTGTTTGAAAGATCTGTATTGGGAGACAAGGCAAAAGAGTTAGATCCACCACGTGAGGCGATGTAATACATTGAATATTCAACAGCCCCTTAACAGGGGTTGTTTTATTTCCTATTTTGTATTATGATATTTCTATACTACTCTTAACTCACACCTACTATGAATTGCTCAAAATGCGATGTAGAGCTAACTGAGGAAACCAAATGCTGTGAAGGTGGCACTTGCTGTAAAGGATGCTGTGATTGCAGCGGAGACAGCAAAGAATGTTCCGGTTGCGGCTGCAACTAATACAAGCAAAAACAAAACCACCTCTCTCTGTCTTGACTCCACTAATGAAGCCAAAGCAGGGGATTAGAGGTGGTTTTGTTGTATTTGTGGGGTTAATGAGCTGAAGGAACAAACATGTAGCCAGCCTTATCAGACAAGAAGCGTTGAACCCTTTTTGTGGGCCCCCCAAGGGTTGCTGCAGCTAGAAGACAGGTAAGCCTCAGTGGGAGGCATACAAGGAGCCTCTTTATCATCTCTGCATCCAACTTGACTTCGGGGTCTTCTTTCTTAAATCTCATGTAGCCCTCCTTTTATTGGTTGCATATATTATTATTGAAAAAACAAAATTAGTCAAACTTATCCACACTTGACACATATCATACTAGATTAGTATACTATATATATTACTTTTAACTCCCACTGTATGAAAGAAAAATGCAATCGTGGAGGAGGCTGTTGTTAAGAGACAGCCGATGTTCTCACCCGCTCTTTAGCAAAACAGGGTCTATACAACCCTGTTTTGTGTAACATTTATTAATTTTCTGCGTCTTTTATATTACAACAAGGCAAAAAAACCGCTATTTAGCGGGATTTCGTGTATATATGAAAAATAATACAAAATTAACTTTGAAAATATATTCCCAGCATTTAGGAAAATACAAGCTGGCTACTTTTGTTGTACTCTTTTCAGTTATTGGTGGGGCAGTAATGAACACAGTAGTACCTCTATATTTCAAAAAATTCTTTGATATCCTTACCAGTGGACAGCCCAAGAGTGTTGTTGCCAGTGGATTAATTTCCACCCTGATTATGATTGCAGTAATGGAAGGACTACAATGGCTTTCTTGGAGAATCTCCACCTTTGCTGCAGTATATCTACAGCCAAGAGTAATGGCTGATTTAGCTGACACATGCTTTAGATATCTACAGAAGCATTCTTTCTCATTCTTTAACAACAGCTTTGTTGGATCCCTGGTAAAGCAGGTAAATAGATTTATATATTCTTTTGAAGGAATTTGCGATAGATTCTTCTGGAGTTTACTTAACATGGCTTCCAATGTTGTGATAATTATCGTGGTGTTAACGATAAAGCAACCGCAGGTGGGAATGGTGGTAATGGTGTGGCTAGTTATTTTCCTCATTGTCAACGCATCACTTACTAAGTACAAGCTAAAGTATGACATTCAAAGGAATGATGCTGAGACAAAAGCCTCTGGCATACTTGCTGATGCTATTACAAACCATGTAAATGTAAAGCTATTTAATGGATATAGAAGGGAAGTAAAAAGATTTGCTAAGATAAATGAAAAAGTAAGAAAGTTAAGGGAATTTTCTTGGAACTTAGAAAATGTGTTTGAAGCTATACAGGCTTTCCTTATGATCGGACTGGAAATAGGATTGTTCTATCTAGGAATCAAGCTATGGAAGCAGGATCTCTTCACTGTTGGAGACTTTGTCCTCTTGCAAAGCTATGTAATGATAGTATTCATGAAAATCTGGGACTTTGGTCGTGTAATACGAAACATATACCAAAATCTAGCTGACGCTAGTGATATGACAGAGATCCTTGATACTAAGCATGAAATCATTGACAAAAAGAATGCCAAAGAGCTGATTGTAACGAAAGGAAAGATTGAATTCAAAAATATCAGCTTCAACTACAAGAAGAATAGGAACGTAGTATCTAACCTAAACCTAACCATCAAGCCAGGGGAGAGAGTGGCATTAGTTGGTCCTTCAGGGGCTGGTAAAACTACTGTCACCAAACTATTACTCCGCTTACATGATATCAGGCAAGGAAAGATCCTCATCGACGGGCAAGAAATTTCAAATGTAACACAGGAAAGCCTTTGGACTAACACTAGTCTGGTACCACAAGATCCAATACTATTCCACAGAACCTTACTGGAAAACATTAAGTACGGAAAATCTGATGCTAGTGATGAGGAAGCATACAAAGCTGCAAAACTTGCACATTGTGATGAGTTCATTAAACAACTGTCTGAGGAATACCAGACATATGTTGGAGAAAGAGGAGTAAAATTGTCTGGTGGAGAAAGACAAAGGGTGGCTATTGCCAGAGCAATACTACGTAATGCTCCGATATTAGTGCTGGATGAAGCAACCTCAAGTCTTGACTCTGTATCAGAACATCTTATACAAGATGCCTTAGATTCCTTAATGAGAAACAAGACTGTGATTGTGATTGCTCATAGGCTCTCTACAATAATGAAGATGGACAGAATAGTAGTGATTGATGAAGGTGGGATTGTGGAGCAGGGAAGCCATGAAGAATTAGTGAAAAAGAAGAATGGAATATATGGAGAACTATGGAAACGCCAAGTTGGTGGATATGTAGACTAAACTACAACATAGATTGAAAAACAGTGCTTAGCACTGTTTTTCTTTTCCCTTGTTTTTCATCCTGTTTTGCTGTAATATCAGTAATAGAATAATATGAGTCAGCAACTAAACAAAAAACAAAAACAAGCCATTGAATATACAGAAGGGCCTCTTTTGATTGTGGCAGGTGCTGGTACTGGAAAGACCACTGTAGTAAGTCAAAAGATTGCATATTTAATTAAAAACAAACTTGCTAAACCAGAAGAAATATTAGCTGTTACTTTTACTGACAAAGCAGCTAATGAAATGGAAGAAAGGGTGGACAGCTTACTGAATATTGGATATGCTGACATGCAAATATCTACTTTCCATGCTTTCTGTCAAAGAATCCTAGAACACTATGGACTAGATATTGGACTTTCTAATCAATTTAGATTACTAGATAGTACTGACTCCTGGCTACTAGTTAGGGAGAATTTAGACAAGTTCAATCTTGACTACTACCGTCCACTAGGAAACCCAACTAAGCATATTCATGAGCTAACTAAGCATTTCTCCAAATGCAAGGATGAACTAATATCTCCAGCTGACTATTTAGAGTATGCTGAAAATATAAAATTAGAATCTGGTGATGTAAACACAGAAGAGAGAAGCAGGTTAACTGAAATATCCAGTGCATATCATACATACAACCAGTTGTTGTTAGACAACAACGCTCTTGATTTTGGTGACCTAATTTTCTATACAACAAAACTTCTAGAAGAAAGGCCTTTAATACTAGAAAAATTAAGAAAAAGATTTAAGTACATTCTAGTGGATGAATTCCAAGATGTTAATTGGGCACAGTACAAGCTAACAGAATTGTTAACAGGAGACAAAGGGCAACTAACAGTAGTGGGAGATGATGATCAGAGTATTTTTGCCTTCCGCGGAGCCTCTGTTTCCAACATACTTCGCTTTAAAAAAGACTATCCCAAAGCAAAAGAAATAGTTTTGACAGAGAACTACCGATCTGGACAAAAAATACTAGACACAGCATACAATTCTATTCAAAATAACAATCCTGATAGGTTAGAAACAAAACTAAAAATTAACAAAAAACTAGAGTCAAAAGCTGGAGTAAACAGTGAGATACTACACCTCCACCACTCAAATCTAGAGGAAGAAGCAAGCGGGATAATTAAAAAAATCATTGAACTAAAAACTGACGAAATAAAGTGGGATGATTTTGCTATTCTCATAAGAGCAAACAGCCATGCAGAGCCTTTTGCCTCTGCACTAGAATCTAGTGGAATCCCATATGAATTCCTAGCCTCTTCTGGGTTGTACAGACAGCCAATTGTGCTTGACTGTATAAATTTTTTCAAACTGATTGATTCATACCATGAATCCAACGCTATTTTCAGACTATTGCAAATGCCTTTTCTGAATTTCAAAGAAGATGATCTGCAAAAACTAACATATCTAGCCAAAAAGAAATCAATCCCATACTATGGAGCTTTAGAAAGAGCTGGGGAATTCAAACTTTCCAAAGAGGGGATTGATGTTTGTAATCTGTTATTGAGGTTGATAAACAAGGGAATGCAGGAATCTAGATATGAAAAACCAACAGCTGTGTTAATAGAATTCTTGGAAAGCAGTGGATACTACAAATATCTTGTCAAAGAAGAAGAGGCTGGTAACAGGGAAGCAATAAGGCAGATATACCAACTGAAACAATGGTTTGATCATATTAGAAAATATGAACAAATAGTACACGGTGCAAAAGTGAGTGATTTTGTTGAACACTACAAAAATATAACAGACTCTGGTGATGAAGGTTCTTTGTATCAGCCAACAGACACTCCTGATTCAATAAATATAATTACAATCCACAGAGCCAAAGGACTAGAATTCAAGTATGTATTTGTGGTGAACTTGATAGAGGGTAGATTCCCTTCTACACGAAGGAGAGAGGCCATACAAATACCAGACGAGCTGGTAAAAGAACAGCTTCCAGAGGGAGACTTTCATGAACAAGAAGAAAGACGCCTTTTCTATGTAGCTCTTACCAGAGCTAAAGAAAAACTATTTCTCACTAGTGCAAGCAGCTATGGGGGAAAGAGAAAAAGAAAGATAAGCAGATTTCTAGCAGAGCTGGGCTTTGAAGATGCGGAGGAAAAAGAAGTAGAAATGATGAAAAAGACTGTAGAGATAGAGGAGAAGGGGAAGATTGTCTTCCAAACCCCTAAAACACTTTCATATTCAAAGATAAACTCATACCAAAGATGTCCATACCAGTACAAGCTAATGCATGTGTTACAAATTCCCACCAAAGGTAGTCCTCATCTAAGCTTTGGACAGAGCATGCACAGTACAATGCATAAATTCTATGAAAAAGTAATTGAATTAAACAGCGCTAAACAAACAAACTTGTTTGGATCTCCTGAAAAATCTGACGTGAAAAAAGGGGGAACCCAAGTACCTAAATTTGAAGAATTACTAGAAATGTATGAATCTAGCTGGATTGATAGCTGGTACAAGGATAAGAAACAAAGAGAAAAATACTATCAAAAAGGGAAAGACCTGCTAAGAGAGTACTACAAATCACAAAGTGATTGGACTGTCCCGATATCACTAGAAGGATGGTTCAAGATAAAGATAGGGGAGTATTTCATAAATGGAAGGATAGACAGAATAGATAGACTAGAGGATGGTACACTGGAAATTATTGACTACAAAACTGGAAAATCAAAAGAAAAGATAGTGGGTGATGACAAAAATCAGCTATTGATATATCAAATCGCCGCACAAACTCTTCCAGAATACAGGAATGAAGGAGAGACAAGTAAACTGACGTTCCATTACTTTGAAGGGGGAATAGAAGCTTCATTCATAGGGAAAGAAAAAGATTTAGAAAAATTAGAAGAAAAGATAATAGATGTAACCAAAGGCATTGAACAGTGTAAATTTGGTGCCACTCCTGGGCAGCATGTTTGCAAATATTGTGATTTTAAGGATATTTGCGAATATAGAAGACTATAATATGGAACTATTTGTATACACAATACTACTGTTAGTGTACATCCTAACTATTATTCATTTTTCATACTCTGTATATGCCATGGTAAAAGGGGCACCTTTTGTGCCAACTGGCAAAAAGAATGTAGAAAAAATGATTAAGATGGTTGACTTAAAACCAGGAAAGGTGTTAATGGACCTTGGATCTGGTGACGGCAGGATTCTTATCATCGGAGCCAAGACAGGTGCTAAGTGTGTTGGGGTGGAAATCAACCCAGTACTTTACCACTTGAGTAAATTAAGGACTATAAGAAAAGATAATATAGAAATAAGAAGAGAAGACCTCTGGCAGACTAATCTATCTCAAGTAGATGTCCTTACAATATATTTCATTAATCATAAAATGGATCGTTTGCACAAAAAGATAGTTTCAGAAATGAAACCTGGATCTTGTGTTATATCATACGGATTTAAATTTCCCAATTGGCAACCTGCTGAAAAAGATGGTAAAATATATTTATACAAACTGTAAACATATGCCATTCACTCCTTTAGGGGATACCCTAAAAGACAAAATGAATTCTCAAACTCCATTACAAAAGCAAGTTGAAACTAGCCAAATAATTGAGCATGCCCAAAAAGCCTTAAAAGACACCCTAGGAGAGGAGGCTAAGAAGGCAAGACCTCTTTTCTTGAAAAACAGAACCCTTACTATCAGTTGCAACAATTCTGTAGTGGCTCAAGAGGTGCGTTTGCTTCAAGAGGATATAATCCAAAAAATTAATGATAAATTAGGCAAAAAAGAAGTGGATAGAATACGTTATTTACTATAGAGAAAAGATCTTGCAGAAAAATGGATAATCAGGTAAAATACGAGTAGCCTACTAGGCTACTTTTGTATTGAAATTATGACTCTTAGACAATATCTAACCATCATGCTGTTAGCCACTATATTCTGCTGGATAGCTTGGTGGTTTGTTATATCTAATGTGGACCCTTTCCAAGGAGACGGACTTGGATTTTTCTTTTTCTATCTAAGCTTATTCCTGGCGATATTAGGAACCCTATCTCTCCTTACCTTTGTAGTACGAAAGATCCTTTCCAGACAAAATCTACCAATGTTTCGTTATGTGCAGAAAAGCTTTAGAGATGCTATCTTTATCGCCCTATTGGTAGTTTTACTACTATTCCTACAAGCTCAAGGATATTTACACTGGTGGAACCTGGGCATATTTGCAGTTGGACTTTTACTTCTATTAGCTCTAGTTTTTACCACTAAAAAACAACAAACAACTGATAGTCTACTTAATCAATAAATATGAGACAATCCCAACTTTTCACTAAGACTTCAAAAGATTCTCCAAAAGATGAAGTTAGCCTAAATGCCCAGCTCCTAATCCGAGCCGGTTTTGTTGACAAGCTAATGGCTGGAGTATACTCATACCTGCCTCTAGGCTTGAGAGTATTGAACAAAATCCAAAACATTATTAGAAAAGAAATGAATGCCTTTGGCGGACAGGAAGTACTAATGCCAGCCTTGGCACCAAAAGAAAATTGGAAAAAGACTGGTCGCTGGGATGATCTAGATGTGCTATTTAAATTAGACGGAGCTGGAGGCAAAGAATATGCACTGGGAGCTAGTCATGAAGAAGTTGTCACTCCCTTAGTGCAAAAGTTTGTTAAATCATACAAAGATTTACCACTAGCAGTCTATCAAATTCAAGATAAGTTTAGAAACGAAGCTAGGGCTAAGTCTGGATTACTAAGAGGGCGGGAATTTAGTATGAAAGACTTATATAGCTTTCATAGGAACGAAGAAGATTTGTCTGACTACTATGAAAAATCAAAGCAGACATACTTAAATATATTCAACCAATGTGGGTTAGATGCAAAAATTGTGGAAGCAACAGGGGGAAGCTTTTCTAAGTTCTCCCACGAATTCCAAGTTGTTACTGAATATGGAGAGGATGACATCTACTTTTGTACTTCTAAGGACTGTGGAAGACATCAAAACAAAGAGCTTGTGGAGGATGGAAAGCTGGAATGCCCTCACTGTGGCAAAGAACGAGAAGTAAAAAAAGCAATTGAAGTGGGAAACATTTTCAAACTAAAAGTAAAATATTCTAATCCGTTTAATTTCAAATACGTTGATGAGGACGGCAAGGAACAGGATGTTGTAATGGGCTGCTATGGAATAGGGCCTTCAAGGATAATGGGATCTATAGTAGAAGTACATCATGATGACAGGGGAATTATTTGGCCAGAAGAGGTATCTCCAATGGATATTCATCTGATCTCTCTTTGCAAGAAAGAGGAAGATATGAAAAAAGCTGATGAAGTATATGAAAAACTAGTTGCACAGGGTAAAGAAGTTTTGTATGATGATCGTGAAGGATCTAGTGCAGGAGAAAAGTTTACTGATAGTGACCTCATTGGTATCCCTGTAAGGTACATTATCAGTCCCAAGACACTGGAGAAGGGAAGTGTGGAGATGCAAGAAAGAAAGAGTGGAGAAACAAAGATGATGGAACTAAGTAAGATATAGTCATGTTTAATCGTTTTTACTCTAAATTCAGCAAAGACCTGGGAATTGACCTTGGGACAGCCAATACTCTTGTGTATATAAAAGAAAAGGGTATTGTAGTTGATGAACCTTCAGTGGTAGCAGTAAATACTAGAACTGAACAAATCTTGGCGGTGGGGCATGAAGCTAAAAGCATGCTTGGAAAAACTCCTCCCCACATTGTGGTTACAAGACCCCTTACCAATGGCGTAATATCTGATTATGAAGTGACGGAAAAGATGCTTAAATACTTCATTGACAAGGTGCATGAAGATAGTTTCAGCTTGATCTCCAGACCAAAGGTTATCATCTGCGCACCTTTGGAAGTAACTGAGGTGGAAGTAAAGGCAGTTGAAGATGCCACAATATCAGCCGGGGCCAAAGAAGTTGCAGTGGTGCAAGAGCCAATGGCAGCAGCTGTTGGAGCTCGTATGCCTATTCAAGATCCTGTTGGAAACATGATTGTTGATATAGGGGGAGGGAACACTGAAGTTGCAGTAATTTCTTTGAGTGGGGTGGTGACTTGGAAATCAACAGATGTTGCTGGTGATGAAATGAACAGAAATATAATGCAATATGCTAAAGAAATATTCAACTTGTACGTTGGTGAGAGTTATGCTGAATTAATTAAGATAAAGATTGGATCTGCAATGCCTGGCAAAGAAAAGACAGAATTTCCTGTAAGGGGAAGAGATGTTGTCACTGGCCTTCCAAGAGAAGTCATGATTAATGATGGACATATTCGTGAAGCCTTACAAAGATCAATAAACAGCATCATTGATCACATAAAGATGACATTGGAAACTACTCCTCCTGAATTAACAGCAGATATCCATGAAAGAGGGTTGTTGTTAACAGGTGGAGGAGCTCTACTAAAAGGAATGGATGAAATAATTGCAAAAGCAACTGAAATTCCTGTAAGGATTTCTGATGACCCACTCACTGCAGTAGTGAGAGGAACAGGTCTGTTATTAGAAGAAGAAGAGTTGTTAAAAGAAATAGTCCTACCCTCTGCCCGGGACAGTAAATAGAGGGCATTAACATGAAATTTACTAATAGCAAACCAGGCTATTAGTATTTATTTCCATAATATGAACAAAAAAACGAAAACTTTCTTGAGTATAAGCATTGTTATTGTTCTTGTTATTACCACCCACTATATTGGATGGCTTAGCTCTGTTGAAAACTTTTTTACCAACCTAATAACCCCAGGGTCAAAGCTCATGTATTCTATAAGTGTGGAGGCCAATGAAAAAGAACAGTTTGAGTCAGTAGATGAACTATGGACAGCATATGAAGAGTTAAAAGATAAACTGATTGATAATGAGGTTAACCAAGTACAGATGAAATTAGTTAGTCAGGAAAATATAGAACTAAAAGAACAATTGAATTTTATACAAGAAAAAAAATACACTTCAATTGGGGCCGAAGTAATTGGCAAAAACTTAGACCCGATTGAAAATACCCTCATCCTTAACAGAGGAGTTAATGACAATATTGAAGTAGGGCAGCCTGTTATTGTGGCTAATGGAATTTTGATAGGAAAGATAGTAAAAGTTGAAGACAAGCTATCTGTTGTAAGGTTGATTAATGACAACCAGAGCAGGATAGCCAGCACCATAATGAATCAAGACAAAAGTATAGGGCTAATAGAGGGTGGGTATGGAATCAGCGTACACATGAACTTTATTCCACAAAATGAAACTATACAAATAGGAGATATGATAGTAACTTCTGGACTAGAACAGGAATTACCCAAAGGATTGTTAATAGGAAAAATAGAGGCTATAGAAAAAGAGGCTTATCAGCCTTTTCAAAAAGCTGTTATTGCCCCTAGTACTAATCTTGATAAGATAACTCTAGTATCAATATTACTAACCCGGCCTTAGTATGCGAACAGTATTTCGTGTATTAGCGATTTTTGGAGCCATACTCTTTTTGGCTGCCTTGCATATAGGATCTTCATATATACTGCCACATCCTTGGTCAAAAATTAATATAATCTTTATTGTATTAATATTGTTTTTGCTTTGGAAAGATACAGGATCAGTCATTTGGCTGGCTTTTTTTGTCCACTTTCTAATAGAACTGTACACTACCACACCATTTGGGGTGGTCTTGTTTTCTAGTACGATCAGCATGCTGCTAAGCTTTTGGCTTTACAAAAATCTTTTTACCAACCGTTCGTGGTATGCTGCAACAGGACTTCTTTTTTTCACCATGATAACATACCGGCTAATATATTCTATACTATTATTAGTGCTAAAGATTTTTAATTTTGTAGAATTTATTCCATGGAAACTAACAATGATTACCTTTGGCTGGGAACTACTACTTACTCTACCTATGTTGGCAATTATACACCTATTCTTGTCAATTTTCTCTGCTAAGTTTAGATCTACGAATCTAGACTCCTATCTTTTCAGAATATGAATAAAAAGAAAGAAAAACCGCCATTTGGGATTGATTCAACACTCTTGTCATATGAGAAGTTAGAGGGGAAGTATACTAAATCCTGGGTAGAAGAGTCTGTTATCTTTGAAGAAAAGACAGGTAAACAAATTGCAACCCCACAAAGTACTGACCATCTAGGTACTAGTTTTATAGAAAAAAAATACAAATGGTTTCTCGGATGCCTGATACTAGTCTTTTCTTTAGTTGGGCTAAGAGTTTTCTATCTCCAAATTATCCAAGGAGAAAACTACAGACAAGCAGCAGAAAGTAATAGCCAGAGAATAATCCCAATACCTGCTGAAAGAGGGCTGGTGTATGATAGAAATGGGGAACAATTAGTAAAAAACATTCCCAACTTCTTTCTCACTGTAGTACCACAGGATCTTCCAAGGAATCCGGAAAAGAGAGAACAGATAATTCAAAGACTGGCAGAACTAACTAAACAAGAAGAAGATATAATCCGCGAGGCCCTTACTCAATATGGATCATACACGCATGAATCTGTTGTAATCCAAGAAAACCTTGACTATGACACAGCCCTCTCAGTCCTTATACAAGCCTCAGACCTGCCTGGCATCCAAATCCAACGAGGGAGCAAGCGCCTTTATCTCAACTACTTAAATACAAATCCGAAAAAAATAGTTACTTCAACTCCTTTTTCTTTGTCACATGTCCTAGGATACATTGGAAAACTAAATCAGGAAGAATTAGATGAACTATATCCTGATGGATACCTTCCTTCTGACCTTATTGGAAAAACAGGATTAGAAAAAAACTATGAAACAGAACTAAGGGGAAAATATGGGAAAAAGAGAATTGAAGTTAATGCACTAGGCAAAGAACAATCTATACTAGCTGAAGAAGCACCGTTGCCAGGGATTCATCTTGAATTGAGTGTTGATATAGAAATGCAAAATGCTTTGGAGAATATCCTAAAAGCAAACCTAAAATCAGCAGGAAAACACAAGGCTTCTGGTATAGTAATGAATCCAAACAATGGAGAGGTGTTAGCATTGATAAGTTTACCAAGCTTTGACAACAATGATTTTTCCGGAGGGATTAGTCCAGATATCTATCAAAAATACCTTGATGATAAAAACAATCCTCTGTTCAACAGGAGTATTGGGGGGACATATCCTTCTGGGTCTACGATAAAGCCCGCAATAGCAGCCTCTGCACTTCAAGAGGGTATTATCAACCAACGCTCATCCTTCTTAAGCACAGGAGGGCTAGCTGTTTCTTCCTGGTTTTTTCCTGACTGGCTAGCAGGTGGACACGGTATTACTAACGTACGAAAATCTCTTGCCTTGTCAGTAAATACCTTCTACTACTACATTGGAGGGGGTTATGGGGACTTTACAGGACTGGGAGTTGCAAAGATAACTGAATACTTGAAACAATTTGGATTAGCAAAAAAACTAGGAATTGACCTTCCAGGAGAACAGTCTGGCTTCCTACCATCAAAAGATTGGAAAAAACAAGCAAAAGGAGAACGATGGTATGTGGGAGATACATACAACCTCTCAATTGGACAAGGGGACTTGCTAGTAACTCCTTTGCAAATAGCTGAGGTAACTTCAGTACTAGCTAACCATGGCACACTATATGAACCTCATTTAGTAAAGGCGTATATAAATCCGACAGTGGATGAAAAAAAAGAAATAGATCCAAAAGTAATTAGAACAGATTTTATCTCACAAAATCATATAGCAACGGTACGCTTGGGAATGAAAGACTGTGTAGACTATGGTTCCTGTAGAAGACTATCCCTACTCCCTTTTTCTTCTGCAGGAAAGACTGGTACAGCTCAGTGGAGTAATACCAAACCAAACCATGCTTGGTTTACCGCGTTTGCACCATTCAAAAATCCAGAAATTGTGGTAACTATCATGGTGGAAGAGGGTGATGGTGGAGCAGAAATGGCAGCCCCAATCGCATATGAATTCTTGAAATGGTGGGGGTATAACAAAAGATAGTTTTTGTGAAACTATCCAATAAAAATGCTGAAGCCCGCTGTAGTTGTCCGTAGACTTTCCAGCGGGCTTTGTGACTTCTTCATGATCCTTCTCCTTCATGCCCGGTCAAAGGCTCAGTTAACTACACTATACTATACAAGAGGCATACATACCTGCTATATAGCATAGTGTAATATAACCTGATAAGGAGAGGATATTTAAAGGAACTTGCCAGTTTAGTATGGTATTTACCACCTAAACTAACGATATATTATACCACAAAAAAAGGGTTTTGTCAAGTCCTTTTTGGGGCTTTTCCCCTTATTTTAGCCAAATTTGCTCTATTAAGCTTAGTTTCCCTAGTATTGGGGATAACTAATTTGACCCCATGTTTCATACTAGACTATACTAGAGATATCCGCATTAGCGGGCACTTTTTTTATCACCAACCACATATGACCGATGACACAAATATCCAGTTTATGAGCCAGGAAAAGCTAGATGAATTGAACGAAGAACTAAAACAACTAAAAGAAGAAAAAAACCCCCAAATAGCAAAGCGAATTGATGATGCCAAACAGATGGGAGACCTTTCAGAAAATGCAGAATATCATAGTGCTAGAGAGGACATGGCATGGGCCCAAAGCAGGGTAAAAGAAATACAGAATATAATAAGCAATGCTCAATTGATCACCACTAAAAACAATGATGGAGAAGTAGGTATCGGATCTACTGTAACAGTCAAGAGTGGGGGAGATAGAAAAGAATATACAATTGTAGGAGCACAAGAGGCAGACCCTCTTTCAGGAAAAATATCTAACGAATCACCATTAGGGAGCGCTTTTCTAGGAAAGAAGAAGGGGGATAGAGTAGAGGCGGAACTACCTGCAGGAACACAAGAATTCAAGATAGTTAATGTAGAATAATAGTAAAATACATAAAATATCCGCCTCAATGGCGGGTATTTGTATTTTCTAGTATATTTTGATACAATATCCCCATAATTAGCATAATTTCACTAGATACATATGAGTAAAAAACAACAAGATGTAGATATAAACGACGAGCGTAAAATACGCTTGAGAAAATTAGCTGAGCTTGAAGAAGCTGGTGTTAATCCATACCCAGCTAAATTTGAAAAAGAGAACTCTCTAGCAGAGGCCTTTGAAGCCAAAGAAGGGGATAAGATAAAAACAGCTGGAAGAATAATGACCAAGAGAGAAATGGGTAAGCTTACATTCTGCCACCTGCAAGATGAATCAGGAAAGATGCAAGTTGTCTTGCAACAAGACGAACTAGGTAAGGAAGAATACAAGCTATTTGTGAAAAAAATAGATGCTGGAGATATTGTTGGCATAGAAGGGGAGAGGTTTGTCACTAAAAAAGGTGAGGTCTCTGTTATGACTAAGAAATGGAGCCTGTTAAGCAAGGCTATCCTTCCTCTGCCTGACAAATTCCATGGCCTACAAGATGAAGAGCTTCGCTTGCGTAAAAGATACTTGGAAATGATAACTAATCCAGAGTTAATGGAAATCTTTAGGCGCAAGAGTAAATTTTGGCAGGCCACAAGAGAATTCCTTTTAGAGAAAGGATTCTTTGAAGTGGAGACTCCTGTTTTGGAAACAACTGCTGGCGGTGCTGACGCCACTCCTTTTGTCACCACTCACAATGCTCTGGACATAAATGTATTTTTGAGAATATCCATGGGAGAACTATGGCAGAAACGATTAATGGTTGGTGGATTTGAAAAAACCTTTGAAATAGGGAGACAGTTTAGGAATGAAGGGATGAGTAGAGAACATTTGCAAGACTATACTCAAATGGAATTCTATTGGGCATATGCTGACCATGAAAAAGGAATGGAATTAGTGGAAGAAATGTACAAACATATTGCCAAGGAAGCATTTGGTAAGACAAAGTTTGATATTAATGAATTCAAGAATGTTGACCTGAGCAAGGAGTGGAAAAAAATTGACTATGTGAAGGAGATAAAAAAACAGACAGGAACTGATGTGCTTTCTGCCAGTGAAAAAGAAATGAAGAGTAAACTAGACGAACTTGGGGTGGAATACCAAAAATATGAAACCCAAGGAAGACTGGCTGACTCATTGTGGAAATATTGCCGTAAGGGAATAAAAGGACCTGCTTTCTTGATCAATACTCCAGTAATGGTTTCGCCTTTGGCTAAAAGAAGTTTAGACAACCCTGAACTAACACAACGTTTCCAAGTAATTTTTGCAGGCTCTGAGGTAGGTAACGGATATTCTGAGCTAAATGATCCTGTTGATCAAGAGAAAAGATTCCTAGAGCAAGCTAAGTTAAGGGAAGCAGGGGATACTGACGCTCAAATGCATGACAAAGACTTTGTAGAAGCTTTAGAGCATGGAATGCCCCCTACTTGTGGATTTGGATTTTCTGAAAGACTGTTTGCTTTCTTTGAAGACAAACCTGTAAGAGAGTGTGTTGTGTTTCCATTGATGAAGCCTGAAAATCCAGAAGAATAAATTGTATATGAAAACTGTAATGGTATTCGGCACTTTTGACATTGTTCATGCCGGACACATCCAAATGTTCAAAGAAGGAAGGAAGTATGGAAATAATTTGGTTGTGGTAGTGGCTAGAGATGTAAATGTTGAGAAAAACAAAGGATATAATCCTTTACACAATGAAAAAGAAAGAACAAATTTCCTTAAACACATAAGATTAGTTGACAGGGTGGTATTAGGTGACAAGACAGATGTATACAAGGTTGTGAAAAGAATAAAACCAGATGTTGTTGCACTAGGATATGACCAAAAGATATATGTTGACCACTTGAAAGAAGTAGTTGATAGTCTGGGAACAAAAATAGTTAAATTGCCAAAATATAGGACAGATAAATTCAAGAGTAGTAAGATAAAGCAATACCTTTCTAAAATGATATGAGTAAGTTTTTGATTGCCACCACTAATGAAGGGAAATTTAGAGAAATAAAACATTTTTTATCTGATCTTCCTTTTGAGATAGTATCTTTGAAAGATTTAGATCAAGATGTTCCAGAACCAGAAGAAGACCAGCCCACTATTGAAGGCAACGCAATACTAAAGGCAAAATACTACGCAGAAAAAACAGGATTAATTTCTTTAGCTGATGATGGTGGACTTTTCATCTCAGCACTAGATGGATGGCCTGGGGTATCCAGTGCCAGAATAGGGAAGACTGTTAAGGAAAGAAACGAAAAAACACTAGAAAAATTGAGAGATAAAAAAGAAAGAAAGGCCGAATTCAAGGCAGCTCTAGCTGTATATAATCCTGAAACTCAAGATCTCCACATAACACACGGAGTAACCAAAGGAAACATACTAGAAAATGAAGTTGATGCTGAAAATGGATTCGGATACGACCCAATATTCCATGTCACTGAAAAAGGTAAAACATACGCAGAGATGACAACAGGGGAGAAAAACTCATGTAGTCATAGAGGTAAAGCACTGACAAAGATGAAGTACTTTATACAAAACCAATATGGAGCTAGGCACATTGTCGTGCCTTTTGGAGTGGTGATTAGAGATGGGAAGATGCTTATTACTAAACGCAATGATCCACAACGTCCAGATTTCCATGAAAAATGGGAGATGCCTGGAGGAATAATGGAATTCGGGGTGACAATGGAAGAGAATGTTGTCAGAGAGATAAAAGAAGAAACTGGATATGATGTAGAGGTGATTGAAAGACTAAATCATGTATATATAAAAGAACAAGTATATCCTACTTGGAAATACCAAGTATATCTTATTCCTTTTGTTTGCAAGATTGTGGGTGGAGAAGAAAGCCTAAGTGACGCAGAGGTGCTGGAAGCAAAATGGATTGGGGCAGATGAATATGATAAATTTAAATTCTTGGACAAGACAGATGAAATGATAGAGGAAATAATTCCTGACATAAAAAAATCTATTGAAAAATATAAACTATAAATATATGCTGGATATTAATAAAATTCGTGAACAAAAAGAGGATATTAAGAAAAGCCTCCTCAAAAGAATGGATGAAAAAAATCTTGATTTAGACGGTCTGTTGTTATTGGATGACAAACGAAAAGAATTAATCCAACAAGCAGATGAACTTAAGGCTGAAAGGAACAAAGGTTCAAAAAGCAAACCTAATCCAGATGTAATTGAGAAGATGAAAAAAGTAGGAGAGGAAATTAAAAAACTGGATGATCAGCTGAGAACTCTTGAAGATGAATTAAAAGGAAAACTAGCAGGACTTCCCAATATAGTAGCAGATGAGGTAGTTGCTGGAGGAAAAGAGAAAAACAAGGTTATTAAGACCTTTGGGAAACAACCAAAATTTAACTTTGAACCCAAAGATCATGTTGAACTAGCAACTGATCTTGGAATTGTTGACTATGAACGTGGGGTAAAGATGTCTGGAACTGGCTTCTGGGTATACAAAGGAGATGGGGCTTTGCTAGAATGGGCATTATTAAATTACTTTATTGAATTTCATAAAAAGAATGGATATATATTCCTTCTTCCTCCATATTTGTTAAGTGAAGAATCAGCACATACCTCAGGGCATCTTCCAAAATTCAGAGATGACCTTTTTTGGACCCAAGACAAGACTTGCCTCAATGCTACTTCAGAAATGATGCTTGGAAACTATCATCGCGATGAAATCCTGGAACCAGACTCTTTGCCATTGAAATACTTTGCTTTCTCTACTTGCTTTAGAAGAGAGGCTGGCAGCTATCGCAAAGAAGAAAGAGGAATGGTTAGAGGACATCAGTTTAACAAAGTTGAAATGTTTCAATTTACCAAACCAGAAGATTCTTGGGAAGCTTTTGATGAATTACTAGGCTTTGCTGAAAAACTAGTGGAAGGACTAGGGCTACACTGCCAGACTTCTCAATTAGCTGCTGGCGATTGTTCAGCTGCAATGGCTAAGACCAATGATATTGAAGTATGGATACCTAGCATGAAAATGTATAAAGAAGTAAGTAGTACGTCTAATGCTCTTGATTTCCAAGCAAGACGAGGAAATATAAAATACAAAGAAAGTGGTAAAAATGAATTTGTACACACTCTCAATGCTTCTGGCCTTGCTACCAGTAGAATTATGCCAGCTATTTTAGAGCAATTCCAGCAAAAAGACGGTAGTGTGGTAGTGCCAAAAGTTTTGAGAAAAATGGTGGGTAAAAAAGTAATTAAATAATCTCTCTGATGAAAGAAACTTTAGTGATCCTCCCTGGGTGGGGAGGGACAACTGAAACTTGGTGTGATTTTGTCAACCTAGCTAAAGAAAAATACGAGGTAGTTTGTTTAAACCTACCTTGTTTTGGTGACGAACCATGTCCAGAAAAAGTATGGGGAGTGGAAGAATATTCTGATTTTGTAAAAGAAAGAATAGAGGGAATGAATAACATAACTTTACTTGGCCATTCTTTTGGAGGACAGTTAGCTGCATACTTGGTAGCTAAAAATCCAAAACTAGTATCAAAGCTGGTACTATCTGGAGCGGCTGTATTCCGTCCTCGCAAAACATTGCGCAGAATGGTGTTTGGATCAATAGCTAAGTTAGGGAAACTAATATTCAAATTACCTTTGTTAGAAAAGTTTGACCTCATGGCAAAGAAAGCATTGTATAGGGCGGCTGATTCTCCAGACTATGCTGAAACATCTGGGATAAAAAGGGATATATTCAAAAAAATAATCAGACAGGACTTTGGTGATCTTTTAAGCGAGATTAACGTTCCCACTCTAGTTGTATGGGGAGACAAAGATAAGTATGTTCCCCTTAAAAACGGAAGGAAAATCGCTGACTTGATTCCTAATGTCAAACTTGAGATAATACCAAACGGCCGTCATGGACTACACCTACAACAGCCTGAGAAGCTCCTAGAGCTGATTAATAGGTTCTAAGATATGTTTACCCCCATAAACTACTTAATAGCAATTCTCTGGATAATAAGTGCAGTAGTAGACTATGCTGATTTCTGCTACATTTGGCAGCTAAAAGAATATAGATGGGATAGATTTAAAGATTTTGTAAGTACTCAACAGGGGAAGGCATATTGGGTGAAATATAGGCTATTGTGGAGATCAATGTTAGCTATCATTATCTTTTTCTGGCCAATCAATGATACTTTGGCTATAAAATATATTCTGATTCTCTTATTTGCAGTGGATCTGGCATATAATGTATATAAACTTTTTAGAAGAAACCTAACTCGCCCAGACTGGACAAAGAAGGCTGTCTTGATAATATTGTCTTCAATGTTCTTAGAGGGCATTCTTTTTATCATTACCAGAGATTGGACTCTATTCCTCGTGTTGCTAATAGTACGATTCTTCATTCTGAGCTTAGTGGTTTTGATTATAAACCAACCTACTAAGATGTTGAAAAGGATGATAATAAAGCAGGCTACTGACAAAATCAAACAACACCCTAAAATAACAGTAATTGGAGTGACTGGAAGCTATGGTAAAACCACAGTAAAGAAATTCATAACCCACATGCTCTCATCTAAGTTCAGTGTGGTAAGTACTCCAGGCAATATTAACACAGAGATTGGAGTGGCTAAGTATATCCTCAAAACAGACTTCACTAACAAAGACATATTTGTTGTAGAAATGGGAGCATACACAACAGGAGAGATTAAATTAATCTGCGACATTGTTTCCCCTAAAATCGGAGTACTAACTGCTATTAACGAACAACACCTTTCATTGTTTGGGGATATAAAGAAAACACAGGAGGCTAAGTATGAACTACTAAACTCCTTGCCACAAGACGGGCTAGCAATAACTAATTCTGATAATGAATATTGTAGAGGACTCCTACCGTCTATAAAGGCGAGAGTGTGGACCTTTGGCATGCAACCAGAATACAAGCCAGCTTGTTTAGTAAAATCTATAAAATCAAACCTTAACGGCACTAGGTGTGAATTTACCTTTAGAGGAGAGGAATATGACGAAGAAACTCCTTTGAGAGGGGACTATAATGCGATGAATATGATTCCTGCGATCATGGTAAGCATACATCTTGGCATGAACAAGGAAGAGGTAAGCAGCAACATAAAAACACTGCCTCAAACTATAAAAATATTCAAGTATGGTAAATGCGATGTAATTGACGACAGCTATAACTCTAATCCGGACGGATTCAAAGCAGCATTAGACTTTCTAAACAAATTCCCATCAGAGAGAAAAAGGGTGGTAATAACTAGAGGAATGCTGGAACTAGGAGAAAAAAGTGAAGAGATACATGAACAAATTGGAACTGAAATTTCTTTCATGGCTGATGAGTTGATTGTGATAAGTCCTGACAATAAAGATGCTTTGACAAAAGGAAAGGTTGAAAAGTATCATCTAGATATCTTGAGAAGATACAAACACGAAGAACTATTAGAGTATGTAAAGAGTTTGAAAACAAGTGATGCTGTAATTCTATTAGAAAACAGAATACCTGAGCTAGTAATGCAAGAATTAAAATCAAAAACATGAAGTTATTGAAAAAGCCTATATTTACTGGCTTTGCACCAAATATAACTCGACAGGATACTTATACAGCCTGTTCTTTTTTGTGCTTGCCTTGGAAGTGGGGGTGTATTAGAAAAGGAAAAAATGTAGTAAAGGTAGAAAAATGGCTTCAAGATTATTTTAATACTAAACATGGCTTTTGTTTTGACAGCGGTAGAACAGCTCTTCACTATGCCCTCAAAGCGCTTGAGGTAAAAGAAGAGGATGAAATACTAGTACAGGCATATACTTGTGTAGTAGTAAGTAATGCCATTAACTGGACTGGTGCAAAACCAATATATGTTGATGTAGACAATGACTTTAACATGAGTCCAGATGATTTGATAAGAAAGATAACAGACAAATCTAAAGTACTAATTATTCAACACACTTTTGGTAAGCCTGCTAATTTAGACAAGTTAGTAAAAATAGCCAAAGAACATAATATAAAAATAATAGAAGATTGTGCTCATTCTTTGGGAGCAAAATACAAAGAGAAACTTACTGGTACATTTGGAGACATCGGAATGTTCAGCTTTGGAACTGATAAAACTATTTCATGCGTCAGAGGTGGGGGATTGATCACTAATAATGATAGTATTGGGAATAGGATAAGAGAATTCCAATCAAGACTACCCC
>CAYPPF010000015.1:0-24025 GCA_964412535.1 uncultured Gammaproteobacteria bacterium | reverse complement strand
CCCCACACATCTCTCCAAGTGACCACCACAATCAAGCCCATTAACAAAACAAACCCAAGAGTATGAGCTGCCTGCTCATATTTCATTGGTATTGGCCTACGAATAATCTTCTCTATGATGATAAAGAGAATCCTCCCTCCATCTAATGCAGGAATTGGAAGAATATTAATTACTGCCAAAGTAATGGAAAGCATTGCAGTGGTGTTAATCAGATAACTTAAGCCCATCCTTACACTATCACCCACTAATACAGCAATGCCAACAGGACCAGATACTTCAAACAGTAACCCCTGGCCCATGATAAGATTCTTTATTATGAGATAAAAAGCAAGAAAAATATTAATACATCCAATTCCTGCAGCTATAAAACCCTTGTATGCAGCAACGTGCCACGGATATCTAATGACTGCTGCATCAGCCAGCATTACTCCAAGTCTGGCATGGTCTTCCTTGTCATCTATTATAGCTGGAGTAACTACCTTGATTAATTCCTCCTCATTTCTTTGTATTAATAAGGTAAGTTCTTGTCCATCATGTTCTTCCACATAGCTGGACATCCCTTCTGATGTTTCTACTACTTGTCCATCAATAGAAAGAATATGATCTCCGTACTTTATATCTGCTTCGCTAGCTGGAGAACCCTTGTCAACATATTGCACCATTACTCTTGGTTCTTGCACGACAATAGCCTTGTCATCAATACCTAAAGAAAGATCTGTTGGCAAACCGATGATAAAACCAAAGCTTAGCAACACACCAGCTAAAATAACATTCATTGTCACTCCTGCTGCTAAAACTACCACCCTCTTCCAAGCCTTGTGAAAACCAAAACTATCTTTCTCATTAGAATTTTCTCCATTCTCTCCTTTTATTCGCACAAATCCTCCTAAAGGAAGCCAATTTAGGGAATATATCGTACTAGGTGTCTCGTTGTCCTCTTTATTCTCCTCTCCAGATACTGTTTTTTTCAAATCACTCTTTCCTCTTCCCCACACCCAAACCCATTTTCCGGTTGCAGGATCTTTGTATACCCCAAAAGCTCTTGGTGGAAAACCAAAGCCAAACTCGTACACCCTCATTCCTGCTTTGCGTGCAGTAAAAAAGTGACCAAACTCATGAGCTACTACTAACAAACCTAGAATCAAAATGAATATTGTAACAGTGACCATAATTGACGCTTTAGTGAAGTTAAAGTAAAATAATAGTAGTGCAATTATCTCATACTTTATTTATTCAACCCTTTATTTTTAATTACCAAAATATGAACACACTATACATTGTGCTGATCGTCCTTGCGGTAGTATTACTCTGGGTAGTCGGAGTATACAATATACTAATCCGTTTGCGTAATCGCACCAAGGAAGCATGGAGTGACATTGATGTACAACTCAAACGAAGACATGACCTTATCCCCAATCTGATAAACAGCGTCAAGGGATATATGCACCATGAAAAAAGCCTTTTAGAAAATATTACAAAGGCTCGGTCTCAAGCTGTTTCTGCTCAAGAAGCAGGTCAAACAGGAGAATTAGCAAAAGCTGAAGGCCAGTTAGGGGCAATGCTTGGAAAACTGCAAATAGCTGTGGAAGCATATCCTGATTTAAAGGCAAACCAAAATGTTGCACAACTAATGGATGAACTAAGCGACACTGAAAACAAGATACAAGCAGCTAGACGTTTCTATAACGGACAAGTACGCGACTTCAATACCAAAATAGAGACTTTCCCATCTAATCTAGTAGCCGGACTACTTGAATTCACCAAATTTGAGTTCTTTGAGATTGAAGATGAAAAAGAAAGAGAGAATGTGGAAGTAAAACTATAACATAAATGTACAACCAGATAGACTCTAACAAGAGGAAGACTATTCTTCTAATAGTACTATTCCTAGCCATTATCATCTCTATTGGCTGGTTTGTTGGAATTTACCTTAACTACGGCAATGGCTACCTTGTGGGGTCAATTATCCTTTCAATATTAATGACCCTGCTTAGCTACTACAAAGGAGACAAAGTAGCACTATCATCCACTAATGCAAAGTTGATACAAAAAAAAGACAACCCATATGTATACAGAATGGTGGAAAATCTCTGCATTACTGCAGGTATACCCACTCCCAAGGTACATATAATTGAATCTAATGCCCTTAATGCCTTTGCCACAGGAAGAGATCCAAAGCATGCTTCCATTGCCATTACCACCGGGTTAATTGAAAAACTAGAAAACGAAGAACTAGAAGGAGTAATTGCTCATGAATTGTCACATATAAAAAACTATGACATTAGACTGATGACAATCGTTGTTGTGCTAGTGGGCACTATTTCCCTGCTCTCACATTGGTTTTTCCGAGCTAGAATGTTTGGGGGTAAAAAAAGTTCTGGTTCTGGTGGAGGAAGATTGGGGGGAATAATAATGGTGGTGGGGCTAGTATTGCTAATCCTCTCCCCTATTATAGCTGAATTGATAAAACTAGCAGTTTCTAGAAAAAGAGAATTCCTTGCAGATGCTTCTGGATCGTTAATAACAAGATATCCAGAAGGACTTGCGAGCGCATTGGAAAAGATACATCATTCCAAAGCTTCATTACTAGGTGCCAGTCCGGCAACAGCCCACCTATTCATCTCTAATCCAATGAAGAGTAAATCATTTTCAAAACTATTCTCTACTCATCCTCCTATACGAGAGAGGATAATAAAATTAAGGAATCTTGTGTAACTATGCTAGAAATAATCTGGGGGCTAAAAACCCACGCCATATTTGATGTTTGGACAATAGAACATCTGTTAAGCGGACTATCTGTTGGACATGCAGTGAAAAAAAATAATCACAAAGTTTTCAAAAAAAAGTTTGGCTTGGAAAAACACCATATCACAAGCAGACATTTTGATTTAGTAGGAGTACTCTTCCTAGCATACATCTGGGAAACAATTGAACACTACTTAGAGACTGGAGTTGCAGGTGAAGTGGTAGCAAACTGGTTCCAAGGGGTAGAATTCTGGCCTAATAGAATAATATCTGATCCCCTAATGCTTGTTTTTGGATACTTAATAGCTAAAAAATATCCCAAGCTAGTAATACCTGCCAGAATACTCTCTGTTATCTGGCTCATAGTACACATCTTCATATTCCCTCACAGTATGTGGCTACATCATATTTTCTAATAAAATAATGCCGGCGGGAAATCCAACCGGCATATATGATTAGCGCGTGGACGAATGATTCAGCAGCACTACTTTTTGGAAAACTGACCATCCTCTACAGGAGAATCCGTCATGATGACCAAACCTGGATCCTCAGAGCAGGAACAGACAGTGCTTTTCACCATGAAGGCCACAGTCATATGGCTATTGATGAAATTCATACCTCCATACAAAGTAGCCATTACCACTTTACTTACTGGTTTACCCTCATGTGGACCAGTGGGAAAGCAGATCTTAATTTTCACCTGCTGCCCCCATTCGACCAGTTCATCTTCCACCTCTACGTGCCAATCCACGGGCATGAACTGAATGGCATTAGGATTCCCTGTGCCGAGAAAACTGGTGTATACTGCATGGTATCTTTTCATCTCAACCCTCCATTATATTTACGCCAACCTATGTCTATATAATACTACACTAGTATGATATTGTCAATAAACTAAACATACATGAAAACAATCCTCCACAATCAAAAAACCAACAAATATTTCCTTCGTTTTGACAAAGGAGATGAGGTAATGAGAAAGATAAAAGAATTCTGTGAAACAAATGGCATTAAGACTGCATTTTTTTCTGCCATTGGTGCCACAGACGACTGTATCTTGTCATTTTATGACAAAGACAAAAAAGAATATATTGGCCACCCATTTAATGAACCACATGAAATTACCAGCCTTCTGGGTGATGTTTCCATATTAGAAAATAATATAATAATCCACGCACATGCAACTATCTCAGGTCCTGACATGATAGCAAAAGCAGGTCATGTGAAAAAAATAATAATATCAGTAACTTGCGAGATGGTGTTAGAGGTATTTGAAGGGAAGATAGAAAGAAAGAGCTACCCAGAAAAGAACTTGTGTTTGATAAACTAAAGACTGTATAACAAAACACCGGCCTTAGCCGGTGTTTTTGTTTAATATACTATTTACTTTCCAATAAAGCTTTGTAATACAACCACACTACTAAAAATACAGCAAATGCTGCCACTAAAATCCAAATCCCACATATTCTGCTATCAAGCCATGTCCATATCAATCCTACCATTGCCATTACAGCCCATACTATCTTTAAATCAAGCATCGTTTCAAAACTTTCTATCCCCTTTTTGTGCATTAACAAAGAAGTCCCCCCTATTCCAAACAAAGCTGCGGAAACTAACCTGACAGTGACAACTTCAATATTGTTAAAACCAAACAAGCTAAGAGTGAAAACAGGAGCCAACATAAGTGGGATAGCAAAAATCATGTCCACCACAAAATGCACTAAAAACCAAGTTCGCAAAGATTTCGGTACTGAATGCATTTTACTGGCTGTTAATAATAGACTCAGTCTCTTTTACCTTCTCATCTACTATCTCTTTTGTTCTAGCCTCTACATTTAAACGCAATACAGGATCATTCGCTGAAGGTCGCACATTAAAACGCCAATCTCCAAATTCAAAACTCAATCCATCCATCCTATTGATCTCAGCATCAGGATATTTCTCTTCAATTCTTTTCAAAACATCTTCCACACTAGAAACTGTATAGTTAATCTCACCAGATACATGATAGTCTCCAAGGTCTTTGATAAGCTGGCTTAAACTTTTATTCTTTTTGGAAATCATTTCTAAAACCATTAAAGGTGGAATAAAACCATTGTCCATAAAAGAACTCTCGGCAAAATAATAGTGCCCGCTGACTTCGCCACCAAACACTGCTTTAGTTTCCTGCATTCTCTTTTTCATGTACGTGTGTCCCACTCTTTCCATGTGTGCTTTTCCACCAAGTTTTTCCACCCAATCCTTTACTACCAGACTGGCCCTTAGATCATACACAATACCTGCCCCAGGATTCTTTTCCAAAAAACTAACAGCTAACAAAGCTGTAATGAAATCTCCATCGACAAAATCTCCATTTTCATCAATAAAATAGACCCTATCACAGTCTGCATCCCAAGTAATACCCAAGTCAGCTTTCTCTTCTTTCACCTTCGCTATTATATCCACCCTGTTTTCAGGCAGGATTGGATTAGCAGCATGATTAGGAAAGTTACCATCTGGTTCAAAAAACATAGGAATAATATCCAAATTCATGTTTGCAAAAAGTTTTTCAGCCACCGGGCCTCCCATACCATTACCAGCATCCATTACCACCTTTAGTGGCTTAATCGAACCAAGATCAACAAAGCCTTGTACAAAACTCACAAAATCCGACGAAACGTCCTTTTCAACAACCTCTCCTGGATTTTCTGCTTCATCCCAGCCTTCTTTCTCGTATATTCCCTTCAGTTCTTCCATCCCATACCCCATTCCCACTGGAGCAAGCATACCCTCTTCATTCTTGCGCAAGAATTTGAGCCCATTATACTCTTTAGGCATGTGGGAGGCAGTAACCATAATGCCACCATCAAAATTATAATGCCCAACTGAAAAATAGAAGGCATCTGTTGATACTAGTCCAATGTCCATTACCTCAACTCCCATGGATAAAAGTCCTGATTTTACAGCCTCTTTCAACTCAACAGAAGATAATCTACAATCATATCCCACTACCACTTTCTTAGAATTGCTAAAGCCAACAAAAGCTTTGGCTATTTTTTTAGCGATTTCAGAGTTGATATCCTCGCCATATACTCCCCTTATATCATAATTACGAAAAATTTCCATATATATTTTACTTTGCATTTAATATAGAAACAGTATATAATATAGGGGAAAAATAAGCAATAAAAAGGTAAAAACTTGGCGATTTCCACAGTCTATATTTTCGTACTTGCCTATGAACCCAGATCAATTATTAGAAAGATTCTCTACTCACTTGAGAAACGTAGTTGCCCGCTCTATGGCCTTGGCAACTTCTTTAAGGCACGGAGAAGTGTCTCCTTTACACCTACTTCTAATGACAGCTGAAGAAGGAGGGTCTGTGGGAGCAGAGATAGTAAAAAAACTTGGAGTTGATATTAGTGCTGCGTACAATCTTCTAGACAAACAGCCTGAATTAAAAAAAGTACCTGCACATACAGCCACTGCCGCCATTCCAGGATTGAATAACAAAGCCAGACAGGCTTTAGAAAAAGCTATGCTTACTGCACACGAACGTTCACATAGTCATGTGGGTACTGAACATTTGTTGTTTGGCATTGTGAATGCGGGTGACAAGCAAATCCAGTCCGTGTTCAAGAAAAGCAAGTTAAGCATGGAAATGATAATGAGCCAGTTGGAAGAAATTCTTCAAACTACTAGCAAATTTCCTGATATTGAGGAGGTGACAAATGCCATTGACCAAGTACAGGGAATGTCTGGACAGGCCGGTATGCCTACTCCCCTGTCGTCTAAGGCAAAAACTAGTCAGGCAAATGCATTAGATTTTTTCACCACTAACCTTACTAGCAAACGAGTACAGAAAAATATTGATCCTGTGATAGGGAGGGACAGGGAGATTGAACGATTAGTAAACATCCTTTCGCGTCGCACAAAGAACAATCCTGTATTAGTAGGAGAGCCAGGAGTGGGTAAAACTGCCATTGTTGAAGGTCTAGCTAAAAAAATCAGCCTAGGACAGGTGCCAGAAGTGTTAAAGAACAAAAGGCTACTAGCCTTAGACATAACTCTTCTTCTTTCTGGCACAATATACAGGGGTGAATTTGAAGCCAGGCTCAAACAAGTAATTGACGAAGTTATTAAATCCCCTAACTGCATACTTTTTATCGACGAATTACATAATATAATAGGGGCTGGTTCTAGCCATGGAGCAATGGATGCAGCCAATATTCTCAAGCCTGCTTTAGCAAGAGGAGAATTGCGCTGTATTGGAGCCACCACTATTGATGAATACAAGAAACATATTTCTTCTGATCCGGCCCTGGAACGAAGATTCCAAGAAATATCTGTTAATGAACCAAGTGGAGAAGAAACTAAAAAAATACTTTCTGGCATTAAAAAATACTACGAAGGATTTCATAATACCACCATTACTAACGAAGCTATAGAGGCAGCTGTTGAGTTAAGTGAAAGATATATACATGATAGTTTTTTACCAGACAAAGCCATAGACCTGCTTGATGAAGCATGTGCTGCAGTAAAAACAAGACAAAAATCAACTCCATTACAGACCAAAAGACAAGAATTGATAAAAGACCTAGAAGAGTATGAGGAGAACAAAAAGCAAGCGATCAGAAATGAACAGCTGAACCAAGCTGTTGGCTGGAAAAAGAAAATAACTGGCATAAAAAGAAAGCTAACCAATCTAGAAAAACAAATCCAAGCCAAAGTACCAATAGCTAGAAAAAAAATAACTAAAAAAAATATAGCTAAGGTATTAGAAAGCAAGTTGAACATCCGTTCTGAAGTACTGTTGGCAAACAAATGGGAAGAATTGGAAAAACTTCCAGTCAGGTTAAAGAAAAATATAATAGGCCAGGATAAAGTCATAAACACCCTGGTAAACAGGCTCCACCAAGCTCACATAGGACTAGGAAGAGGTAAAAAACCTCTAGCCTCTTTCATGTTTGTTGGTCCTAGCGGCGTTGGCAAGACTGAACTATCCAAAGTACTCGCACACGCACTATATCACGACAAGAGGGCATTGGTAAAAATAGACATGAGTGAATTTGCAGAACAGCACAGCGTATCAAAGCTTTTAGGGTCCCCTGCTGGATACATAGGGCACAAAGAAAGGAACAGGTTCTTAGATGAAATCCGTAAAAGACCATATTGTGTAGTCCTGTTTGATGAAATTGATAAAGCTCACACAGATGTTGCAAAACTTCTTTTGCAGATACTAGACGAGGGGGAATTGACTGACAGCTCTGGTAAAAAAACCAACTTTCATCATGCATTAATAATACTCACCACTAATCTTGGATCTGAGTTCTTTAAATCAGGAAATATTGGATTTGGAAACCCCACGCTTTCAAAAGAACGAGCTAATGAAAGAGATACCAACGTAATCAACAAACTAAAAGAAGAATTCTCCCCTGCCATGCTCAACCGCTTAAACGATACTTGCATATTTTCCCAATTAAAAGAACAAGATATTGCAAAAATTGTTTCTATCAAACTCCAACGAATGGCTAAAGGCCTGCTTGCAAAACAATCTATGGGAATAAAATTCAGACCTAGCGCCCTAGTAGGACTAGCTAAACAATCTTTTGACCCAGATTTCGGAGCCAGGCATGTGGAAAAAGCCATTCAAAATACTGTACATGAACTTTTGATAGACGTACTAAAAAAATCTAAGCGTAAAGCAAGCTATACGTTGGTAAGGGAAAAAACAGGATACAAACTAGTATGAATAGTACACAGCAACAATGGGCCAAAGACTTCAATAGGCAACAAACAAAAGCAAGGCATAAAAACAACATGCCTGACATTTTGCAAGACAAACACATAACAGAAGAAATGGATCATTTCAAGCAGCAACTTATCAATTCCCTTAACGCCGGCTCAAAAGAATCTGCTGAAGCAATCCTGAAACAACTAATCACTCTGCGAGCCAGGCAATTACACATAGAATTGGAAGCGGGTAAAAGTAAAAAAGAGGAAACAAATAGATACTACAAAGATTGTGCAAAACTAATCCAATCAACTGCTACACTACTAAGTAAAACACATGCCTGATCCTGCCAAAGATCTAAAAAAAAGATGGATAAGTAAACTTAGTCCCCAAATTGAAAAAGAATTGGTTGATATTGGCGTAAGCAAAGAAAAAGGAAGCGAGGCAGTAGAAACAATAATAGATAAATATACCCAAGATATAGCAAAATCTGGTATACTAGAGCCAGAGCAAGACAACTTACAAAACATAAACTCCTTTGGAAAAGGAACAGAGAGTGTAAGTAGTGAAAACAAGGAAGAGGAACCAGCTCCTGTAACAGGAGAGAAGGATGCAGGTGGAGAAGAGATAGGAGACATGGATGTAGCGCAAAAGCTAGAAGAAGCGGAAGAAGAAGAGGCTGTAAATTATCCAGGAGTTGATGTAGATGATGAATCAGTGAAAAGAATGAAAGAAGGTGGGAAAAAAGAGAAGCCAGAAGAGGAAGAAGAGCCAAAGGGAGAGGGAGAGGCTGACCAACAAGCGGAAGAAGAAAAAAAAGAACCCGAAGAAGAGGGAGAAGAGCCAAAGGGAGAAGAGAAGCCGGAAGAGGGGGAAGCTGAAGAAAAAACGGAGAAAAAACCAAAGGAAGAGGAAGATGCAAATTATCCAGGAGTCGACGTAGATGATGAATCAATGAAAAGAATGAAAGAAGGTGGAAATAAGGAGGGAGAACCTGAGCCAGACACAAAGGATAAGCAGAGAGAGGAAGAGGACAGACAACTGAGAGAGAAAACAGAAGTATTAGAGCGAGAAAACATGTATCAAGCTCAACTAAGAGCCGGTCTCATTTCCGGAGGTGCAATGAAGAAAAAGAAGAAGAAAGCTGAGGTAGACAAATTACTAGCTGATTTAGAAAAGTTAAAAAAACGAAAAAAAGGACTACTTGATCAAGAAAATCTACAAGAAATGGGAACCTGTTGCTGTTCAGCCATATTCAGTGGAGGATTTATTGGGCCAGTAGCATACTATATAGCACTGCGAATGGGTCTAAGACATTATGTAAACCAGACAGGTATGGATTTTTTGGGAGTAAGTACCCAACTAAAAAATGTCGAAAAGAAAATCTCTGGTTTAAAGAAAGTAATAGCTAAAAAACAAAAAAAATTGATTAAAGACAAATAATATAAATATATGGATAAAAAAAGAATAATTTTTGGTATAGTCTTTCTTGTTGTCGCCATTTTGCTAGGCTATTTATTGTATAAAGTATTTTGGGCGGAAGAAAAGTTTACTTTCAAAAGAAAAACAGTTGAAGAAGTGCCTGATGAAACAGAATTCCCAACAGCTGGAGCAGGAGAAGGGATAACCACCGTAGTAACTCCTCCTGGAGAACTTCCTTCTGCAATTTCTATTCCTTCAAAGAAAGGACTACTAGACAAAGCCCTACCTTCATACCCAATAACACGAAAAGTAGACGCCCCCATTATGGGAGCAACGCTGGATAGGAAAGGAGCAGCTAAGTTCTATAATCAGACTGATGGAAAATTCTACAGGCTATCAAATGACGGATCAGTAAAAGAAATGAGTGATGAAGTTTTCTATAACGTACAAAATGTAACATGGTCCCCCACTAACGAAGAATCTATAATTGAATACCCTGATGGATCTAATATCTACTATGATTTCAACACTCAAAAACAAGTAACCCTACCTAAACATTGGGAAGACTTTTCCTTTTCTAAACTAGGAGACAAGATAGCGAGCAAAAGCATGGGACTTTCCCCAGAAAACCGCTGGCTAGTAACAGCAGATCCAGAAGGCAAGGGTGTACAATTAATTGAACCAATGGGAGAGTATGCACACAAAGTAAATGTTGACTGGTCACCTAACCAACAAATAGTGGCAACCTCCCTTACTGGCGACCCTCTGGGAGCTGACAGACAAAAAGTACTATTTGTAGGTCTACATGGAGAAAACTTCCGCTCCACTATCATTGAAGGACGTGGATTTGAAAGTAAATGGTCTCCTGAAGGAAAAAGGTTGCTGTATAATGTATACAGCTCTCGTAGTAACTTCAAACCAGAACTATGGATTGTAAACGCAGAAGGAAATAGCATAGGCTCTGGAAGAAAACTACTTAACCTAAATACATGGCAAGACAAGTGCACCTTTAATGGAGAAAGGTTCATCTATTGCGCCACCCCTGTTGAAATGCAAATTGGAGCTGGATTTGCACCCGGACTATCTGACCATACACAAGATCAGATATACAAAATTGACCTAGAAACTGGCATTAAAACCCAAGTACCTGTGACAGAATTTCATGTGATTGACAGCATGTTCGTAGGCGATGATGGAGATACGCTGTATTTCACTGACAAACAAATAAGCGGACTCTTCAGCATATCTCTATGATAAAAACAAAATACATTCTAATCATTTTCATCCCAGCAATCCTGATAGCAGGGATCGCCCTATTTACCCGTGTAATACAGTATGAGCCCCTATATCCTGATATAGAAGAGTATGAAGAAGTGCAGAAAGAGAAAGGTAAGTTACAAATACCAATATATCCAGAAGACCCAATACTAGGATATATAAAAGCACCAAAGACTATAATTGTTTTTGAAGACTTTGGATGCGAAGGATGCAAAAGCCAGTTCGTTACTTTAGAAAAATTAATTGCTAAGCATCCTAAAAAAATAAAGATAATTTGGAAAGGACTTCCAGTAACTAAGTTCCCCCACCCTTCAAACCTATCACATGAATACGCACACTGTGCAAACAAGCAAGAAAAATTTGAAGAATATACTCAACTGGCTTTTACCAATAGCCATAATCTAAGCAAGGAGATCCTTGATATGATTATTGAACAAATTGATTTGAATGAAAAGAAATTTAACACCTGCATAGAATCAATGGAAGCTAAACTGCATATAATGAAAACAGAACAACTGGGAGTATTATTAAACATCCAGTCTGTACCGACCGTATTTGTTGATAACAAACAAATTGAATCTCCACAATATTTAGAATCGTGGGAATCTGTATTAGGACTATAATATGAAGAAGATGCAAAAAACAATTCTGGTTCTGTTCATTTCAATCATGGCCTGTACGGCCCTGGTGGTACCATTGATATCTCTAGCACAAGGTAGTTCTATCATAACAGAAAACGAACTTGATCAGTTTATAAAAAAACCTAACCCGCGTATTAATATACCAGGGCTCAAATTCTCTGAAAGCGTAGTGAAAAAAGAAACTGATCCAACAGGAGCAGAAGCCACCTACTTTTACTTTCCATACATGGGAGAATACTTAGCTGCTATATACAGATATTCTATAGTCGCTGCAGGAGTTATAGCAGTAGTCATGATAATAAATAATGGCCTTAAGTGGGCGATCTCCGGAGGCAGTTCCGAGAAAATAAGTGAAGCAAAGACTAGAATACAACAAGTATTAATGGGGCTCTTTGTTATGGTACTTTCATACTTCATTCTTTATGCTATTAACCCTAATCTAGTAGAATTCCGGAGTCTAAAAGTACTCAAAGAACTGCATGGATCTGAGATGGATATCCTTATGGCAGGAGGAATGGATGAACAATGCAAAGGCAAAACATATACAAAATTAGAGCACTGTGGCATCACTTCTAATAATCAAAAAGTGCCGACTAATACATATGATACTGACTTGAAAAACTTTGCTGCATGTGGAAACTTTGACTGGAGACTGTTTAAAGGAATGCTTATGCATGAGTCAGGATTTAAACCATATGCTGTTAATTGCGCCTGTTTCCGAGGAATATTCCAATTCAAAAAGGACACCATTTACAAGACCTTCAATAAATACGGCGCTCAACTAGGTATGGACACCACTCCAATGGAAGATAAAAATGATATACGAATATTTGATGCTAGACTTCAAATGATGGGAATGACCAGGAATGTTGTGATTGCCAAAAATGCAATCTATAGAATTTGTAGTAAAGAAGAGGTAGATAACATGACCAATGAAGATGTGTCCACACTAATCTATCTCAAACACAACAGCGGAGGAAAAAGCCTAACAAACACACTCGAGGGCGGTGGGTGTGCTGGAGGAGAGGCTATTGAAAAAGGATTGATAAATTCATGGACAAAAATTTTTCAATATAGATGGCAAAAAAATGGACATGTATATGGTGAAAAATACGCAGATGCTCTAGAAGCAACAATGGCTGGACAAGCATTTGGAGAGGGCAAAGCCGAATCAGTACGAAAAGCTGGAAATAATATGATAGAACACTGGGGGGTGGAAAAAATATTTGAAGCTGTTCCTGGGGCAGGCACCTGTCCGGTGACCTTTACGGGATAGTCTGATAAACTTAAACCCCGCTACTAAGCGGGGGTTTTTTTATTCTAGATGCACGGTCTTTTCCCATTGCTTCACCTTTTCCCTTAAACTTGGATGCTTTGCAAAATCTATTCCTCTGGCTAATTCCCTAGAAAGTTTAATTAACTTCTTGTCCTGCATAGTTGCCAGACGAAGCTTCATTACTCCACTCTGGGCTGATCCATACACCTCTCCAGGTCCTCGCATTTCTAAATCATACTCTGCCACTTTGAATCCACTATTATTACTAGAAAAAAACTCTAATCTTTCTCTAGATTTATCAGTTTCATTCCCAGTAAACAGAATACAATATGACTGGTGTTCACTTCTACCCACTCTTCCCCTAAACTGGTGCAACTGAGCTAGGCCAAACCTCTCTGCCCCCTCTATCATCATTACAGTGGCATTAGGAACATCCACACCCACCTCCACTACTGAAGTAGAGACCATTACATCAAGCCTCCCTTGAGAAAACTTCTGCATTACGTCTTCTTTTTCATCTGACTTCATTCTTCCATGCAAATACCCTATTTTCAACTCAGGAAATATTTCTTTAGATAATTTTTCATACTCTGTGGTCACTGTCTTTTTTTCTGTAGAAACAACTTGCACACCCTCTTCATCAACATCCTCAATTAATGGACAGACAACAAAACATTGCCTTCCTTTTTTTACTTGAGTTTTGATAAAATCATATGCCTTTCCTCTGTTAAGGGGATCAACTAATTTTGTTTTTATTGGCTTTCTACCTAAAGGCATCTCATCAATCATTGACAGGTCTAGCTCTCCATACATAGTGAGTGCGAAAGAACGAGGAATTGGAGTGGCTGTCATGCTTAGGAAATGAGGACTAGTTTTTTCATCACCAGATTTTTCTCTTAGCATCTTTCTTTGTTCTACCCCAAACCTATGCTGTTCATCAACTACAACCAATCCTAGATTGCCAAACTCTACCTTTCCGGTAATCAAAGCATGAGTTCCTATTACTATTTGCAGACCTCCTTCTTTTATCATCCCCAACATCTCCCTCTTTTTTCCGGCCTGAGAAGAGGAGGAAAACTTTCCTTTGTTTACTTTCGCTTCCACTCTTGTTAGTAGGCCTATTGAAATTTTTTCACCTAACAACTTTTGTAATGACAAAAAATGCTGTCTAGCTAAAACTTCTGTTGGGGCCATGATAACTGTTTGATACTTGTTCAAAACCGCACTATACATTGCCAAAGCAGCTACCACTGTCTTTCCACTACCAACATCCCCTTCTACCAGCCTATTCATTGGCTGTGCCTTTTCCATATCCTGTAATATTTCCCATCCCACTATTTTCTGTTTGTTGGTGAGCTTAAAAGGCAAAGAATCAACAAATTCCTTGGTTTCTTTTTTCTTGAATTTAATTTGAGGAGCTTTTGATTGCTTAACAGCCTGCCTTACCATCTCCCCTCGTAACTGAAGAACAAAAAGCTCATCAAACTTTAATCTCTTCATGCATATCTCTAGATCTTCATCATTTTCTGGAAAGTGAATCCCGCGCAATGCATTGCCAAAAGGAATTAGATCTGCCTTGTCCAGAACACCCTCTGGAAGCCAATCAGTAACTTTGTCTGCTAAATCAATAATCTGGGTCATTAAAAATCTCATCTGCTTCTGACTAATTCCCTTGGTTAGTTTGTACATTGGCACTATCCTAGCTGTGTGGGCTGTAATTTTCTTTGCCTTTTCATATGAAGGACTAACCATTTGAGTGCCAAACTTATTTGTCATCACCTTACCTGACAAATATATGTCATCTCCCATTTTCAATAGTTTGGTAATATATGGCTGCCCAAACCACACTACTTTCAACTGACCAGAGTCATCAGCCACAATAGCTTCTGTAACCATTCTTTTTCTCCAATATCCTCTCTTATTCTCAATCAACTCAATTTTCCCCTTAATTGTCACTCGCTCTCCTTCTACCACGTTTGATATATCCACAGTCTTACTATAGTCTTCATAGCGGAACGGAAAATAACAGAGCAAATCTTGCACTGTTTCTATGCCTAAACCACCTAATTTCCTTTCCAAAGTCTTGGCCACCCTGTTTAATTGGCTTACTTTAGCGTTTAATTCCATATTGGATATATTGTATCACAAACCCCAAACTTGACAAAACCATATAAATCTGCTATACTCTTTAGTTATATTGCCCTTTAAAAACCCCTTGTTTTAGTGAAATTAGCTAGATTTACGCGTAAAAACAGCTGATTTCACTAAAACAATGGAGAAAGAGATGAAAGAAAGAGCCGGAGAGCAATACATCAATGTCTGTTTCGAACAGGAAGGCCGTGGTCCCAAACCCTCCATAAAAGGAGAGGTGTCACTGGACTGTCAGACCCCCCACCGGAAAAAGATCGTCTTTATCTTCGGGTATGACTCGAGGAACGACGATCCTTGGCCCACTGACAAACCGCTCCCCGCTGATGGGGAAGAATGGCGATGCATCGTCAACTGGGACAGCGACCGAAACGACCCAGGGAAGGGTTGTTTGCAGGTCAGTCTGCTGGAAAACATGAGTGTCATCCCCAGGAGCCCTGAGGAAGTTCGATTGGCCCCACTCATCAGCCTTTTGGGCAACATGAGAAACGCCCAGTTGGTGGAGGCATTTGTTGCCTTTATCAAGGAACATCTCGGCGAAGTCCTTGGACTGATGGCCTTGCAAGGTGCTCTGGCTGTTCCCAGAAACCCACTGGACGTACTGGCCAACAAGAGCCTGCCCGAACTCACGAGATCCCCAATCTGGGACGAGCTCACCGAAATGAACGGAAGACTCATCCCCCTGTTCCTTCCTGCAGCAATGGTGCTGTTGGAGACAGAAATACCTGAAGAACAGTATGGAACGGCAGGGAGCTTCACCGAGGAAGAGGGTCGTTACTTCACATGCAGCCTCTGCCGGACGAGAGAACGGATGGGGAAATCCCTGTTCCGTGCTCTCCATACTGATGGTGAAGAGATTGAATTCCAATGCATAGGCTGCGGCATTGTCGTCAAGATGCTTGATGAAGAGGCTGCTAACGCAGCACATGCCCGGGCAGAGGCAAGACGTAAGACCAATCTTGCGAAGCAGATGCCTGCACTCCGTGCAAAATTCAGCAACGGAGACGGATAGTCTTTCATCAAACGAACATTCATGTCGATCCAACCGGGTCGGCTTTTTCGTATACAAAAAACACCATTAATAATGGTGTGTATAGTGCTCTCGGCAGGAATCGAACCTGCATTGCCAGATCCGCAATCTGGTGTCCTATCCGTTGAACGACGAGAGCATATGCTAGACCATTATATATTAAAAAAACACATCCGTCAAGTTATAGGATGTGTTTTGTTTCTAGTGAATCTGCCAATTTCTAGCTGCTCTGTCACTCAGTGGCTCGTCTTCTTTTTCAATATCTTCTGGCAAGAAGTCCCTTAAAGCATGCCTTACATCCATTGGATTAGTATCCAACAAAGGAATCCTCAACATTGGATGAAGCATACTCTTTGTGTCTATAAACAATGTCTTTACTTCAGGCGGATTATATATGATATAGAAATCAGACAATTCTGTATATTGGTAGAAACGGCTACCTACTACCACTCCTAATTCAGTAACCTGGAAAGGTATTTGTCCTGGTGATTGCTGAGACTGCAAAAACAGGATAATGCCTGCTAGGATTATAATCAACGAAAACAAGAAATTGCCTGTAAAAATACCATACACAACAAGCAAGACTGCCAGTATAATGGCTAGCAAATGCCATAGCCTGCTCCTGTCATGTTGTTGATACTCTTGTATAGTCCACTCATGCAGGACGTCCCCTACTAGAGTGTCTTCTTTTATTGGTAATGACATATGAAATTGATTATATTATTCAGTGAACAATGCTGGATTCGAACCAGCGACCTCTGCGATGTGAACGCAGCGCTCTAACCAGCTGAGCCAATTGTCCTCCTATACATGTATTTTAGCAAAATTCTGTATTTTATACAACATATTGCCAATTACCCATACATACAGTATAATAGTGCGGTATGCGAGAACAACACATCAACTTCCTTCACCAATCGAAGAAAAAAGAAAGTAATCGTTCTCCACGACGACCTGTTTTTTTAATTATCCTAATAATCCTTGGAGTATTGGTAGCTGGTTGCATTACTCGCTCTATTATGGGAGAATATGCCCCTCAAGACCCAGCAGCATATGACCCCTCCACCCTAAAGCCAAAAAGGCCCGAAGGGCTGGTTAAACAACTGACTCATTTTGTCTTTCAAAAAGAATACGAACTTGAGGGATACACAGAAGACCGTATTAACCTCCTGTTACTTGGAATGGGCGGACTAGGTCATGATGGACCTTTCCTTACTGACACGATAATCATTGCTAGTGTAAAGCCATCTACTGGACAAATAGCCATGATATCCATACCAAGAGATCTGGGAGTAAAAATACCAAAACATGGGTGGTACAAAATAAATCATGCAAGTGCTTTTGGAGAGGCAGAAAAAAGAGGAAGTGGAGGTGACCTTGCAGCTAAAGTGGTAGAAGACATGTTTGATATAGATATCCACTACTACACCAGGGTTGACTTCCAAGCTTTTTCAGAAATTGTTGATGAAGTAGGTGGGATCAAAGTTAGTGTTGATCGTTCTTTTGAGGATCATATGTACCCAGCACCTGACCATGAATTCCAGACAATTGAATTCTCTGCTGGACAGCAAGTAATGAATGGGGACATTGCACTCAAATACGTGCGCTCCCGCCATGGTTCTAATGGAGAGGGATCAGATTTTGCAAGAGCCAGGCGTCAGCAAAAAGTGCTGTTCGCACTAAAAGAAAAACTACTTTCTTTTAGCACCCTTGCTAATCCAGTGAAGATAAACAAGATAAGGAAATCATTAGATCAGCATGTGGCTACTAATTTTGAATTTGCTGACATCATGTCGTTGTTCAGGCTATCAAGGGAGCTAACTAACAAAAAAATAATCACTGTTGTACTGGATGATGGAGTAAATGGATACCTCAAAAGCGACTACACAGAACAAGGAGGATTCATGCTGCGGCCAAAGACAGGAGATTTCAAAGAAATAACTAGGATGATAGGTAATATTTTTGAAAATGAACAGCCTGTTCCAAATGATACTCCTGAACAAGTAAAGCCAAAACTAACTCCCGCTACAATTGAAATACAAAATGGCACTTGGACTGCTGGAATGGCTTCACGTATGAGAAAAAGACTGCAAGACAAAGGCTTCTATATCACCAATGTGGGGAATACTGAAGAAAAACCTGTGGAACAAAGTGGAATATACCAGCTTACTGGCAAAGACGTGTTTGATGTACTACAAGCTTTGCAAAGAGAACTCCGTGTACCAATAAAACAAAAAGTGCCTGAAGGAATTAATATAGTATCCAGTACTGTAGACATTCTCGTACTACTAGGTGCTGATATAAACGAATAATATGCCAGAAAACGTAAAAATAGAATTAGAAAACCTTCCTGTTGTAGCTTTGGTGGGTAGGGTTAATGTTGGCAAATCAACTTTGTTCAATAAACTAATTGAACAAAGTAAGGCCATTGTTTCTGACATACCAGGAACCACTCGCACTAGCAACGAAGGACTAATACTTTGGAAAGGAAAGTATGTACGCTTAGTTGACACTGGCGGACTCACCTTCACTGACGAAGTACCCTTAGAAGATGACATCCTTAAACAAACAGAGGTGGCAATGAAGCAGGCTGACGTTGTAGTACTAGTAACTGATGCAAAAGAAGGCATCCTACCCCAAGAAAGAGAGCTTGCAAAGCGTATACGAAGAATTGTTGCCAAACCAGTAATATTTCTGGCGAATAAGGTGGATAATAAAAGAATTGAATATAATTTAGATGAACCTGAATGGACTAGACTGGGAATAGGATACCCTTTCCCTATTTCAGCAGCCAGTGGGCGTAACGCAGGAGATTTTCTAGATCTGCTATACAAAACCCTTAACAAATCAAAACGCCGACCTAAAAAAACCAAAGAAAAAAAAGAGGTAATCAACGTGAACATTATTGGCAAACCCAATGTGGGAAAATCATCTTTATTTAATAAGATAATAGGGCAAGACAAGGTAATCGTAAGTGAAATGGCCCACACTACAAGAGAGCCTCATGATACTGTGGTATCATACTCCCCTGGTGGAAAAAAGAAGCACCTAATCAACTTCATAGACACTGCTGGAATCAGAAGAAAAGCAAAAGTAAAGGGAAGACTAGAAAAAGAAGGGATACATAAAAGCATTCAATCGGTTGAAGATTCAGACATTGTACTATTCGTAGTTGATGGTACAGACCCAATATCTTCTCAAGATATGCAATTAGGCGGACTATTAGAAAGGAAATCAAAGAGCGTCCTTATCCTAGTGAACAAATGGGACCTAGCAGAAGATAATTCTGAAGAAAGCAGGAATGACGTAATGAAAATGGTATATAGCTACTTCCCCCACCTAGACTTTGCCCCAATGGTGTTGGTAAGTGGAAAAACTGGATACAAAGTACACGATGTATTCCCATTAATAATAAAGGCATGGGAAGCAAGACATACAGAAATACCAGACAGAACATTAGATCAATTCATGGAGCAAATCACAAAAAAACACAAACCATCCAAAGGAAAAGGTACCAGGCAACCTAAAATACTAGCATTCAAGCAGCTAAACAGTAACCCCCCTATTTTTGAAGCCTTAATCAAATTCCGCACCTCCCTACACCGCTCGTACCTAAACTACATTGAGAACAAATTGAGGGAACAATTTAACTTCTTTGCCACTCCAATTGTGATCAAACTGAGCAAACAGAGAAGGTAATTTGATTTGTACTGTCAAACTAGTATAATTAACATATATGAAATTAGTAGTTGGACTAGGGAACCCAGGGAAAAATTATGTCAAAACCAGGCATAATATTGGTTTTACTGTACTTGATGCCCTACACAAAAAACTAGAGAATGACGGCATATCTAACTGGGAACTAAGCAAGAAATTCAATGCTAAGGTGGCTGATATAAAAATCAAGGATGAAAAAATAATACTAGCCAAACCCATGACATTTATGAACGGTTCTGGACAGACTGTCCAACTAATCGCCCACTACTACAAGATAGGGGTGGAAAATATAGTAATTATACATGATGACAAAGACATCAAACTCGGAGAGATGAAAGTTCAAAATGAACGTAGTTCAGCAGGACACAATGGAGTGCAATCCATTATTGACCATTTAAATACTAACAATTTCACCAGGATGCGAATAGGAGTTGCTAGTGAAAGTGAAAGGAAAATGAATAACACAGCAAAGTTTGTATTGAACAGATTCAACCTGCTTGAAAAAAACAAAGTTAAAAAAATAATTAACGAGGCAACCAATAAAATTATTGAAATAGTCTCATAAAAACAATCATATGACTAGGGAGGGAGAAAAGAATAAGCTTCTAAAACAGAAGTTTTTTTATTCACAAAACATCAAAAGCATCGTGTGTTCTGACAAAGAATACCCTATTCTGCTCAAGCAGATATATGACCCACCAAAAAAATTATTCATACAAGGACAGCTAGGTAACTGTAATCCTTGTCTGGCAATAGTGGGCCCGCGCAAGCCTTCCATATACGGAAGACAAGTGGCTGAAAAAGTAGCAAGAGACTTGGCTAAAAAAGGAATAACCATAGTAAGCGGGCTGGCCAACGGGATAGATAGTATTGCGCATCAAGCCGCCCTCTCTGTTAATGGAAAGACGGTTGCCGTACTCGGTTCAGGTATTAATTGTATTTACCCCAAAACCAACCATTCACTAGCAAAAAGAATAGCTAACAACAGCGGTGCACTTGTCTCTGAATACACTCCGGAAGCCAAACCCACCAGAAAGAGCTTCCCACAAAGAAACAGGATCATTGCTGGCATGTCATTAGGCACTCTAGTGATAGAGGCAAGACAAAAGTCAGGTACTCTGATTACTTCACAGTGCACCCTAGACAGTGGAAGGGAACTATTCGTCCTACCACAAAATATTACCTCCCCCACCTCGGTTGGGGCCAACAATCTCATAAAAAATGGAGCACACTTAATTACCTCGGCTACAGAGATATTGGAGATACTCAATATTTGATAAACTTGACAATTAAATCCTAGGTAGTAAACTAAAGCTTATACAATCAAACAAATCAATATGTTGTAGTCCTAACAAAATACTACTAACCAAGCCAATAGGCTTGGAAATTAATTTATGTAATTTTTTGTTATGACTCAACATTTTAAACTAACTCTACTTTCTTCAATCTTCATAGCAGGACTACTGGCTGCCAATACTTTGGGGTCAAAAGTGACATCCATATTCGGTATTGCCATGTCAGTAGGAATCTTCGCATACCCACTCACTTTCATGGTAACTGATGTTATTGCTGAAGTGTATGGCAAGAACAAAGCAAAGCAAATAGTATGGGCAGCTCTAATTGCCCAAGTTTTTGTACTCATACTAACCTATGTGTCAATAAAGATGCCTGCTGCTTCACGATACCACCTGAATGAAGAATATGTAAAAGTATTTACTGGCAGCCTTAGAATGATCATTGCCAGCTTAATCGCCTTCATCGTCAGCCAGACATATGATATATGGGCTTTTGAATGGTGGAAGGAAAAGACAAAGAATAAATTCCTTTGGCTCCGTAATAACGCATCTACTTTTGTAAGCCAGGCAATTGACACTCTTCTCTTCATGTTTATTGCCTTCTACGGGATCAATGACAAGTTTACTATCCCATTCATCCTCCATCTCTGCTTAACATACTGGCTGTTAAAGATCACTTTTGCAGCTCTAGACACTCCTTTTGTATATCTATTAGTAAAATGGCTTAGAAAGCCAGGTAAAGCAGAAGAAGTGCCTGATGCCTCTCCTAAACAAGCATAATCTTCTCAATGAACTTCAACGAAGCATACAACTACCTTGTATCTTTGCAAAATCTTCCTCGCAAAGAATACATGGCAGATCCCAGACATTGTGGCGTGTATATACAACGCTTGCAATTCTTTTTAGATATCCTAGGAAATCCTGAAAAGAAAATCCCCCACTACATCCATGTAGCCGGCACTAGCGGCAAAGGATCAACAGTCTCCTTTATTCACTCAATACTGAAAGAAAGTGGAATGAAGGTGGGCTCAACTCAATCCCCGCACCCAACCAGCATTACTGAACGATGGAAAATAGATAACCAATACATGAGTAAAAAGGAATTTATTGAATTGGTTAAATATATCAAGCCAAAGCTTGATATATATACTCGCACAACTCCATATGACAATCTTTCCTTCTTTGAGGTGGTAGAGGCTATTGGATTTGTGCACTTTGCCAGAAAGAAAGCCAAATGGGTTGTCCTAGAAGCTGGTTGTGGAGGAAGATATGATTCTAGTAATGTAGTCCCCCACAAAGACATTGCTATAATCACAAATATCGGACTAGACCACAAAGGAATCATTGGCAAGAACAAACAGGAGATTGCGTATGAAAAAGCTGGAATTATACAACACAATAGTTATGTCCTTAGTGGGGAAAGAAACAAAAAGATCAGGGAGGTAATTGGAAAAGAGGCTAAAAAGAAGAACTGTAAGATAGAATATGCAGATGATGGGTATGAGATACAAAAACACTCTCTGAACGGCATATCATTCAGACACAAGAACAAAGACTACTCACTCGCAGTGCTTGGAGAGCACCAGATACAAAATGCTATCTTGGCTATACAAGCAGCCGAGCACCTAAAAATCAAAGAAAAAGACATTAAGAATGGACTAAAGAAAACTCGGCTACCTTTACGCATGGAAGTGGTGTCTAAAAATCCTCTAATTATTTTAGATAGCGCGCACAATCCAGATAAAATAAAAAGCACAGTAAACACTATTAACCAAATAAATCTAGAAAATATAAACCTAATAGTTGGATTTTCTGAGGACAAAGAAGTGGACAAGATGGTAAAACAGTTATCAACACTAAACCTAAAGACTATTGCTTGCACTAGATATATAAAGAACCCTCTCCGCCTAACTGCTGATCCTAAAACCTTGGGAAGTAAATCTAAAAAATTACTTCCCAAAAGAAAGATAGAAATCTTTCTCGATCCACAAACTGCTATGCAGTGGACTAGGACAAAAACAAAAACCAATGACCTAATACTGGTCACTGGTTCTATTTTCTTGGCTGGAGAATTAATTAGTAGGTGATTTCCTCACATAAAGTCCATCATCCCGACTTTCTCTTAACTCATACCCTTGGTCTGCATAATACTCATTAGTATTTACTGGCCCACCAGCAGTGTCTGTCCCACCATAACCCTCATAATCTGAATGATCCTTTCCCTTTTCCCAATCTTCAGCTTTTAAAATATCAGCGGGATAACCAGACAAAGATTCAATCTCTCTAGACAACTTATCACTTCCAGTTACATACCCATCCTTAGACTTCATTTGCTCATCTATACGTCTGGATTCTAAATCTGTTATCTGACTCCAAAGTTCATTTCTTTTAGCTAATAAATCACGATAAGCATCCTCTGGAAAACCTCGTACCACCTTATTATTCTCATCTAATTGAGGATTACCATTCTCATCTTGGATAGGAATATCCTGTCTTTTTTCCCCACCCTTAATCATGCCTGTTTTTCCTATCAAATCTGCCTCCGCTGTCTTAAACTCGCCCAACAACTTTTTCATCTCACCTTCCAATTCCTCTTCTTGCTCGGTTTTCTCTGGTGCCTTATACTCACCGACACTGGACTCAACTCCTTCTGTTGGCTGATTAGCTTTTACCTCTTGTAAATTAGCCATTGAATTTTGTTCACCACTTTCATTCATATTACTTAATTTGAATAATTATTTATATATAAAATATAACAAT
>CAYPPF010000014.1:17033-24206 GCA_964412535.1 uncultured Gammaproteobacteria bacterium | reverse complement strand
GCGCTTGAAGCTTCCTTTTGGTATTGCACAGCTTGGCAAGGCTTTTCGTAATGAAATTACCCCAGGTCATTTTATTTTCCGCACTAGGGAGTTTGAACAGATGGAACAGCAGTACTTTGTTGATCCAAAAGACAAGAAAAAGTATTTCAAGATGTGGAAAGAGGCCAGGTTGAAATGGTATATGGATCTTGGTATTAAAGAATCCAAGATGAGATTCAGGGAGCATGAGAAAGATGAATTAGCTCACTATGCTAAGATTGCAATTGATATTGAGTATGACTACCCAGGAATGGGCTTCAAGGAATTGGCAGGCATACATGACAGGGGTGATTGGGATTTGACTCGCCATTCTGAATTTAGTGGCGAAAAACTGGAGTATTTTGACCAGGAAAACAAAAAGAAGTTCATCCCTCACATTGTTGAAACATCAGATGGTGCTGACAGAGCAACTCTAGCTTTCCTTATCGACGCATATGAAGAAGTGGAAACTAGGAGTGGAGAGGGTGGTAAGCGTGAGAAAGAGGTTGTTCTTCGTCTGCACAAGGATTTGGCTCCGATAAAGGCAGCTATTCTTCCTCTGTCAAAGAAAGAGCCTTTGAAAAAGCTTTCCAATGAAATACAGAGTAGTCTAAGGGAAAAATGGATGACTCAATATGATGAAACTGGAAGTATAGGGAAGAGGTATAGGAGGCAGGATGAAATTGGTACTCCATATTGTATTACTATTGACTTTGACAGCTTGGAAGACAAGAAGGTGACAGTAAGGGACAGGGATACAATGGAGCAGGAAAGAGTGGACATTACAGAGTTAGATGATTATTTAGAAGATAAACTAAAATAATATGGTTCGTAGAGATGACATTGAAAGGTTTCAAGCACAAAAAGTAGAAGCTGGCCTTTCTAAAGATCCTGGCGAAGAAGCCAAAGAAACAGAAAGGCTTCAAAAACAGGTAGAGGATAATATTAAGGAGATTAATAGGCTGGTTTCTGGAACTGGCTTGGCTGGTAAGATGCTTTTTAATGAAAGAGGGCAATTAGTTGCTCCTAGTGGAGTTAGTGGACTAGATGGAGAAGTTTTGCGCAGGGTTACAAACTTGGCTAGTTTTCTCCTCAAGCTCATTGAAAAAAACCAAGAAAGAGGACTGAAAATACCTGATGAGTACATATACACTGGAGAAGACCCTACTAATGAAGATTTAAGCGAGTAATACCATGGAATACGAGAGTTACAAGCTGAAAAATAAAGCTAATATATATTTAGTGCCTTTGAAAGATGTGCAGTCTTTGACTGTTTTAGTAATGTATCCAGTTGGTTCTAGGTATGAATCATTCAAGCTAAATGGTGCTTCCCACTATATTGAACATTTGATGTTCAAAGGTACGAAGAAAAGAAAGAATACCTTGGCACTGACTAGAGAGATAGACAGGTTAGGGGCAGAGTATAATGCTTTTACTAGCAAAGAATATACAGGCTACTATATAAAAGCAGATAGCAAGCATGAAGAGACAGCCTTGGACATCTTGTCAGATATGGTATTTAACTCCACTTTTGAATCCAAGGGAATGGAAAAGGAGAAAACAGTGATCGTGGAAGAACTAAGAATGTATAATGATAATCCTGTCATTAACATTAGCAATATATTTGAGAGTTTGATGTATAAGGGCTGTCCTTTGGGCTGGGATATTGGTGGTACAGAAAAACATGTAATGGGATACAAGAGAGGTGATGTACTTGATTATTTTAAGAAGTACTATCAGCCAAAGAATATGACAGTGGTTGTTGCTGGAAATGTGACAGACAAAACTAAAGACTATATATCCAACTATTTTGGAAAAAAGAAAAATAGTGGGAAAAGTTTTGGGCAAATGAGATCAGCTGAGTTTGGTTCTGGAAAAAGAGTTGTGGTACAGAAAAAGGTGACAGATCAGGCTCAATTGATGCTGGGTTTTCCAGGATTTTCATATAATAACAAGAGTAATACTGCCTTAGGGGTGCTAAATACAATCCTTGGAGGCTCTATGAGTTCTCGCTTGTTTATCCAAATAAGAGAGAAAAGAGGATTGGCATATATGATTGGCAGTGGGGTTGAAAACTACAAAGATACAGGGTATGCATATGTAAGGGCGGGGTTGGAGAGTAAGAATATTAATAAGGCGATAAAAGTAGTGGAGCAGGAGATAGAGAAGATGAAAAAGAGCGGTGTTGGAAAGCAAGAGCTGGAAGATGCCAAGACCCATATAAGGGGAAGTCTGGTTTTGTCCTTGGAAGATTCAAGTGTGCAGGCTAGCTGGTATGCTAGACAAGCTTTGTTTGCTAAGAAGATACAGACTCCTGAAGAAAAGCTGGTAGAAATAGACAGGGTTAGCAACAAGCAAATAAAGGATTTGGCTAATAGGGTGTACAAAAAGAATAGGATGAGAGTGGCAGTAATAGGGGAAATAGAAGCTCAAAATATTAAATTTTAACTTCATTTATATGAAATATGTATTTGGTAATTGGAAAATGTATCTTGACTTTGATGAGTCAAACCTTTTAATTAATGGTCTGTTAAATGAATCTTTTGATTCAGACAAAGTGAGTTTGGCTGTTTTTCCTTCCACTTTAGCATTGCGTGAGGTGAGTTTGGCAGCTAATGGATCAGATATTGCTGTTGGTGCGCAGAATGTTAGTTGGACTCCAAAGGGTGCATATACAGGAGCTGTTTCTGCTCATATGTTCAAGGATGTTGGTTGCGAGTATGCATTGGTTGGTCATTCAGAAAGAAGGCATGTATTTGGTGAAACTGATAATGACGTGAGGAAGAAGATAGAGGCTTGTTTTGATACTGGTTTGATACCAGTAGTTTGTATTGGTGAAACCAAAGAAGAGAAAGAAGAAGGTAAAAGAGACTATCGTTTGAAAAAACAACTAATGAAAGCCTTTGAAGGGTTGGAATTAGGTGGGAACAAGTTGATGGTTGCGTATGAGCCTGTCTGGGCTATTGGCACTGGTGATCCTTGTAATCCTGCAGATGCAGATAGTATTCATGGTTGGATAAAAGAAGAGATGAAGCAGTATTTTGATAAGGATGTTCCAGTGTTGTACGGGGGTAGTGTGAAAGACGAAAATGTGGTATCATATGTTTCGCTAGATACAGTTGATGGTGTGCTTGTGGGGGGAGCTTCTAGTGGCTTAGACACTTTTGTATCTTTAATTAGAAAAGTAGAAGGTATTTAACTATATGTACAGTATTTGGCCATTTGTATTCATTCTTTTGTCGCTGGCAGCGATTGTTGTTGTCATTGTGCGTAAATTTCCTCAATTAACTCTTTTAGATGTTGATTCTATTCCTGAAGTAAAGGCTGGTAAGAAGAAGGATGAGTATTTGAAAAAAAAGGTGGACAAGCAGGCAAAAGAGTTTGATAAGCTACGAGAAAAGGTTGTTAAGCCTCTAATACAGAAATTAAAAGAAGTTCAGTTGTCTTTTAGGAAGTATGTTGGCGAGGTGCAGAAAAAAGTAATGGAACAGGCTGAAAAGGATGCTAAAAAAACAGGGAAGAAAAGTAAACAAAACCTCAAGGCTTTGATTAGAGAGGGAGAGCAGGCAATGTCAGACGAAGATCTTGATGCGGCTGAAAAGAAGTTCATTGAAGCAGTGAGGATTAATCCAAAGAACAAACAAGCATACTTTGGTTTAGGAAAGGTATACCATAAACAAGGGGAGTATGCTGATGCAGTAGAAGCTCTGGAATTTCTACTCACCCTAGATCCAGAGGATGATGCTGTGTTAGTGGAGTTAGCAGAAGTGGCTGAAGATAGAGGAGACACAGCCAAAGCAATTGAATACTATGAAAAAAGTGTATTAGTTGAAGATGGCAAAGCCACTCGGTTTATAAAATTAGCTGAATTAATGGAAAAACTAGGTAAGCATGAACCAGCCTTAGAAGCAGTACAGCAAGCAGTGGAGTTAGAGCCTCAGAATCCCAAGTACCTTGACAAACTAGTAGAAATTAGTGTAGAATGTGGAAACAAGGATTTGGCTGAACAAGCATACAAAGAGTTGCGAATGGTCAATCCAGAGAATAAAAAGCTTGAAAAATTGTTAGATAGAATAGAGAAAATGCCATCTTAGCTCAGCTGGTAGAGCAACAGTTTTGTAAACTGTCGGTCCGGGGTTCGAGTCCCCGAGATGGCTCCATGGGTCGGTTCTCGAGTGGTCAAAGAGGTCAGACTGTAAATCTGATGGTTCCGCCTTCGTAGGTTCGAATCCTACCCGGCCCACTACACAAAAACAGCCTATAAAGGCTGTTTTTGTTTCCTCAATTATCTCTATATATAAAGATGATAGTTAGAAGTGGGAAGCTTTTGCCTCCCTTAAACAGAATGAACTATATTGGAAAGAGCACTAATCTTTTATGCGCTCCCCAGGATTCCCGTACTCGTCGAATGATTCATACGAGTATGCGAACCAGACTTCTACCTCTCCACACTCTCCCTTGTAGTGAACCTCTCTGACCAGCCTGTCTTTGCTGTCGTATTCATTCGTCTGGCACCGTTCAATGCTTTCATCACATCCGGTGTCGTGTTTCGATTCAGTTATTTGCCCTGAACTAGAGTACTTGAAGGATTGTTTGCTGCACCCGATGTCGTCTTTTTCGGTATTGTGACGGTCGTAGTCCAGATGTGCTTTGGCTATTAGGTTTCCGCGTGAGTCATATGAATAGTGAAAGCTACTAACAACCTTATCAGATCTACCTCTGTACAGAGTTTGTGTTGTGGGTTTGTCAGAAGCCATATAGGCATAGTCCCAGCGGTGAGTGGTAGATCCAGTAAGATCCATGTGTGTTTCTCTCAGTAGTATACCCTGGTCATCATGCAAGTACTGGATATGGTTCTCGTACTCTATCTCTGACTCGTGGTCTCTGTAGAACCACTCATCTGTGAGGTTCCCCATGTGGTCGTAAGTGTACACGGTGCGGTACACCCGGTTTTGACCCTCGTCTTCAAAGTGGGTTTCCTTTTCTTCTTCCAGTTCTCCGAACTTGTTGTAGGTGAACTTTGTTTCGATGTCAGTCTCTCCGCTACATCCGTGGTCAGTGGTCTTGCTCAGCATTTGCCCGCTGCTGTCATGGGTGTAGCCTAAGCATCGGTAGTGCCTGTCTGCGTAGTCGCGGTAGGCCAGTTGGATGCCAAAGAGGATTACTACAATCAAAGCGCCGCCCCAGAGTACCCCAAACACTTTTGTCTTTGTGGACATATGTCTCTCCTTGTTGGATGAAATGATCTTTGGATATTGTATCAGAGCATGGTGTTGGGGTCAATAATGCCTTTGTGAAGTGATAAAGCTGTGGTATAATAGTTCGGAATATAATATAACCAAACATATGGAAGACATTATTTTATTACTCAAAGATTACCAAGTTTTTGGAAATACAGCTTGGGGGTATACTACTACGCTACTAGTATTCATTGTTTCAATGGTAGTGCTCAAGTTTTTCCAGGTAATTATTCTAGTAAGACTGAAGAAGTTGGCCAAGAAGACAGAAACACAGGCTGATGACATGCTCATTGCCTTGTTTGAGAATATAAAGCCACCTTTTTACTTTCTTTTTTCATTGTTTTTGGCTCTTAGGTATTTGAATCTATCACCTTTGGCAAACAAGGTGTTTTTTGTAGTGTTAGTGCTAGTAATAGTGTATGAGATAGTACGAGCGTTTCAAAAATTATTGGATTTCTATATTGCCAGTCATTTGGATAAATCAGAGGATGGTGATGTGAAGCAGACAAGATCAATGATTAGACTATTACGTGCTTTTGTTGTTTTTGCTATATGGATAGTCGCTGGTTTGATAATCTTGTCTAACTTAGGAGTAAATATTTCTTCTTTAGTGGCTAGTCTTGGAATTGGTGGTATTGCCATTGCTTTGGCACTACAGAATGTATTGGGTGATTTGTTTAGTTCTTTTTCTTTGTACATAGACAAGCCATTTATAGTAGGAGACTACATAAAGATAGGGCAGGAGTCTGGTACAGTAGAGAAGATTGGATTAAAGACCACTAGAATACGAACATTATTAGGGGAAGAATTGGTTGTCTCTAACAAAGAATTGACTACTGCCAGGGTACAGAATTTCAAGAAGATGGAGAAGAGGAGAGAGGCCTTTAGCTTGGGAGTGACATATGAAACTTCTAAGGAAAAACTAGAAAAGATTCCTGGGATGGTGGAGAATGTTGTTAGTGGTGCAGAAGGAGCAGAGTTTGATAGGTGTCACTTTTCTTTATATGGTGATTTTAGTCTCAATTTTGATATAGTCTACTTTATTGATTCTCCAGAATATGCTGCATATATGGATATAAAGCAGAAGATAAATTTAGGTATATTTGATGCTTTTAACAAAGAGGGAATTGAATTCGCATATCCTACTCAGCTAATATATACAAAGAAAGGCTAGTTATTGACAAGAGGATGGGAATGTATTAAGATATTCCCATCTTATGCCGTCTTAGCTCAGTTGGTTAGAGCGCAGCCATGGTAAGGCTGAGGTCTCGAGTTCGACTCTCGAAGACGGCTCAGACTGGCCTGGAAAGCCAGTATTGTATTAGATATTGACAAATTTACCTTTTTAGTGTAATATCTACCTACCCTTAATTTACCTAACATTACATATAAATATGTCAAAAGAAAGAGACAATATGATAAGGATGGAATGTACAGAATGCAAGCATGTTAACTACTTTTCAAACAAGAACAAGAAAATATTGAAAGATAGGCTGGAACTAAAGAAATACTGTAAGTTCTGCAAAAAGCATGAATTGCACAAAGAGACAAAATAATGTACAATAATAGTCCCGATAATCGGGACTATTATTACATGGGCCCGTAGTTTCAATGGCTAAAACATCGGTCTCCAAAACCGAGGTTCTCCGTTCGAGTCGGAGCGGGCCTGCAAAGTAGAAAATTTATGTTAAGGAGGGAAAACAATTTTGCTTTTGTTGATGGAGCTAATTTGTATGAGGGTGTAAAATCTTTGGGTTGGAGGCTAGATTATTGTCGTTTTAGGAAATGGTTGTCAGATAAATACTCGATTACAGTGGCTTATCTTTTTTTAGGTTATATACCCGAATGTCGTTATCTATATACTCGCCTTGAGAGGGCGGGTTTTGTTTTGATTTTTAAGGAGGTGGTTCATGAT
>CAYPPF010000014.1:0-17023 GCA_964412535.1 uncultured Gammaproteobacteria bacterium | reverse complement strand
CAAAGTGAAGGGTAATTGCGACGCTGATCTTGTTTTACATGCTGTGCGGGGTTGTTATGAGGGCGAATTTGATAAATGTGTGATCATTTCTAGTGATGGTGATTATGCTTGCCTGGTTAGTTTTTTGCTAGAGAAAAATAAGATTTGTTCAATTATTTCTCCTAGTGACAAGTGTTCAATCTTAATAAAACGGACAGGGGTAAAGATTCTGTACCTTGATAATTTAGGATTTAAAGTGGGTAAAAATAAAAAAGCCCTCGATATGGACAGAACCATATAAAGGTCTTTTTCGTGGTGATGTAGTCATTATATCACTTTTAATTCATCTGTCAAGTCAATAAATATTTTAATTCTGTAATTAACTAAAGATTCTGACAGTATTGAGATTAGAATTAATATTATAAATTTGGTATAATAAATCTACACATAATTCTTAAAACCAAACTATATGGAGCTTTCTCTATATTTGGCAAAGGTAATAGGAGTATTCTACCTCCTATGGGGCTTAGCCTTGCTTCTAAATCACAAGACATATACTAAAATGGAAAACAAGTTGTTGAAGAACAAACCTGTTTCACTTATGTTTGGCTTGATTTTAATGCCAGCTGGTTTGTTTTTAGCTATTGGCCATAATATTTGGGAGTTTAGTTGGGTAGGGCTAATTACATTATTCGGTTGGATTGTATTTATCAAGGGTGCTTTGATTGTTGTTTTCCCAGACATTTTAGAGGGTCTTAAGAAGAGAAAGTTTAGTGATTCATGGTTATATGTTGGAGGGGTAATTGGACTTGTAATTGGACTATATCTCACATACGTTGGTTTTTTCTCATAAGTAGCTTCAAAAAGAATCTTTATGTCTAAATACTATAATTCTAGAAGGACTAGAAATCTTTTTGATCCTCAAAGCGAGGCGAGCTTCAAGTTGTCTCGTTCAAAGATAGACTTGTTTACTGAATGTCCTCGTTGTTTCTATGTTGATCGTAGATTGGGAGTAGGAGTGATATCATGCACTAACTGTGGATAACGAGACTTTACTTTTTTTCTAGGTTTAATATAATAGTGACAGAGGAGGGGAAAAGAATGTGTATCATTCCGCTCTTTAGCGGTTTTTTTGTTTATTAATTATTAATTTATAACTTATGAGGAGGAATTTAATTTTAGTGGTAGTTTTGGCAACTGTGGTTGTCTTGTTAATTCTTACTTCAATCTTCAGTTGGTTTTGGGGAAAGCAGGAGAAGGTCTCCGCCAATCTATCTAAATCCAGTTTTCCATTTACTGACTATGCACAAGATGAGTTGAACAAAAAGTTTGTTCAAGAACCTAACAAGAATATATTGACGTCGCAAGATTCAAAAGAGACTCTAAATGAGTTTTTAATAGCCTTAGGAGCTAGAGATTTTGAGCGGGCGGTTGAGTGTTGTTTTGCCGATGGTGATCGTGTTAAAATGCTTTCTTTCTTGCAGGAAGTAGACGGGAAAGATATGCTGAGTCTAATGATTTCAGATCTATCAACTAATGAGAGAGAGTTCCAAGGAGATACCAGGGCGAGTTATAGTTATGCCGGAACACACAATGGAGAGAGTGTTTCCAATGTCATTGTCTTTAAAAAGAACAAGGAAGGAGTGTGGTTGATAGAAACTTTGTAATTTAATAGCTTTTTAATCATAATTTTATGGAAAAATTAAGGAGGGGAACTGAGATTTTTGTTTTATTATTATTTTGTATGAGCTCTGTCTTTTTTGTTAGCAGAGTTTTTTCATACAGCACTAATATCACACACCCAACACTTATTGATAAGATGGCAGAGTTGTATAATCAAAATTTTGATCCAGATCTTACAGCAGAACAAATTAGCTGGATGAAACAAGGATCAGTTGATGAAGATATGCCACCGCGTTGGATGAATCACTTTTTCGATCCAGTGAATAACAAAGGGTTGAGGGGGATCTATATGACAGCTAAGGATTGGGCTAAAGATCCTGAAAGCCAGTCTGACTATGCTTTGGGTGATTTTAGCTGGCAAAGGGCGATACTGGACTATAGAGAGGGAAATATTAGGCATGCTTTTTTGTCACTTGGTCATGTATTACATCTATTGTCTGATATAAATGTGCCTGCTCACACCCGTGATGATATTCATATATCAGGTGATTCTTATGAACAATTCCTTAAGGTGAATGGTGTTAAATGGAATGGTGATTCTGTGGAGTTTTTTGGTGACCTAGAAGATGCTTTTGTTAAGCTGGCTAATTATGCTAATAATAATTTCTATAGCGATAGTACAATTGAAAGTGATAGATATAATATTATTGAGGTGCATTCATATGAAACAGAGAACGGTTTTTTAGTTGCCAAAGATCATGATGGACGAAACCTATACTTTGTGAACAGGCTTAGTGATTGGAATATTTTACCAGGTATAAAGTCTTTGTCAGCAAATGTTGTGTTGAACGACTATGCAGACCATCTTCTGCCGCAGGTTATTAGCTCTGGGGCTGGTGTAATAGATCTATTCTTTAGTGAAGTTAAGAATGGGGGAGATTTTATTCTCCCAGCCCAGAAAAATGCCAAGGAGAAAGTTAGTTATGCTTTTGGCTTTTTGGTTAAAAAGGTAAATGAATTATTTGGAAAGTTTAAGGAGCCTGATAAGTTTGTGGTTCAAGCAGGAGAAGAACCTGGCTATGCTTTGATTGGTAAACCGAACAATGAAAGTGTTCAAGAGGATGATGAAGTGATTGTGGAACAAAATAATCAAGAAGAGCCGGGAAGTGGAAGTTTGCCAACACAAGAAGATATTGAAGAAGTCAGTGGCGGTCTAAAAGAAATAGAGGAAGTTGATCAGGAGTATTTAGAAGAGGTTGTAGAAGAGGAAATTGAGTCTAATGATGGCCCGGTTAATTTTGTATATCCACTACCACTTTCTTTTGAACCCCCTAATAACGAATCTGTACAATCTGGTACGGGGACAGAGAGTAGTGTGGCCTCTCAAGAAAATAATTCAAGTAGTAGTGTGGAAAATACACAATCCAGTAGTCCTGGTGGTGGTACAGTTGTGCAGGGACAGACAGAAGAGCCACAACATTCAATAGACAATTCACCAACCTCAACAGAATCTTTAGATGGACAAGACGAGGAAAGTGTAGAATCCGAGAACATAGAGTCAAGTGAAGATCTGGTTATTGATATTGTATCAAGCTCTATTGGAACATATGCGCAGATTTTAGATGTTGTGATAAGTGAAGTGGCATGGGCAGGAACAGCGAGCGACAAAAGTACTGATGAATGGATAGAATTATATAACAATACAGATGAACAAATTAATTTGAGTGGTTGGAAGATTTTAGTAAGCGACAGAGTTATTGAATTAACAGGCACGATGTCTTCTTTTGGCTATTTTCTTTTGGAAAGAACAGATGATAGTGCTCTGGTTGGAGTAGATGCTGATCAGATATTCACCCTTAGGGGCGGACTGAAAAATGCGGGCGAGCATTTGCAGTTAATAGATGCAGGAGATCAAATAATTGACAAAGTAGATTGTACAACGGGTTGGTTTAGTGGTGATGCAGAAGGATACCGCAGTATGAGAAGAGTTAGTACTACTCTAGGCGGCAGTTATCCATTGAATTGGGAGTATGGAAACGGACAAAAGCCTCATGATCCCTCTTTTTCATACCAACCCCCTATTGAAGAAAAGGAGGAAGATGTGGTAGTAGAAGAGCATGAAGAACAGGAACCAGATGTGGGAATGGAAAATCCCGTTGTTGATAATCCACCGACTAGTACGAAAGAATATACTATTGAAGATGACCAAGATGAATCAGAAGAAACTGACTCTAGTATAGATCCTGATTCAGTCGATAATCCGGTCGGAGGCTATTCTGGCTATCAGCCTAGTTTTACTATTCTCACTTCTGTGCAGTCAGAAAAAGAAAGGGTACTAACTAAAGATAATAATCCATATATACTGCAATATAACTATATAGTGCCAGTTGGAAAGATTCTCCGAATTGAGCCAGGAGTAGTAGTAAAAGCGTATTCAAGGGATTCATATTTTGATATTCGAGGATACATGATTGCTAATGGTACTTCAAGCTTGCCAATAACTTTAACTTCAGGAAGGGACACCTCTTTTGAAAGTGCTAGGTTGAACAGGGTGGTTGGAACTCAGGGCACTGGACAGGCTGAGGCAGGTGATTGGCAGGGTATTAAATTGCAGCCAGCAGCGCAATTAGTCTTAAGCGGTGTTCATATGCGATATGCTGGAGCTGAATTTATTGTTGGTAATAAAAAATATCAGCATGCGATTAAAGCGGACACGGCTGATCTTTTGATTGATGGTTCAAGCCTAGTGAATAATGGAGAGCTTTCCATATTGTCCAGTTTTTCTACTACCACCATAAAGGACTCTGTGATAGTGGGGAGATAGCTGTAAAAACAGATGGTGGGAGTGTGCTAATTGAAAATTTGGAGTTCTCTAACTTTTCAGGCGAAAAAGGACCTGTGGTTGTAGAAAATTTATGGCCTCAAGTTGAAAACATTAGATTTACAAGTAATACATTTGATGGACTGTGGATTAGTGGTGCTTTGGTGGTCGGAGACGAGAAGATCGGTGATGGCTGGCCAGTGGCATTGCAGAATGTAAAGATCCTTCCATCAGCTTCGCTTACGATTGATTCTGGATCTCATATATTCATGCCCTTGGCAAGTAGCTTAGAAGTGGAAGGTAGATTAGATGCTAATGGTACTTTTGATCGGCCAATCAGGGTTGAAACCATGGAAGGGGTCTCTAACTGGGGCTATTGGCTGTTCAAGAATTCTATTTCTCATCTTTCATTTGTTAATTTTCTGGGTGGTAACTATTTGCCAACTAAACCTAAGAAAAGAGATGGAGTATTGATAATTGAAGATTCTTCAGTTGTCCTCAATCATTGCAGTATTATCAACGGCCGAGCTCCGGGGAATAGTATTTTGAGTACAGAATCTAATCTAACCATTTACTCAACATGGATAGGTCATACAGAAGAACCATTGTTTGAGACTTCTGGTGTCAGGATTAAGGGGGGAACGTTGATCTTAGATAATGTTTGGTTTTCAAATTTGGAATATGGGATATATGGGTTAACAGGCGACATGGGTTTGCCATTCTTGGAAATGTATAATATGAATCCTGATCATTTTATCAATATTGAAAACTTATGGAGCCCCAATTATTGGTTGAGTCCACTTTTGTCAATGCCAGAGATTATTATCAACAATTAGTATAAATAACAAGAGCCTTGCGATTTGTGCAGGGCTCTTGTTGACAAGATTTTACGCCTTTGATACAATAGTCTGGATAGTAAAAAAACTGTGGAAAAGAGAAATTTGGCACAATTTTTGCACAAGATGGAGCCCCTACGTCAATCAAAGGCAGGTGCCTGTCTCTCTAATTATTTTTTAAATTAATCCCCGTTGGGGAATTTTTTTTGTTCGTTTGCAATATATAGTAGGAGGAAGATATGAATCGCGCACTAGTTGAACAGACTCATTTGGGAGACTCGCTTGCCTCAAGGCCGCAGACAGGAGAAGATGTTCGCAAGTACAAATACGGTCCACGACTGTCTTTCTATGTCGCGGACACTATCAAGGCGGCCGAAGTGGTTGCCAGCAGACATTTGTCCGGTGAAGAGAAAAAAACACTACTCCGGGGAGCTGTGGAAGATGCACTCGATTTGGCGCAGCCCCTGCTCTTTAGCTGGGGTAGAGTTGGCCAGAAAAAGGTTGAATGCGTCATCTTGCGAGGGGCAGATCATGTGCGGCCTGTGGATCCAGGTCAAGTGATCGGCCCACTAGAAAGAACAGCATTACGGATGAGTCGTGAGGAGATCGGCCCACGCCAGTGGAAGGCAATCATGCTGCCAGGCACGTTGGAGAATGGCAAAGCGCTGTTTTCTGCTGAACATCTCATCGTGTGGGATGGGTGTAGTGCTAGCGTGTCCACTTTGCAGGGTCTGTCAGAGATTCTCAAGCAGAGGAATCAACACCTCATCAGCTTGACCATTGTCTGTCCGATTATGAGCGATTTGGCTCCAGAACGTCTGTCAGAAGTGGCAGAAAGACTGGGGATCAATATCAATGTGCTCTGTTTCGGGCTGTATCATGTCGAGCGCTATGGCTGGCACGGGAAGACCGAGACTGATCTGGTGGTTCCGAGCGACAAGATTCTGCACAGCAATCCGCTGGTCAAGATCCCCAAGCGCCAGATCATGGCATACCGCAATTCCTACGGCATCAAGCCGAACAAGCGCGGTCCCTGTATTGTAGGGGACATCGGCCAATCGATGAGCGATGATCGGCAAGATGTGCTGGAGTATATAGTTTCCACCATTGAGGAATGGACGGAATTCTGCAACATTCCAGTGCCAGGCTATCTGCTGGTTTCTTTGGCAAAGCTGTTGCCTTTGAACCAGGATGTCAAGAATGTGCTGGATGGGCAAATGTGGATGCTGGGAGGAGGTGAGATCCCAAAGAGCGAGTGGTCTCCTAGCTGGACCGAATTCCGTTTGTTCAGGAACTACTGGAAGGAGCTCACTCAGATGCTGGGGGATTTGAAGGCAGGTGGATTCCTGGGCCAACCAGAGAGCAAGGAGAGCTCAGGCAAGGGCAGTATTGCTACCGCGTAGTTTCATATCACAGGGAGTCGAGAAGGGAGCCTTATGTCCAAGGCTCCCTTAATAATTGGTTGAAAATACTATTGAAAAATGATAGGATATACATATTATGATTTAACCATATACTATGCTTAAGAAACTAGCTTTAATTTTTTTGTTATCTGTTTTTTTGTTTAATCCACTATATGCCCTAGCACAGAGTGGGAATGATGGGACAGAAGCAGTAGAAGAGAGTAAGATTCAGCCAGTAATTGGATCTGAGGATTTTATCGGCGTGGGGAAGAAAGTTTTGTTTGATGCTTCTGAATCAGTATTACTAGATCCTGATAAACCAGCAGTATATATTTGGAATTTTGGCGATGGTTATACTGATGCTGGAAAAGAAGTGGTGCACCAATATGCAAGAACTGGTGCGTACACTGTGAATTTGCGTGTGAGGCAGGGGGAAAATGTAGGGGAAGTGGTAAAGGATGTATTTGTGTACGACAGAAATGCCCTACTGATTACAGATCATGACAAGGAAGAGGAGTTAAGTCTGATACGGGAACAGGCTGCGGAAAATGGTGTAGCTTTGCAAATTTTGTCTGTTGTATTAGAAGAGGGTGGGTTTGTTGCAGAAGACAGGTTGGTAGAAGAGATTAAGGAGAATGGCAACTATATTAGTAACTCCCATATATTAATCTTCTATTCAAAGTCAGCAATAGGGTTGCAGACTTTTAGCAGGTATTTCCAGAGTTTGAGATCTGAACAGAAAAAGTTAATCAGTCAAAAGTTTTTTACAGTACTTACAGATGGTAGCCTGGATGTGGCTGGTAATCTGGCTTTTCAAGCCTTTGATATAATCGAACCAGAGCATATTTTGCTAAGCAGACCAGAAGCTTTGGGCGCGCTTTTTACTGTCAAAGACTATGAAGAAGTTGTTGGTGTTTTGCAAAGCAGAGGGGTGGAGTACGAGATAATCAATGAAGAGAGAGGGAAGAGTGTGGTATTTGTTCTGTCCAGCCTCATTTCTTTGTTTTTAGCTAAAGGAGCTACTTCAAGTAGTATCTACCTGCTTCTAGCAGTCCCTTTTCTCGCTTTTGTGGTAGTTTTCTTCCGGCAAGTAGTGGGTTTGACAACGTTTGGGGTGTATACTCCAGTCATGATTGCAGCCTCTTTCTTTATTCTTGGCATATGGCTTGGCATTCTGACTTTTCTTTTTGCCGTGTTGACAAGCTATATTGTAAAGTACGTTGTGAACAAGTTTGAACTTCTTTATGTTCCCAAAGTCGGGCTTAACCTTAGTTTTATCAGCCTTTCCTTTTTGTTTGTTGTCTTGTTGATTTTGTTGCTTGATATTTCCGTGCCACTGTCTCTTGCCATCTTTCCAATGCTTGTAATGTCTAACGTAGCTGAAAAGTTTATGGCTGCGCAGTCTGAAGAAGGATTCCGTGGAGCGATGATGGCTGTAGCAGAGACACTCATAGTTGTGGTGGTTGCATATTACTTGATTATTTGGACATCCTTTAGCAACCTAGTTATGTCTTGGCCAGAGTTGGTGCTAACACCAATACTCCTTACTTTGTTATTAGGTAAATTTTCAGGATTGCGATTAAATGAATACTTGCGTTTCCGAAGTCTATTTTCTGACCATACTGAAGAATAGGTTATGAGAAAGTTATCATTTTTAGAAAAATCTTCTGGTATCCTGGGCATGAATGCTCGTAATTTGTTGTATGTGGGAAGGTATAATTCGCAAGAGAGTAAGAAATTTGCTGATGACAAGATGTTTACTAAGAACTATCTAAGTTCTAGGAATTTAGGTGTTGCCAAGGTATATAGTTTGATTAAAAACCACAAGGAGCTACGTGATTTTGATCCTAAGAATCTACCTAATGATTTTGTGGTAAAACCGAACAGAGGATATGGTGGAGAAGGTATTTTGGTGATACAGGAAAAAAATGGAAACAAGTTTACTGATATAAATGGAAAAGTTCATACTTGGAAGGATTTATATCGTCATCTGGTGGCTATTTTAGATGGTAAGTATGCCATTTCAGGATTGTCAGATCAGGCCATTTTTGAAGAAAGATTAGTAATGCATGAAGATTTTCATCGATATACTGATGCAGGATTACCAGATATTCGTATAATTGTTTTTAACTATGTGCCAGTAATTGCAATGCTTCGTCTTCCTACCGAAGAATCAAGTGGAAAAGCCAATCTTCATATGGGGGCAGTTGGTGTTGGGCTTGATATAAGTAGTGGGAAGGCCACATATGCGGTACAGCATAATAAGTTTGTACGTAAGCTTCCTAATGGTGAGAGGGTAAGTAGTATACAGATTCCTGATTGGGATGATGTGTTGCTAATGGCATCCAAGTCCCAACACGCAAGCCAGATTGGATTTGTAGCAGTGGATTTGGCAGCAACCTCTTCTGGGGTAAAGATTTTAGAACTAAATGCCAGAGCCGGGTTGTCAGTTCAGATTGCCAACCAAGTATTGCTAAAAGCCAGGCTAAAGAAGGTGGCTGACCTCAAGGTCCCCAACCCTACTAAGGGGGTGGAAGTGAGCAAGACGCTGTTTAGTGCCAATCTTCCCACTGAAAAGAAGAGTGAAAAAGAAGATGAAAAACCTGTAATAGGGTTGTATGAGTATGTTGATATTTTGAATACAAAGTACAAGGATGTTCTGGCTAAAATAGATCCTCATGGGGAGAAAGTTCTAATAGACGAAAGATTTGGAGAAATAAAGACTAAGGAAGGCTTTGCTGACATCAAAATGAAGGGAAAGAGAATGAAGCTTCCGATTAAATTCGTTGACTTGCACAAAGAAAGGTATGATATGGTAATTACTGGGAAGTTTTTACATGATTTTGTAATTGACTTAAATTTAGACAAGCCAGAGACGACTAGGCCGGTGGAGAAAAAAACAAAACCGAGTGTTGATGAAAAGATTATTATAAACATAGACAAAAAGTTATTCGTTATTGAGAGTAAGATCAACACAGTCGGAGCCCTGCGTCCAGTTAATTTGGATCAAGAAAAAGAAAGTTTTTTACGGAATCCAATTAAGTCGCCCCGTTTTTTCTATCGTAAGCCGTCAACAAACATCGCGCAGTACAGGAAGGAAGTAAAAGCATTGCCTGGGAATATTGATCATCCTTTTGCTAAAATATATGAGAAGAAGATTACGGAAGTGGGTCAGAAGTTGAATTTACTGGAGGCTGTTGACAGTCCAAATCTACAAACTATTTCTGAACGCCTGTATGGGAAAGCAGACAGAGTGTTATATGACAAGGCTGTAAGGTATATACATGAAAATCCAATTAAAGAAGATGAAAGCAAAGAGTTGAGCTTCAAGGTTGGGATAAAGAGACTGGAAGAATTCTTAAAAGAAAACAAGCTTGCAAAGTGGAATATTAATGTTTCTTCAAATCGTACCAGTGATATAGCAGTGAATAAGAATGGGACAATTTTTTTACGAGAAGGAGTTACTTTTACAGAGAACCGTTTGAGAGCTGTGATCATTCATGAAATTGGCACCCATATTTTTCGTTTGGAAAATGGTAGCTTGCAAAAATACAAGATACTAGCTAAGGGCACTGCTAATTATCTGACTACTGAAGAAGGTTTGGCAGTATATAATCAAAAGCAATTAGATATTCCCCTTGGTGAAAAAGATATTTGGCCTGCTTTGCGCACTGTTGGTGCATATTTGGCAGATGAGATGTCCTTTGTTGATCTATTCCATTACCTTAAAGAGAATTACAATCTGGAAGACGAATCAGCCTGGCGCACATGCATTAGAGCCAAGAGAGGATTTGTTGATACTGGCAAGAAATCTGCCTTTACTAGGGACGTTATATATTTCAGAGGGTATTTGGCAGTAAAGGATTATTTAAAAAAGAATCCAGAAAAGGGACTAAGGAATTTATATATTGGGAAGATAGGGATAGGGGACTTGCAGTATCTGGGTGACTTTGATGAGTATGAAGTAAAGTACTTGCCAGAATACTAGTTATCCACAATTCTCTTGATTTTGTGTGTTAGTGTGTTAAAATACATTATTATATATGGAATTTCATACAAACAACCCAATACTGAACATGTGCAATAGCTCAATTATTTGGAGCTTGATTATTAGCCAGTCTGGCGATGGGCAGAGTTTGTAGTTAAGAACATTTACACAAACTAAACCCGTCGCAGACGGGTTTTTTGTTTGTTTAGCGCTCTTTTCAATCTTGGTTGGGTTAGGGAGAGGGTCAGTTACTGATCTTTTACCAACCTAACCAAAACCAGTGAAAGGGAGGAAGAAGTCATGAAGAACAATGGAAAGCAGTTTCAAAGCGAAGTGCAGAGGGCAGCGGTCTTGCTGTTGACCATCAATGAGAATGCCCCACAAGATGTGAGGAAGGACAGTGTGGCAAGCGTGCTGAGCCAGTGTCACAGTTTCTCTCGTGTAGGGCCGGTCTGGGGATCTGTACTGTAGTACAGAAGCTCAAATCAGTTTTCTATGACGTAGTTTAGTCACCTTGTGCAGGAGAGAAAAGACATGACTCAGGATGTGAAGAGAGTAGTTTGGTTCCAGGATTCTACAGTCACTGTGGGATTCCCCTTTAATGGAGATGGCCAGATAAGTCGACAGGAATTGCAGACAGCGGTCTGCTTCTGTTGCCCAGGCTGCATTGGATTTGTTGGTGCAGTCGGAAACACGCGCTTGAGGAAGCGTAATGGGCAGTTGTGGGTCGAAATGTGTGGAGGCGCTTTCTATACCTCCAATGGAAGAGGGACAGAGATAGTTCAACGTAGAGGCCATTCAGGTCCTCTGGTTCGCAAAGAGAACCTCTTGTGTGGTTTGACCACATGGGGGGACTTACCTGACTTCTTGCCAATCAGTAGCGTTCTTTAGTCGCAGTCTTGCTGTGGCAGTTCCTTCAGGGAGGTGGACAAGAGATAGTATTTGCAGTACGCTCTTGTCCACTGAACAAAGAACACCAGTTAATGGTGTTTTTTGTTTGATTTGTGGTATAATGTGATTGAGTTAATAGTTTTTATGATTGAAAAAAAGAAAACTAATTTTAGTAAAGCTCATGTTGTGACAGTTGACATGGGATATGGCCATCAAAGGGCAGTCCATCCTTTGCAAGATATTGCTGAGGGCGGAATTATTAATGCTAATAAATATGCTGGCATTCCTAATTCTGACAAGCGTAAATGGGAGGGGGGAAGAAAATTTTATGAAACTGTTTCCCGAATGAAGCATCTTCCAATAGTGGGAGATTGGATTTTTGCTGCAATGGATCATTTTCAGAAAATAGAGCCATTCTATCCCCAAAGAGATTTGTCTAAGAGTAACATACAACTATCTGAGATATATAAAATGATGAGTAATGGATGGGGAAAGGATCTGATTGGCAGGCTGAACCAAAAATCATTGCCAATGATTACTTCTTTTTTCACCCCAGCCTTTTTTGCAGAAGAACACGGCTTCAAGAATGATATCTACTTGATCTGTTGTGATGCAGATGTTTCACGTACATGGGCTCCAAAGTTTCCTGCTAAGAGCAGGATTAAATACCTGGTTCCCAACAGAAGAGTAAGGGAGAGGTTGAAGTTGTATGGAGTTAGGGGAGAAAATATATATATCACAGGATTTCCTTTGCCAAAAGAGAATATAGGTGGAGATTTGAGTGTTTTGAAGAAAAGTTTGGGACAGAGAATAACCCACCTTGATCCAGAAGGCAGGTATCGTAAAAAATATAAGCGTACGATAGAGAGATTTTTAGGGAGTGGCTTCTGCGATGTTAAGTGCAAAATAACCCACCCTTTGACCATCACCTTTGCAGTGGGTGGGGCAGGGGCTCAAAGAGAGCTTGGTGCTGAAATACTAAAGAGTCTGCGTTCTTTTGTAAAGGCAGGGAAAGTGAGGTTAAATTTGGTTGCCGGAGTAAAGAACGATGTGTATTTATACTACCAAGGGGTAATAAAAGACCTGGGGTTGAAGAAAAAACAAAATGGGCATGTAAATATATTATTTGCGGATAATAAGCCGGAGTATTTTAAGAAGTTCAACCAGCTTCTCCTAACTACTGACGTTCTTTGGACAAAGCCTAGCGAATTGTCTTTTTACGCTGGTTTGGGTCTCCCAATTATCATGGCTCCAACCATAGGGTCACAAGAGAAGTTTAACAAAGCCTGGCTTAGATCTATAGGAGCTGGAGTGGAGCAAGAAGATCCGAAGTACGCGCATGAATGGCTGTTTGACTGGTTGAATTCAGGTTGGTTGGCTGAAGCTGCGATGGAAGGTTTTATGGATGCTCCTAGGAATGGTGCATACCATATAGAAGATATCGTATTAAAAAACAAGGATAGCCAAATAGATGATATGCATTTGCTGTAATATGTGGTTTTTGATTGCAACAATCGGTTATTTGCTTCTAGCTATTGTTTTCATTTTAGACAAGTTGATAGTGAGTAAGTCCGCTATAAAGCCAGTGGTGTATACTTTTTACTCCACTATTTTTATGTTCGGTACTCTACTGGTATTTCCTTTTGTCGGCTTTGGCTGGTTGTATGGTATTGATTGGCTTTGGGCAGTGGTGTCAGGACTATCCTATGGTATAGGTCTTTGGACTTTCTATAAAGCAGTTAATAATGGAGAGATGAGTCATCTAGGCCCGTTTAGTGGGGCTATGGTGACAATTTTCCTATACTTACTAGGTTTCTTTTTTCTGGCAGAAAAGTTTACCCCTATACAAATCGCTGGGATAGTGGTGCTAGTATTTGCTTCTTTGCTTTTGTCGTTTGAAAAAAGTAAAAAACACAACGGAGTTCATCTAGGTTTTTTTTGGGCTGCTGCGTCTGGTTTGCTATTTGCTATTTCCCATGCTTCTGCAAAGTATTTGTATGAGATATATCCATTTTGGACAGGCTTTGTGTGGACTAGAACAACCACAGGACTAGTCGGACTTTTACTACTACTATACCCAGCTGTACGCAGGAGTTTTCGTAAAAAGAAAAAGCAAAAGACATATGCTCGTAAGCATGCTGGTATGATAATTGTTGCAAACAAGGTTTTGGCTGTAGTAGCAGTTGTTTTAGTGCAGTATGCCATGGCTTTAGGCAGTGTAACTATTGTGGGAGCTTTGGCCGGCATGCAGTATGCACTACTGTTTTTGTTTATATACCTGCTCACTAAATTAACCCCTAAAATTTTCAAAGAGTATTTTACCAAGAAAGAGCTAGTAGTTGAGGCGATTGCTATTGTGTTAGTTGTTTTGGGGTCAGTATTTTTCGTATTTTAGCAGTATGAAAAGAAATATGTTAATAGTAGTTTCAGTAGTAGTGTTAGTTCTACTATCTTTGTATGGTATTTTTTGGTTGGTGAGTGGAAAGACATATGATGTAGAATATGGTGTTAGCTTTAACAAACAGCATGCAGAGTCTTTAGATTTAGATTGGCAGAGGGTATATTTAGCAATGTTGAATGAACTAAAGCCAAAGTATATTAGAATTTCTGCTACATGGAAGGAGACAGAGGGGGCAAAAGGTAGATATGATTTCGATGGGATAGACTGGCAGATGATACAAGCAGCTAAGAAAGGGGTGGGGGTAACTTTAGTAGTAGGACAAAAAGCTCCTCGTTGGCCAGAGTGTCATGTGCCAGATTGGGCCAATGATTTACAAGATAAAGAGTATAGAAGGGCTGTAAAGGATTATATGAAAAAAGTGGTGGAAAGATATCGAAACCATCCGGCCTTAGAGCTCTGGCAAGTAGAGAACGAGCCTTTTATCAAATTCAGGTTTGGCGAGTGTGATAGATTTGCTGAGGATTTAGTTGTTGAAGAGATTGAGTTAGTAAGGTCTTTGGACCAGAACCATAAAATAATGGTGACAGATAGTGGTGAATTGAGTACGTGGATAAAGGCTAGTAAGGCAGGGGACATATTTGGTACAACAGTATACAGAATAGTTAGAACACCTAGCGGCCGCTACTGGAAGTATGATTGGCTTCCACCAGGATTCTATAATCTCAAAGCAAGATTATTTGGCAGAAAATACAAAGGGTTCTTTGTGTCAGAGCTTCAAGCAGAGCCTTGGTTTACAGACAGTCACCCTAACAACACTCCTGTTGAAGAACAGGAAAAGAGTATGAATCCTGATAGATTGAAGAAGCATGTTGAATATGTACAGCACATGGGAGTTTCTAGAACATATCTATGGGGAATAGAGTGGTGGTATTGGATGAGAGAGGTAAAGAACGATGATAGATATTGGGAAATGATAAAGGGTGTTTTGAGTGATTAAAATATTTTGATATTAAAAAACACCGTAAAACGGTGTTTTTTGATTTGGTGCACGCCAAGGGATTCGAACCCCTGACCCCCTCGGTGTAAACGAGGTGCTCTAACCAACTGAGCTAGGCGTGCTTTATGTAGATAACATTATACAATACAATAGTTGGTTTGTCAAGTTGGGGTTTGGGGTAAATTCTGGTATAATATATTCTAAATATGTTTTTTAATAGAAAGTACAAAAGAATAGATAAGGAAGAAGAGCTTGTGCAACATCAGGGTATCTTTAGGAGAAAGATAACTTTATTTGAAGCTGTTGCCTTGATTGTGGGGACTACCATAGGGGCAGGTGTTCTTAGTTTGCCATATGCGGTAGCTAAGGTTGGGATGGCTGTAGGCGTGGTATATATTGTATTATTGGGTTTTTTGATGATGAGCCTTAACTTGTTACTGGGTGAAGTGTCTGCCAAGACGGGTACCAAGTTGCAATTAGTTGGATTAGCTGAGAAGTATTTAGGTGGGGTTGGTAAATGGTTCATGACTTTTTTGGTGTATATAACAGCTATAGGTGTTTTAGTGGTGTATATTATTGGCGAGGGTGAAACATTGTCAGCCTTGTTCGGTGGTACTAACCTCCAGTGGAGTATTGTGTTTTTTGTAGCAGGTGGATTTTTGATATTTAGAGGAATGAGATCAATTAAGCTGGTTGATTTTATTCTTAGTCTAGGGATTTTAGTAATTGTTTTTATTATTGTAGGTGTGAGTGTTCCTCATATTGAAATACCGCATTTTAATTATACGAATTTAGCTTTTCTTCTCTTCCCATATGGAGTTGTGTTGTTTGCATATCGTGGAGCTTCTGCTATCCCAGAAGCTCATAGTATTTTGTTGAAAAGGGATGTGGATTTTAAGAAGTCTATAGTTATTGCTGGTTTGATCACTATTGTAGTGTACACTTTGTTTGCTTTCATGGTCGTTGGGGTTACTGGGGCAGAAACAACAGAGATTGCTACTATTGGATTGGGGAACAAGATAGGGAAGAGCGTGTTTGTTTTTGGAAATGTATTTGCTGCACTGGCAATGGCCACTAGTTTTTTAATGGTAGGCTTGTCTTTGAGGGATTCGTTGTCTTGGGACTACAAGGTCTCTGGTTATATATCTTCTGCAATAGTAGTATTTTTTCCAGCTGCCATCTTTTTACTAGGTATACGTCACTTCATTGCCGTTATTGACATAGTGGGCGGGGTGTTTGGTAGCTTGGAAATACTTTTGATTTTGTTGATATATTGGAGAGCAAAGCATATGGGGCATTTGTCGCCAGGCAAGTACAAGTTGCATCACACTGTCTTTTTGTTGATTATGTTACTTTTGGCATTTTTGGCAGGAGCAGTATATAGTGTGGTAAAGTTGTTTTGATTGTACTTGACATACTCTTTTTTTGTGATAAACTATTAAGGCTTGAGAAAATGGTGTTCGTTGCGGGCTGGTGCCACCCTGACATCTGTTTTGACGCCGGGGTTACTATCCCACAACGTTCGTGTCCTACATAGGACCATCTATTCTCTTAAGCAACTTATTATTAAGTTGTTTTGTATTATGGAAAAAATACTTTTCACCTCTGAATCTGTAACAGAGGGACACCCAGACAAAATCTGCGATCAGATTTCTGATGCAGTACTAGACGCAGTACTAGAAGATGATGTAAACGGAGCATGTTGCTGCGAGGTTTTTACAACCACTGGTTTAGTGGTGGTAGGAGGAGAAATCACCACAAAAACATATGTGGATGTTCCTTCAATAGTTCGTAATACCCTGAAGAATATCGGGTATACTAATGCGGACTATGGTATTGACTACAAAAGTTGTGGAGTAGTGGTTGCAGTAGATGAACAAAGTTCTGATATTGCACAAGGGGAGAAAGAAGAAGAGGGAGCTCACAAGGCGCAAGGAGCTGGTGATCAAGGAATGATGTTTGGGTATGCTTGCAAAGAAACTCCTGAACTAATGCCATTGCCAATAATGCTGGCACATGGTTTGACCAGAAAGCTCTCTGAGACAAGGAAGGACAATACTTTGTCATACTTGCGTCCAGATGGG
>CAYPPF010000013.1:0-25708 GCA_964412535.1 uncultured Gammaproteobacteria bacterium | reverse complement strand
ACCCCTTTGGGGGTTTCTTTTTTTGTACGAAAAAACAGCCTTTGAAAAGCTGCTTTTAATGAATCTCTGACCGAAGACCTCGGTTGGAGGTTGGTCAGAGGTAGTGCTACTTGGAAGGTTCAAGCTGCTTATCGTCAAACAGATCGGGTTGATTGGGCTTCTCCCCACTTTCTCGTAAGTAGGGAGGCTTTTGGACAACCACACATGGGATCTCCCAAATTGGATCAGTTCGCGGGTCTGACCTTGTCTGCTCGAAGGCCAGTTTTCCTGTCCTTAAATTGATAGCGCGGTACTGTCCACCAGTCAAGTAACGAAGTATCATGGTTTTCATGTACACCTGATCTTCTTGGCCCACCTTGCTGAACCAGGTATTTTCCTCAACGTCTAGGAACCTAATTGTTTGAACACTCATGGCTTAATCCTCCTGTTGATTCAAATTGCAACCATCAATATATTAACTTACCACAGTTTAAACGAAGTGTCAAGGTGTTGTACAGTCAACCTTCAAGGGTAACACTTTTAGGGGCTAAACACGGCCAAAACCTTGGTTCTAATAGCTTCCCTTGTGGGACCCCTTTGGGGGTTTCTTTTTTTATACACAAAAACAACCTTTTTAGGTTGTCTTTGGGAATTGCCGCAGTGTAAAACTGGTTGCGGCTAAGTATACTACTTGAAAGACCTGTTGAATGGATCGCTATTTCAAAAATCCATCAGGAAGCACACTGGTCTGGAATCCAGCCGCCTCTTTGTGTCCCCCGCCTCCCACAAACTGCCCGGCCAACTGAGACACATCCATCTGATCTGAGCGAAGGGAAAAATCCCATTCCCCCTTACTCCAACCAAACAACACCATTGCCTTGTGCCTCTTTGGGTCGTAAGCATCCCTGAGTGCTAGGGAGCCACCTTCCAATAGACACACGGCAATCACCGGAACCCCCAGGAGTTCTGTTTCAAATGCGCTGGTTTGTGCATAGTTGCGGTAGTATTGTCTCATGAAGTCCTGGATCACGGTACCATCGTGGATTATCTTCCTCACAAGCTCACCACCGCGGTGCTTGTCAGCGCCCGCGCAACTTCTGTGGTCCATCCAGAGACCATCCCATGTAGTTACTGCATCTGGATCCAGTTGCAGATTCGTGGGATTCCTGAGCATCCCCCAGTGGAATAACAATACATCAGGATTCTCGTGATCCCACACATCATACCGACCCAGCAAGCGGACAAAGTAGGGTATTGGCTTTCCTGGAAAGAAATATTCCCAAGTAAGTTCACATCCAGCCTTACCACTCTCCAGCTTACCCTCACAGCCGTCTATGCCAGGCCCAATCCCATGCTTTGCAGCACTGATGATCGAGCTCTTGTGATGGTCGATCCAGACCACAGAGATTGCTGCGAGTTGTAGTCCAATCATTTCCTTGGGCTGAAGACTAAAATCAACCATGATCACTCTGCGGTTGACCACCTTGTCCCATGGAAACTTGTCACCATAGTCAATGCCATAAAGCTCTACACCTGGAAAGGCCTCCTTGACAATAGCTGCACAGCAGTGCCCGTCTAAGTCTTTGCTATGAAAAAAACAGATCGGATCCCTCTTCATTTGCTCCCCCTGCTATTTAGTTATGCGATAATGCTACTACATTTTATTGAAAAAGTCAAGCTTGAATACTAATGAGACGGTAGGTCATTAATCAAAGGCTTACCAATAGCGGAGATTGCCAATAAATTCACAAATTGGATAGCTAATTTCCAGTTCAAACCAAATCTCCTGACTGAAATAGGACACTTCAGGCTCATATCTAACCTTACTTTACCCAATCGGCTCAATTGCCTGGCCAAATTAGCATCCTCCCCAAATCTTAGACTAGGATCAAACCCTTTTGTCTTGTCATAGTCTGATTTACGAAAAACCATGTTATTACCCATTGGCCCTATTCTACCCAGAGAAAGAACTACTGACACTAGCCAAAGTATGTAGTGGATAAAAAAGCGAAGAAAGTTTTTCCACCATGGTGCATCATAGTACACCATCTGTCCTCCCAAACATGACAATTTGGGATTATTATGAAATCTCTCCTGCACACTTAGAAGATAATCATCTGGCAAACGACTGTCTGCATCTATATGAAGTACAAATTTACCTCTAGCAAGCTCTGTACCTGTCTTTCTGGCCTGTCCAACACCTCGCCTTTCTTCTTTTACAACTACCACCCCCAAACTCTTTGCTAATTTATAGGTTTTATCAGTGGAATTATTATCAACAATAATTATTTCATAATCAAAACCACCTCTTTGTTCTTTGGCCGCCTTAATACAGAGGGGCAACATCTTTTCCTCATTATATGCAGGAATTACAATTGAAAAATCTTTTTTCTTGTTCATATATAGTAATATCTTATCAACAAAAAGCTGCTGGCTCAATACACAGCAGCTTTATTATATATATTTTCCCTATGGAGTCCACTCCCCACCAGCAGAACCGCTACCCCATGCACCACCCAAGTTAGTACTCTGTGACAACGGATCGTCGTTATAGAAATGATCAGTATTTGAATCCATTCCCCACTCTACAGAACCATAGAAGGCACCTGTAGGAGGTGATTGAATTGCTTTTATCAAATATCTGTTCAAGAAAAGTGTCACACTAAAAGCACTTAAAGTAATTACCGTTCCAATAATTGCCAACCTGATTATTCTCTTTCCCTTGGAAATTTTCTCTTCCTCTCCCGCTGAAGTCATGATAAGGAAACCAGCATATTTTATATATGCTACAAAAACAATACCCAAAGTTCCTAACAGAATCTGTAATGTGTATGCTGCCACCAACCTTGGATCCCTTGCTTTCCCAAATTCTGCACCCTTAGCACCTGCAGCTGCACTCAACTGAGTATTGGCCTCAGTGGTGTAGTTAGCACTGGCAATTGATACACCAAGAGTCAGTACCAATGAAACCAAGATGATTGTAATCAAAATCTTTTTCACACTATTGTATTATTTTTGAATAATCCCACCCTCTACCACTGATTGGGCTACACGAGAGGCGATGAACAACGTAATGCTATATGCCATCACAACAACTATTATTCCAATGATAGCCCCCTCTATCGTTCTAGTGGCCTTTTTAGCTCTCTCTTCGTCACCATGCGAGGTTATGTACCAATAGCCTCCCACTGCCACTAGAACCATAAACAAAATCCCTACTATGCTCAATACTATTTTTATTACCTCTTCCACTATTACTCTAGGATCTGGGGGAGCTCCACCCAATTCCCCTGCTGTGGCTCCACTATCAATCTGACCCATTATTCCATCAGCCAAATTGTCAGACTGGGCAGGTTGAGGACTAAACATGAACACAACCAAAACCACCATTACTAGTAGTAGACAATTAGTTAATATTTTCTTGTTTTTTATTATAGAAACCATATTTATACTGGCCAAGCATCACATGCATCCTCATCCTTCCCAGGCATGTCATCGTCTACGATAAATAACACATCATAACTCTCCTCCAGTCCACATTCTTCAGCTGTCATTGTATTAGTCTTCATACCAAAGACTCCCTCGTATTTACAACATATTATATTTATCTCTTCTGGAGCACCTGCTGTAGCATCACCAGCCGTCTTACCAACGGTTCTTTCTAATATCTTAGGTACCACAAATGAAGTAATGCTGTATGCACCAACAGTGATTATCAGACCAATAATAGAAGAAGTTATTATCTTCTGTGATGTCTTTATCATTTCCTCTTCCCCTCTTGCAGTCATCCAAAGATACCCTGCGTATACCATGAGGGCTAGAAAAGCCACTCCAACAAAAGACAATGCTGTCTTTATCACCACACCAACCGTCTCAGCAAGTGTAGTTTCTGAAGTACTCCCAGAATACCCAGCTTCAGTGGCTGCTTTATTGGCCAAACCACCCCCAATATCCAGAGCCAGTGCCGAAGCAGGAATTAAGACCAGCAGCGCCATGAAAGTATAGATGATTATTTTTCTAAATAACATAATATTTATTATTAATTACTAAACCCCCTCACATGGTTTCAATTCTGCACACTTTGCAGTTTGGTCAAACTGGGTATTAATATTACCACCAACATTAGCCTTTTCACATTCGCTATTGGCGACATCATCTTGGCAGCTATTAATTACTCCGCCAATAAATATCTGACAACATCCTTTTGGATCTTGAGTAGTGCCCTGAGAGGCTTCAAACCGCTTGGTAACTAGTACGGTAATAGCATACGCACTTAACACCAACACTAACCCTATCATGGCAGCCGTAATTATCTTTTGAGATTTCTTTACCATTTCCTCTTCCCCTCTGGCAGTCATCCAAAGATATCCTGCATACACCATGAGAATCAAAAATATCAACCCCACTAGAGTCAAAGCCGCACCAATCCCCTTACCTATCACTGTTTCAACATCTTTATAACTATCAGCTCCTGCTTTAGAGCCCACATCCTCAAATACCTTACTTGCACTCTTGAGACCTTGAGCTGATGCAAGTGCTGGTAACACCAAAAGAGAAAGAACACAAACGATTATAATAAATTTCTTCATATTATTTGGTTAAATTTTTACGCCTTCTTCTTCATATTTTTTTTCTATCTCGCACTCCTTAGCGCTCTTGTCTGCTATAAATCTCCAATCATCTGTGCCACAAGCAACATCATCCACATCACACAACTCCCCTTTCTCCTGGCAACTAGCATATGTTGATATTTCCCAGGACCAATATTTTTTATTCAAGTTCCATGCATCATCCGAAATCTGTAAAGCAGTTAGACAACATCCCAAAGGACTGTCTCCCAAAGCGGCTGGATATGAGCCTGCTGAACTACCCCCCTCACCCCTTACCACCTTTGTCATCACGAAATTAGTTATAGCATACGAGGCTATCACTATCATTATACCTATACAAGCTCCGATAATAGCATTCTGTGCTTTTTTTACCTGTTCTTCATTACCATGGGCTGTCATCCAAAGGAAGCCCCCGTAGAAAATGACGATAAAAAAGATTATTCCTACAGTAACCAAAGCTGTCTTTACCGCCCTGGCAAGCATTGTAGAAACATCTGTCTCTTCCACACCAGCCCCCTTATTAGCTGCCTTAAGAAAAGAAGAGGCATCATTAACAGTATATGCCAAAGCTAAGCTCGGCACTAAAATTACCACTAATAAACAAATAATTAGTAACTTTTTCATATACTACTCATTGAATTTACAAAATGGACTCTGTACAGCACACTCTTCCTCTGAAAGAGGCGCGCAAAACTGCTGATCCGTCTTATTAGCCAAACACTCTCCTGCATATTGCGGTTGACCGCCATCCACAGTAACAACTTCGCCAGAATTTGCAGACCATGTACAGTGCACTCCGACAATACCACTTTCTTTTGAATTACATTCGTCCTCACCATACGCACAATGAGCATCCAAAGCACTCTCTCCCTTTGCAACACAACCCTTACTCGTAGTCACATCAACCTTCGGAGCACCGCCCACATTTGGGGTGGCTGACTTTATACTATCAAACACAAAAGTCGTTATTGCATACGAAGCCAACACTATCCCAATCCCTATTATCGCAGAAGTAATTGTATCCAAAGCCTTTTTTTCCTGCTCCTGGTTTCCTCTAGCAGTCATCCAAGCAAAACCAGCATAGATCATTAGTGCAAAGAAGAAAACACCAACCAATGAAAGTACTACTCCTATCAAATTACCCAATAAAGTTGGTAATGGAGTACTAACCTTTGTCAATCCTGCTAAATCTGCCGTTGTTTTCAATCCGTAATCTTTATCCAAAGCCATTGCTGGTACAGCCACAAAAACTACTACTAACAAAAAGCAGGTAATGAGGGAAATAACAATTTTTGTCTTTAACTTCATATCTAAAGTGTTTCTGGGTCTACGGCACCTAAGTCACAGCAAATAACGTAATCTTCTGAACCAGGACACACGTCCAGTTTACAAATAAAGCTAGAGCTGCAATCGATTCTAAGTTCTTTTGTTGTTTTGGTCTGCACATCTTGAACCTTGGCGTCATTAGACAAACAGCTCTTTATATTAGTACATCCCCACCCTTTGTGAACATCTGCACACTGAGCCTTTTCACCAACAGAACTACCCGGTGTTTTACCATCTTGTAAACTACTAAATACAAACCTAGTAATGGCAAAGGCTGCCAACACAATTGCAACACCCACTATAGCTCCTGTGATTGTATCCAAAGCCTTTTTTTCCTGCTCCTGGTTTCCTCTAGAAAGCATCCACAGCATTCCACCATATATTGTAAGGCCAAAGAAGGCCACCCCAACAAAAGCAAGTATTGAACCTATTATATTCCCTATCATCCCAGTAAAATCAGTACCATAGCTACTTAGACCAGCAGCATCAGCAGTCAAATCAGTACCATAGTCATCTGCCAGTACTTGGCCAACAGAGAAAAACAAAAAACCCACCATTACAAAACAAACCATTGTTAGAAGTAGTGGCTTGAAAAAAGATTTTGACTTAAATAGTTTCATACACTATCCAATACTTTTAAATACCAAAGATATCAATGCATATGAACCTAGTACCACAAAAATACCTATTACCGCGGCAGTGATTGTAGTAATAGCTTTTTTCTCTTGTTCCTGGTTTCCTCGAGAAGTCATCCATGTAATACCACCATATATCATTAGACCAAAAAAAAGAATGCCCACAAAAGACAATACTCCACCCACTACCTGCCCCAACCTGGTTGACAAAGGAGTCTCATCCTGTAACCCAGCGGCATCAGCAGTAACATCTATCCCATACATAGCCTCAGCACTTACATAACCGACAAATAGAAAGCTTGCCATTATTATTAATGGTAATAGTAGATATATTTTCCTATTAACAGACATTTTAGTAGCCATCTAATGTTGTTGAATAGTCATAACCAGCAGTAGCCTTGAAAAGCTGTGTCATTACAAATCTAGTAATCGCATATGCACTCATAATGATGATCAGCCCCACCACAGCTGCTGTAAGGATCTTTTGAGCTGACTTCACATCTTCCTCATTACCACCAGAAGTCATCCACTTAAACCCAGCATAGAGAATAATAACTAATGAAATAATACCTAGCAACCCCAAAATAGCTGATATTATCCTAGCTGTGGTAAAACGCACATCTTCTTGACCTAGTCCAGTTGCTGTTCCATATTCAAGACCTAGATATGGTCCTGTTTGCTGTACGCCAAATTGAGCCTTAGCAGGAGCTGCCAAAGACAAGACTCCACCTAATAATACTAAAATTACCACTAAGCTTAGTATCTTTTTGTTCATAAAAATTGATTAATAATGGACAACTGACTTCATAGTCAATTGTCCGCTAATAAGCAACCTCAAAAAACTGATAGTACCCGCCCCGCTACAGCAGGGCGGGCTTTTATTTTGCTTTTTACTCGTTGTAACCAGGTTCTGAATAACTATCCTCACCAGTTGTTGCTATGTACAGCTGTTCAAGTACGAATCTAGCAATTGCATAAGCACTCAAGATGATTGCTAATCCAATAATACCTGAGAAGATCAATTTGCGAGCTTCTGTAACCTTTTCTTCATTACCACCAGCGGTCATCCACTTAAAGCCACCTGCTAGGATAATCACTACTGCTACAATACCCAAAAGACCCAGGGCTACATTAATAATTCTTGAAATAGTATCCCTAATATCTTCATCACCCAAACCAGTCTCCTCACCGTAGTATAAACCAAAGTTTAGAGTTGTGGTGTCAGCAGAAGAAACAGGCAATGCAGGTAATAGCAAAGCTGCCATCACTATTGAGACGACTACCATTGCAACTATCTTATGTTTTGCCAATTTTGTTAACCAATACATGTTCTCACCCCCTCTCTTTAGAGAGATAAATATTAACGATTTTACTCTAATTTACAAATATCTAAATTACAATCTTTTCCTTTTGCGTTTAATTTTGCGCAATAAGTATCATCGAAATTTGTAGCCGGAAAACACACACCCTCATCCCACTTACACTCTCCCTCTAGCGCTTTTTCACAAGCAGATTCAGGACTAAACTTATTACATTCTTTTTGCCATAGACCACCATACTTACCAGCTTTAGCAACACATTTTTTTGCCGTTGTTCCTGTTTCTGTCGTCCCTTCTACCACTCCCCACGGACTTCCTGTCATGTCCTTAGCCCCAATACTAGTCAAGACTAGCTTAAGTATAGCATAGGAGCTAAAAATAATAAACAGTCCAATTACAGCCCACATCATTGCCTGACTACCAGCCTTTATCCTTTCCTCTTTACCCGCTGCAGTCAACCAAGTAAAACCACCATACACAAATACTAATAAAGCTGCAGCTCCTACTAATGTTAATCCGGCTGCTACTATATTACCAAGTATCTTCCTAATATCTGTCTGTCCAGCCGGATTATCATCAGTGCCATCTATTGGGTTGATCAGTGATACTGATGGTGGTGGCTCTACCTCTGGTGTCGCTGGTGTAGTTGTCGCCAACGCACTGGCACTAATGGCCAGGCTGAACAAAAATACTAAAATTATTACAACAAATTTTTTCATATCTATATTATTTAATCGCCCTAAAGGCAGTACCCACCTTCAGAGCATCTAACATGAAATCAATCACTAAATAAGCACTTAAAGCGATTACTAAACCCAATGTGGCTGCTACTATTATATCCCTCCCCTTCTTCACTCTCTCAGCATTACCCATAGAGGTAAGGATGGTGAAACCACCATATACAAAAAATGCAAAAGCAAACGAACCAACAATGGCAAACATTGCCTTACCAAAATTAACAATCAACTGCAACAGGTCATTTATGTCCCTACAATTACCAGGGAAAGCACAATCAGGAAGAGCCCCTGCATATCCTTCGGGTCTAGGGTACTGTCCTTCAAAATACTTGTCCCAATCAACTGGCTTTGCCACATTACTTGGTGTAACTGAGCCAGCTTTCACACAAGCACCACCTTTGAATACACAGAAGTTGGTGCCGATTGCCTCACATTTTGTCTTGCAAGCATCTAGATTGGCAGCATCGGTACAATCCACACCCAAATCGCTGATTAACTTAGCGCAATCAAGCTCTGGGGTAAGGTGAATGGTGTGCGATAATTGACTTGAAGGATTATCCTTATCCACCGCCCATACATCAAATGAAACTGGCTTCAAAAAAGTAAACGAGTATTTTGTAGTGTCCCAATTAAGAGTCGCCGAGCCACCACCATGATCAGTCAACTCAAGCCCTGCCACTTTATCCGCACCAATTTCAACATTAGCAGCCCCATTTACTTCTAACTCCAATGGTCCGACTGTATCTCCAATAGTAAAATTCTGATCTGCAGGAAACTCACTCCAATTCATTGATGTGTATGCCTTACAATTCCACTTGTCCGGTTTCTCACTCTTGTCGCCTGTACAAGTCCTCAAATGACAACTAACAGCACACACCTTTCCATCTGCCTCTCCTTTTTTAAGGGAACTAAGTATTGATCCCTTGCAGTCTGCTTCACTAGAAAAAGTAAGTGTCTCATTATAAATACCACCCGTCCCCATATGGTTAATATAATTTGTTTGACCTAAATACCAAGCTGTTTCTTCCGGTGAAGAACAGTCCCCAATTGTCCCGTGCCAACAACGACAAGTCAAAAACTCTTCCGCCTTTACCTCCCCAACAAAACCAAACAGAGCACTAATTGAAATTAGAAGGACAATTGTCCAAAATACTTTCTTCATAACCTATATGGTTTGACGAATAATACTAGCCGCATGTTGAATGGCATAGATATTCTTAAGTATCTCTGTGGTCTTTGTCCCACTATGTGGTTGGAGATATTTATGGATCAAACCAGCAAAAGCTTTTTCTGCTGTCTTGACATCACTGCCTTTGTACCAACTCTCTGCTTGTAAAACTGTGGATACGAATGGGGCCAAAACTAAATCTTCTTCTTGTTCTTTTATCTGAGAACGTAGAGGAGTTGGCCTGCGAGTGGCTTCAGTATACTGCTTAATCTTTTCTGGTGTAGTCATAAATCTAATAAAATCCCAAGCCTCATCTTTGTTCTTTGATTTTTTCACCACTGACTCAATCCAATAGTTAGCCACATTAACTGGCCTTTGCTCATTTAACTGAGGTACTGGAACTATCTCTATATTCAATTGAGGAGCTCTTGCCTTTATCCTAGGATAGTCATATGCAAACCCGAAATAGAACACGCTCTTTCCTTGCACAAAAGAATTGAAAGCATTCCCCATATCTTCATTCCATGAATATACCTCTTTGGTCGGCTGAGCAAAGTCAGTATAGAAGCGAAGTGCAGCTAAAGTAGCATGCTTCGGATTATCGTCTTTCAGACCATAAGCAAAATTAACTGTATTACCATTCATTATCTTTACCCCACTCTGTAGCATAAACAACGAAAGGGTGTCAAAGGCTCTGTCAATATTATTACCAGTTCCCAAAGCCACCCCACTCTGCACTATATCCCCTGCCCCATTAAAACGAGTGGTTGTTTTTACAGCTTCCAAGAAATCAGTCCAAGTAGTTGGAGGTTCTGGAATACCAGCCTGATCAAGTAAGTCTTTGTTATAGTAAAGGGCCATTGTATCTAGAGCTAGCGGCAAACCATACGCCTTACCACCAATCACCACGTCATCATATACTGCACTCACAAAATGAGCCTTAATCGCATTAGTTGACGGTAGACTGTTTACTACTGGGGTCACCACTGTCTCCTTTGCATACTTACCCTTCACAAACACATCAGATACTTCCACGCTAGCTGGCATTGATGATAGTCGCTTTCGATATTTTTGCAAATCTCTAGTGTGTACTGAAATGATATCTGGTGGAACATCATCTGCCAAAGCATTCACAAACAAATTTTCAAACTCTTCTTCCCGCACCTTGCGCACACTAATAGTAACATATGGACGCTCTCTCTTGTACTCTTCAGCAAAAGCTTTTAGCTGATTTACATCATTAAATACTGTCCAATATTTAATGTTGACTGGTCTAATGGCAGCTTTTTCTTCGGCAGTCAATCCTTTACAACCAAAACCAAACACCAAGAATATTGTTAGTAGTATTGAAAGAATAGTTATTTTTTTCATAATCCTAAAGAACTTGAAATATAAAATTAACAATCACATAACTAGCTAAAATAACAAACAATCCCATTGCACTCCACAAAATTATATCCATTCCTTTCTTAAAGCCAGCCGCCTTGTCAGCTCCAATCAATCCCCCACCTGTCATAATGATCAGACCACCATACACAAACATTGCCAAAGCCAAGCTTCCAACCAACTTTAGTGCTGTTTTAATCAATCCTGCCACTAGAGCTGGAATGCTTGTAGCAGACAGCTGATTAAGGCTAGCTATTCCGGAAGGCATGGTCAGTTCTTTAAGAGCCCCTGCCTTTCTCTCACCAGATTTCTTTTTACCACATGCTAACTTATCAACTGAGGCATCATAACTACAAGTCATATCATCACTCTTGCAATTACCCATACACATATCTTCGTCAGCAGTGGTTAGATATGCAACATCTTCCTTTCCACCTTCTTTCTTTTGTGTAATTTCGCAACAGCCACCTGAACTTTCCTCTTCTTCCTCTTCTTCTTCCTCATCACCAAGACCGGGCCCGCATTTATCTTCTGTGATGTTATAGAAAATTTTATATTCTTTGCAATTACTACCATAGGCATCACAAACTTTACTACAACTTTCAATCGCGTACGGGGTAGTGTCTGGTAGAAAAGAAAACATTTCCTCTCCGCTTTTCTTTGTAACTTTACAACAGCCAGGTGTCTTAGGTTCTTCAAAACACATTTCGTCCTTGCACTTTCCACTCTTACATTCCACATTATGTTCACACAAGCCCGTCTCTTTTTTGGGAAAGCAATACTTAGAAGACCAATTTGAACAATAATAACCAGAATCGCAATCACTTGTAAACTCACAATACGAACAAACATTTTCCTTACAATATTTTGTCAAACACTGTGCATTATTATCACAAGAATTTCCTATGCCTTCCTCCGCAAACACTTGAACAGGTAAAACAAGTAAAACAAAAGCCAGGACTAGTACTATTTTAAGTAAATGTTTCTTTTTCATACTTTTGTAGCAAAATAATTGTTTGTATCTAACCACCTTTCCTCGTTTCCTGTGTCCAAATACTTTCCCTCATATTCATATGCATAGAACTCTTGTTCCTTTGCCAATTGGTCAGCTGCATCTGCCATCCAAATCTCTCCCCCTCTACCCTCTCCCTGCTTTTCAAGAATAGACCATATGTCTTTGTTAAACACATATCTCATACCACCCACTATCAATCCATGAGGGGACACTTTTTTAAGTGTGGGCTTTTCTAAAAACTTTGTCACTCTAAATATTCTTTTATCTTTTGTTGGTTCAGCATACACATTCCCATATCTTGTCATTGCCTTCTTGTCGTCTATCTTCTGTACGCCAATAACAGAAGACTTTGTTTTATAAAAAACTTTTAACAACTGTTTCGTTGCAGGTACCTTAGCATCTATTATTCCATCTCCGTCAGAACACACAAAAGGCTCATTACCAATTAGTTTCTTTGCCATCAGCACTGCGTGCCCATTTCCCAAAGCCTCATTCTGATATACATATGAGAACTTTACCTTCCCCAACAACTTTACAAGATCTTTTAGCTTGTGATGCTTGTCCTGGGACTTAAGGTGATTCTCAAACTCTATGTCTCTCTTAAAATAGTCCTCAATGACCCGTTTGTCTTTGTTGATAACAACAATTATATCTGTTATCCCGCTTCCCACCATTTCCTCTACAATATATTGTAGTACTGGCTTGTCTAAAATTGGCAACATTTCCTTGGGAACTACCTTGGTAATAGGTAAAAATCTGGTTCCTAGGCCTGCTGCTACTATCACTCCTTTACGCACTTTTTTTGATTCTCTCATATGGGAATATTATATCAGAAAACAACATCATTCACAACAACTTAACTTTATTTAAAGTTCTTCCCAACTAATCAGTTCATAACTATTCCCCACTGGAAATCCTGGGGGTGGAAAATACCGTAAATTACCATCATATACGTGATTAGTATTCACAAACCCAGACACAACCTGTGATCCACTCTTCCATTTCCAGCCCCCACCCGCATATGAAATTTGGCTTCCAAAAAATATCAGACTATCCTTTACTGCTGGATTATATGACGGATTGTAGTATGGCATATATATACTTTCAAACTGAGACAGAGCAGCGGCATCAATCTCCATTTCATTGGGAACATCTCTAGGAACAATTATATCTCCTTGGGCAATAAGGCCCAGAACATCATCACTAGACTTCTCATTATATAATATGTTGCCTACAATCTGAATCCTCCTGTAGGTGGATTGCTGTACTGGAAACCTGCCTGCCCCAATTGTCACCCTCCCGTTAACAGTGCCCTCTGTCCACACATGATCTTCAGAAAATATAGCCCCGTTAGCTGGCATAGCATAATTTTGTACAAAACTTTCTGTGTTAATGTCATAGCAGTGTGTGTCTCCGTACCACCACCACCACCACTTAAAGCCCTGTCCATAGTAGCAGCGCACTGTATTCACTCTAAATAAATCAAATGTTTCATTAGGATTAAACACAATATGCCAGCCCTGTGCTCCAGAAGAATTCAGGTGAATACCACCTGGTTCATCAGACATATCCCGTATCACGGCAAGGTCAGCCGTAATGCCGTAAAAATCTTTCTCTGGAACTGGATAGTCCCAAAATCCCACAGGTCCTCCAGCACCATACACCCCGTTTTGCTTAGCACTCTGCACCAATGAATCAGTAACCCCATTAAATTCAATATACCCATTAGAATGTACCTTGCCATGTACTTCAGTAGTGTTACTAAAGCGCATGTTAGCGTGCTCTACAAAAGCATAATCAGTCAAAGCTGGAAATCCTAAACGAGCCTGAATAGTGCGTGTAGAATCAGGCTGGCCAATGGTCCAGCCAGTTGAGCGTACCACCACCACAGTAGTACCAGTCAAGGGCTCATCAATTTCCAAAGAAAAATAACCCATTAAATTACCATCCTTGTCATCATACTCATGGATATATGGACCAGGCTGCCCCCCTGTCCCATCTGAATAGTCAGTTGGGTTATGGGCCAAATGCCAACGATAGTAGTTAATCCCAGCCTCAGCAATGTGAAATGCCAAATCTCTTTCCTGTTTCCTGTTAGAAGCCTTGTTCTCAAAAATAGCATACCCTGCCACCCCGCTTATTATTATCATACTGGCCACAGCTCCAAAAACCAACACAAATATTAGGGCTGTTCCTTTATTATTGTATTTTAATTTTCCAAACATAGTTTAATTACTTTTCAAATTCCTAATATGAACAGTGCTTTCAACTTGAAGAGGAATTGGTGTTTCTGTGGGATCTTTTTCCAACTCCAATCTAATCCTAACGACTTTCACATCCACCACACTGGCCGGAGTGGAGAGTGGGTCTTCTGTCCCAGTGTAGCTTTCATTGTAGTATAGGAACAAAGGTTCTGGTTTTGTAATATTAACAACATCATGAGCTAGCTCAACAACATCTTCAGCACCAGAATAGTTCAAAGGATTCCCACTTGGTTGCACAATACCCCTTTTGAAGGTGGTGCCGTCTAGCCAAAACCTCACCCTCTCTCGAAAAGAATCATCATCAACATTAGCAAAAATAATTAATTCATACTCATCAGCTAATTCAATTGGATAGCTACCCACACTTGACTCTTCAGCTTTCCTCACAATATCTACCACCTGCTGTATCGCCCTACGTCCCTCACTTTGGGTGGTGAGCTGCTCCCAGATAACATTATTATACCTTAGCCCACGCACAAACAACCAATTAGCTGCGAATGCAATTATCACAAATATACCAATAGCTACTATTAGTTCCATCAAAGTAAAACCTTTGTATTTTTTCTCAAACATATCTACTATATTGTCTCTATTAAGTCCACAGTCAACAAAGTATTCCCATCAATAGTTACATTACTACTTTGAGTGTCATACCCATCTGCACTTACTTCTGTGGAATACTCTTGATCATTCAAATTACCAAAGTATGCCTGCCCAGGAGGAGTACAACTATTGGTGTAGTTGATAGAAATATCTGATATTGTAGGCGTAAAGGTGGTTGAAGCAGTAGAAAGGTATAGCTTGTACCTAAAATACCTTCCCCCATTATGCACCTCATTAATCGCGGCGCTAGTAGGATCATAGTATGACCCGGAAGTAGCATCCGGGCCCAAGTATGTCCACGTTTCTGGAGTACTAGAAGGACTGGTGGCAATCTGCCAACGAACTGCATCTGCCCCTACCTCAGCAGGCTGTGCCAAAGGCTCCCAAACTAAATTTACATAGTTGGCATTAGTGCCAGAATCGAATATAGAAGACTCCAACATTCCATCTGCAACATAATACCCCCCCACTTGTCTTAACTTCACATCACCAGCTGGACTAGCTATTTCCAACTTGCCATCATCAGACCAATATCTAGCAAGGTCTGCGACAAATTGCTGTCCTGGGCCACCTGACCAGTCAGTCTGCCTTAAATGACCCACTCCTGTTGTTTCAATATTGTCATACCCAACACCAGACACATGGACACTAGCACTGGAAACAGGCTGTCCAGTAACACTATCCTGTACATGAACCAACAACGAATGAGCTGTGTCTGCTCCCAATATCAATTTCACTGGCTGGGTTGTCCCTGGCAACAAATTAATTGGTAACTGTGGAATGGAGCCAAGAAGATCATGCCATGGAGGATTCACACTGTATGAATCCCATTCCAAATCAGGAATAATATACTCTGCTGAAGCACCGGAATTAATAGTCTCACTCATTTTATATACATCTGGTTCAGTGCCTAGAAGTTTTGTTCCAATCACATCAATCAAAGCATTGGGAACATCATTACACACATTATTAATAGTCTGTATATTTAAATACGCCACCTCATCAATTGAAAAACTTATCTCAGTAACATCTTGCGCAATTACTGAAACTGGATTCTTCACTGGATTTGGATTACTCTCGCTTGGCATTATAGTCTGGTCCGAGGTATATCCATCTTTGGTTGCAGTAATGTTGTATGCATTAACACCCTCTGCCAAATCCAACAGCCTCAACATTCCATCATTGTCAGTAGTGTCAGTCATATCCAGAGTGGGATCTGTGGAAGTGGCAACAATATGCACACTTGCCCCTTGTACTGCCACACCTTCTGCATCAAATACTTGGATAAACAAAGCCCCATGTGTTGGGTCTCCTTCTAAAAACTTGGGGGCAACAAAAGTTGCCATTCTAAGAGGATTATTCTGCCTGCAAGCAGTGCATATAATTTCCACATCTACCAGCTTGTAGTCAGCAGGGGCGGCGTCATTAGGATTTCCACCAGCTATCCCGTCAAATGGATCGTCAATGTTTCGTATGGTGCGGGTGATAATGAAATCAATCCCTCCTCTTGTCAGCGAAACATCTCTTTCCAGCAAACCACTAGGACTCCCGTTAATTATTCCAACATCGTAGAAAGAAAGGTTGCGGATAATCTCTACTTGTTCATTAAGGATTGCTGTTTCTAGTATTCTCAAACGAGATTGGTGTACCACCTTGAATACAAACTGAATACCAGAATAGATACCAAGAGCGAACAAGGTAAACACTGCTAAAGCTACCATTATCTCAATTAGGGCAAATCCTTTTTTGTCTTTCTTGAAAAACATTTATGTATACTAAAATAAAGGCAAGATCTTTTCTCTTTATACGCATTATACCATATTACCAAACAAAAATCTTGACAACTAAGGAGTTTTCTGCCATAATATAGCCACTTTAATATAACCAGAACCAATATGAGCCATACCTCAAAGACTTTAGACAAGTCACAAGTAGAGTTAGTAATAACAGTAGAGCCAAAAGAATACCAAAAACACTTAGAAACGGCAGCCGAACGCCTGTCCCAAAAAACTGCTGTAAAAGGCTTTCGCAAAGGCAAGGCTCCTTTTGATGTAATTAAAAAGGAAGTAGGAGAGATGGCTATCCTGCAAGAAGCTTTGGAATTAGTTGTACAAGACAGCTTCTACAAAGCAGTGACAGAAGAAAAGCTAGACACCATTGGAATGCCACAAATCAATGTAGAAAAAATGGCTCCCGGAAATGACATCGTATATAAAGCTGTGGTGGCCCTACTACCAAAGATAAAGCTAGTGGATATAGGAAAGATAAAAGTAAAAAAAGAAGTTAAAAAGATAGAAGACAAGCAAGTTGATGAAACAATTGACGCTATCCGAGGAATGCAGGCAAAAGAAGTAATTAAGTCCGGCATTGCAGAGGGTACTGACAAAGTTGTAATTGACATGGATATGTTTATCGACAAAGTACCTGTTGAAAGTGGACAAGCAAAAGACCACCAGGTATACCTAAGTGAGGATCACTACATTCCTGGCTTCAATGAACAAGTAAAAGGGCTAAAAAAAGATGAGGAAAAAGAATTTTCTTTGAATTTTCCAGAGACTCACTACCAAAAAAACCTAGCTGGTAAAAAAGTGGACTTCAAAGTAAAAGTAAAAGACGTGTTTGAAAGACAATTACCAGAACTAGATGAGGTGCTGGCAAAAAGCCTGGGCCAAGAAAGTGTGGAGAAACTTAAAGAACTGGTAAACAATAATCTCCTTAAAGAAGCAGAACAAAAGGCAGAACAAAAGGCAGAAATTGAAATGCTAGACCAGCTTATTGAAAAATCCGAGTTTGAAGAAATGCCAGAAGTACTAACCAACGCCGAAAAACAAAAAATGTTCTACGAATTAAAAAATGACCTGGACAAACATGGTATAACTGTTGAACAATATCTACAAGATATAAAAAAGAAAGAAGAGGAGCTTTACGAAGGATTTAGCGAACAAGCTCTAAAGCGAGCCAAAGCAGCCCTGATTTCTAGACAAGTGGCACTGGAAAATGAAATAAAAGTAGAAGATGAAGAACTTGAAAAAGAAATAAAAGGAATGGAAGAAATGTACAAAGATAATCAAGAATATTTAGACAGACTCAAAAAACCCGAGGTAAAAGACACCATAGCTATGAGCATACAAAATAGGAAAGTAATGGAATGGCTGAAAAAGCAGGTAATAGATAAAAAAGAACAATAAAATCACTAAACACCCCTCAAAAGAGGGGTGTTTTTTTATTTCTACCAAAACCTGGTATACTAGATCAAATAACAATCAATGGATATGACTCCAGAATTAAAAATAGCAATAAAAATAACAAAACACCTTAATCAAATGCTGACAAAAGAATTCAAGGATTCTTCTTCGCGTTCAATAAGGTTTAAAAAACATAAGGAAATTGTAACTCCAGCTGATTTGAAAGCCAATAAATATATTACCAAAACTTTGTTAAAAAAATTTCCCACATATGACATTCTGAGTGAAGAAGCTAAAGAAATAGACAATGCTGACACCAAACGCTGGTTCATTGATCCGCTAGACGGCACCACTAACTTCGCATATGGCTTTCCAGAATTTGCAACATGCATTGCTTTAGAAAATAAAGGGGAAATACTTTCTGGTGTAGTGGGGATACCAAAAATGAATGAAGTGTACTATGCAGAAAAAGGACAGGGGGCATGGGTTGATAAAAAAAAGATTAGTGTTTCAGAAGTAGATAGTATTGATGATGCAATGAACCTAATTTGTAGGGGCCATTCCCCGTCTGGTAAAAAAAGATTCCGCAAACTACTACCAAATCTTGGCGTAGACCAAGGAAGGTTCCGCATGTTCTCTTCAGCAGGGATAGATCTAACAAGTATAGCGAGCGGCAAAGCTGAAATATGCATTATGTGCAATATTCATCCATGGGACGTCTTAGCTGGGGTGATACTGATCAGGGAAGCGGGTGGCAAGGTAACCAGCTTCAGTGGAAAAGACTGGAAGTTGGGTGATGATACTATGGTGGCGACTAATGGAACATTACACAAAGAAGCCCTCAAACTGACAGAGGGCATAGTATGAAAAAGAGGATGAGGATAAAAGTAAACCCACGATCCAACAAGAACGAGCTAGCAGGAAAAACAAAAGAGGGTTTGACCAAAATAAAACTAAAAGCTTCGCCCGTAGACGGCGAAGCTAATAAAGAATTGATTAAATTTTTGTCCAAGGAATGGAAAATACCACAATCTAACATTGAAATCATCCGAGGAAAAACTAGTAAAATAAAAACAATTGAACTAACAGAGTAAAACCCTACTCTGGCATATCCACCCCACCCTCATTCCAAGGATTACACCTCACTATACGCCAAGTTGTTTTTAGCAGGCCCACCACAAGGCCTCTTTTTTTAATTACCTGATATGAATACTCGCTGCAAGTGGGATAGAACCTACAATAGCCGAAAGGAAACTTGTGTTTAAACATCCCATGATCTGGAGAGATGGTTTTCTGGTAAAGACGGATCAACCAAAGTGCTGGCAACCTCAAATAAAAAAAGAGTTTATAAAATATTCTCATAAAACCCCGGCTCTTTTGAGCAACGATAGAATATCTTTTTCTGTATCCTTATACTCTTTGCCAAAAATAACAGGCTTTGCTACTAGAGCCAAATGATATCCTTTTTTCATACTTCCTTTTTTCAAAAGCGAGCCAATAACCTCCCTCATCTGTCTTTTTATCCTGTTTCTCTTCACCGCTCCTTTGTGCACCTTTTTGCCCACCAAGAACCCTATTTTCAAATCATCAGCCTCATACTTTCGTCTAGGATACTTTGATGGATTAACGCGCCACACCCTCACACTCAACAATTCTCCATTAACAAACCTACCTTCTTTAAAGAGGATATCAAAATCTTTCATTCGTTTAAGTTTGTTTTGTTTAGGCAACATACTAATAGTATAACAAAAGAGCCTCTTTTAATCGAGGCCCTTATCTTGTTTTTCTTGTTCTCTTTCCTTTCTTCTCATCGCTAGTTGAAAGCTTTTTTCTACCTTTCACTCTTCGATTTTTCAATACACGCTTTCCAGCCTTGCTACTCATACGAGCCCTAAAACCATGGGTCTTTGCCCGTTTTCTTTTCTTAGGTTGATATGTTCTTTTTGGCATAAAATTTAATGTTATTCAGGTGGTCATGATTATACCCTAAGGGCATAAAAAAGTCAACCCCTATCCAACAAGCCCTTTGCTTGTAACCAAAATCGTCTGTGGGTCAGTTTCTACAAAAGAACCATCACTAAAAAACACCTTTCCTGAGTAAATCATCTCAGTGTCCCCTATGGGGATGCTCCCCAAAATCTCATATACCTGGCCTGTCTGCATACACTCATTTGAAGTATAGCAGGTCTTTTTTACCTCATCGTTTACTATAATCTGAGTATATACAATGGTCTTTCCATCTGAATCCACTGAAAAAGAGAGGGTTATGCTGTCCATGGAATCAATGGCTTCAACATCTGGACTAATGGTTATACCAACACTTGGATTAGCCTTGCTAGTCCCCTGCACAGACACACTATTTACATCTGTTATCATCATAGTACCATCCTCAAACACCACCATCGCCTTGTACTTCATCACTTCATCTTCTAGGGGCGTGTGGCCCAACACACTGGAAACAACACCCATATATTCGCATGGCTTTTCATTAAAACAAACCTTTTTCTGCTTATTATTAACAAAAATTGAGTTAGAATACACTGTCTTTTCCGCAGGATTAACAACAGAAATGATTTTTATCAATTGATTGGACTTGATTACCTCATCTCCAGGCTCAAAACTAACAAATATTTCAGGATTTTCTCCTGCCTCCACCACTTCAAAGGAAAGAATCTTACTAATAATCTCTGCTTTATCCCTAAACTGCACAATAGCATGAGTGTTATACTCCAAACCAATACCATCTTGGAATGGCCCCACCTTCTTAGAACAACTATCTGTAGTGCAAGTATGAATAATATCATCATTTAAATACAGCAGAACCTTCTCAATCTCCCTATCTTCTGGATATACTTCAACCAAAAGAGTGGTAGCTCCAATCGTTGTTATAATCTCCTTACTAAGGGAAAATTCCATTCTTGACCCTAAAAGCAACTCCTGTTGCCTCTCTTCAGGCTCTTCAGTGACCACAATCTCTTCATTTTCCTGTTTTTCAACCTTTTCAACAATTTGGAGTAAATTTTCTTCTTTGATATCTTCTTTTTCCTCTTCCAATTCAACCCCTTTTACCCCATTTTCCTCTATTTCTAGCTCTTTTTCTCCAAAAAAGGAAGTAATTCGGGCACCAAATACCACAATTATGACTAAAATTAGGCAAATTGTTAGAAAAATTGTACTTTTAATCAATAATTTCATACATTTTTAAAATATTACCACGGAAACACAAAATTGTCTAACAAAATTAGCTTAATCTTGAATGATTAGAAAAACAAACCATATAATCCCTCCACCATATGCTTTTATCCCCACAATCCACACCTTTTCCCCATTTTGTGCACTTTTTAGCTATCCTAAGCCATTTTTTATTTCCTCGCTTTGTGCTAAAATATCTTGGCATTCACTAATTTCAAAAAAAATATGACAAATTACGAGATTTGGCAAGCAGTTTTAGCGGAGTTTGAGCTAAATCTTTCAAAAGCTAACTTTACAACATGGTTCCGTAGTACTGGAATAGCTAAATATGAAAAAGGAGTGGTAGTAGTTTGCGTTCCCAACACTTTTACAAAAAGTTGGTTAGAAAAAAAATATCACTCTGATATTATAAAGTCATTAGAGCGTGTAACAAACAAACCTGTTAAAAAAGCAGAATATAGAGTAGAAAATATCAAAAACATTGAAGAACAGGAGTGTTCCCTTGTACAAGAACCTGTTGTGTCTACTGCAAGTACACCTGTATACTCTGACAAGAAAAAATCTTTAGGCGAAGAGCTCGGTCTTAGTCCTAAATACGTTTTCAATACATTTGTGGTTGGGAAGGGCAGTGAACTTGCACACGCTGCCGCGCAAGCGGTGGTTAGCAGACCCGGAGATGCATACAATCCACTATTTATATATGGAGGTGTTGGCTTAGGGAAGACTCACTTACTACAGGCAATAGGCAGTGGAATGCTGGAACAAAACGAACAGACAAAAATCCTTTATGTCACTTCAGAAAACTTTACTAACGAATTTGTAGCATCCATAAAAGAAGGGCGTGCAAAAGAATTTAAAGAAAGATACCGCAAGGTTGACCTACTACTAATTGATGACATACAATTCATTGGCGGAAAAGAACAAACACAAGAAGAATTTTTCCACACATTTAATGAACTACACCAACAGGGCAAGCAGGTGGTAATGACAAGCGACAGACCTCCAAAAGCAATCCCTGCCTTAGAGGACCGCCTTAAAAGCAGATTTGAGTGGGGAATGATCGCAGACGTTTCATCACCTGACCTTGAAACTAGGGTGGCTATCCTAGAGTCAAAGTGCCAAGAAAAAGGATTCAGTCTTGAGCCTGAGCTAATTCAATTGGTGGCAGTGACAATACAGAGTAATATAAGGGAGTTAGAGGGTGCCCTTAACAAAATAATAGCACTACATCAATTAAAAAACATACCACCCAGCAAGGAGACAGTGAAGTCAGTACTCACCTCTTTTGAAGCACAGGGCCTTAAAAAATCCCTCACCCCAAAAGAACTAACTGTCGTGGTATCAGAATTCTATGATGTAGAAATTGAAGACTTGACTGGAAAGAGCAGAGAAAAAAGACTGGCAAATCCTAGACAGATAATAATGTTCTTACTCCGTGAAGAATTAAAAATGTCATATCCTGCAATCGGCACTGAACTAGGTGGCAGAGACCATACAACAGCCATGCATGCACATACAAAAATACGAACAGGAATAGAAAACGATTCAAAACTTAAACAGGAGATTGAAGCAATCAAACAAAGATTATATGTAAACAATATTTAATTCTGTTTACATCCTGTTGAAAACTAGCCAAAAACAAAATAAGCCTGTTGATTAAAAAGAAACATATCAACAGCTTAAACGCCGAAAAAATAAACACCGAAAAAATAAACACAGTTCGTCCAAAAGTTAACCCAAGTTTGTTCACAACCGGATTTAGCTAAAGGTAGACAAAAAACAGACTTTTCCACTGTTTCCACAGCCCCTATTACTATTACAAATTTTAAATATACATTTAGACAATAACTAATAGAGAGTAGATATGAAATTTGTTTGCACAAAAGAAAATTTATCCTATGCATTAGACTTGGTAAGTAGTATAGCTAGTAAACAAGCTAATCTACCTATACTTCTCAACATACTTATTCAAGCAGAAGAAGCAGGCGTGCGATTAATAGCCACCAATCTAGAGGTTGGTGTGAAGGCCAGTCTGCGTGCAAAGGTAGAGAAGGTGGGATCTTTTACTGTCCCTGCCAGAACACTGGCTGATTTTATAAACCTATTACCAGATGAACAAATAGAAATAGAGCTGCAAGAGAATGAGTTGGCAATAAAATGTGGAAGTTCAGCTACTAAAATTAAAGGAGCTCCTTCTGATGAGTATCCAGTTGTGCCAGAGGTGGAAGAACAAAATTCTTATGTCCTAGAAGTAGATACCCTCAAGAATTCTCTTTCGCAAACTGTTCTAGCTGCGGCTAAGAATGAGATTAGACCTGAGTTATCCGGTGTATATTTTGGATTTTTTACTGAAAGAAACAAGGGGTTGGTGTTGGCTGCCACAGATTCATATCGTTTGGCAGAAAAAAAGGTAAAAATTGAACAAGGAGACAAAGAGGGTTCTGCTATCGTCCCCTCTCGTACTGTATATGAGATGATTAGATTAATTTCTTTGGGAAAAAGTAAGAAGAATGAAAACACAATTCGTTTATGGATAAGTGAAAGTCAGATAGCATTGCGCTATGATGATTTTGAGATGACATCTAGACTGATTGAAGGTAAATATCCAGATTATTCTCAAATAATTCCAGATGCTTTTAAAACAAGCACTAGCCTCCCAAATGATTTGATGGTTAAGAAAATAAAAGCAGCAAGCCTTTTTACAACCACAGGTGTTAATGCTGTTTCATTTGACCTTAATGCTGAACAGAATACAGTAAGCATATCTTCTACTAGTACTCAGACCGGAGAACATGCCTCTGAACTAGAAGCAGAAGTTAGCGGGGAAGAAAATTCAATTCTTTTAAACCATAGGTATGTTTTAGATGGACTGCAGAATATGACAGAAGATGAAGTTGATTTTAAAGTTAATAGTGGGGACACCCCATGCTTGTTTCAACCCAAGGGGAAAGAGGATTATTTGTATATAGTGATGCCTATCAGGCAGTAATATAGTTTAATTAAATAATTAAAATGTATGAGCGAAAAATTAATACCACTAACAGAAGAGCAAAGGGGAAAAACTAAAAGCAGGATCTTGTCTGATGCAGAATTGATAAAGGGTGGGGCAGACATAGATGAAGATGGAACCCTGAGCGCGGGAGAAAAGTTGGAGGAAAAAATAAAACAGGAAGAAGAGGGTGTTTATGAGGAGAGAGAGGTAATAAATGGAATGTTAGTTTCTGTTCGCTGGATAAAGCCGCATCAATGTTATGAGGTTCTTGTGGGCCAAGAAGAAAAGAGGCCAGAAGGAATGAAGGCAGAAGAGTATTTTGAGAAGTTGATCAAGGGAACTCCAGATTATACAGAAAATGCAGGTGACACAAGAGAACAAGCAAAAAAAGTTTTTTTGCTTGTTAAGCAGTTGGTGGAAAAAGGAAAGAGTCTGGAAGAAATACATGAGATGAGGGGGTCTGACGAGAGTGAGTCTTAAGAAGCAAAATAAAAAAACCACCTGTTAAGGTGGTTTTTAGATTGTTAATATTTATTTAACCTTCACCTTTATACTATCATTGTGAATTATAGAATCGTTACTCCTGGTTTCTGCCAATAAATTCCAGTCACCAAGATCAGGTGCTTCTTTCCAGTTAAACAAAATTTGACCATTAAACAAGTTAGAAAAATCATTAATAGTCGCAATTGTTTCTCTTTTTTGGTTGGTTTTTTGTTTGCTAACAACCAACTCATCAATCTCTTCTATTTTGAAAGGATCAAGAACTAGGGTGTATGGGAATTGACTATTAGAAAGTGTGATAGAATCTTTTACCCAAGTTATACTAGGTGCTTCTTTCTCTGCTTCTAGAGTAAATTTAGTTGTCTCCTCAACCTTGTTACCAATATCGTCTTCAGCCAAAACAGTAAGTGTGTGTTCACCGGCCTCCAACCACTGGGCGTAGTAGTTTAAGTTGAATGGGTGTGATTTTATAACACCAACATATCTGTTATCTATCTTGTAGGTCACCCTGCTTATCCCTCTTGGGGCACTGGCTCGTATGTCTGTATTGATTTGTCTTGTGTAAAAGACAGTGCTTTTAGTAGGGTGTACTATTTTCAATGTGGGAACTAGCTCTAGTGAATGTAGATCATCATATTCAGTTGGGGGTTCTTCAAAGCTTATATCCCAATCAGGATTTTCTTCTTTTTTTCTCACCACCCAGTCTTTGATAGCGTTTTCCCATATATCATACTGTGAATCGTCAGACGGATTTTCTGGAACAGATCCTTGGGGGTCATCTTTTTGTAGATAGTGT
>CAYPPF010000012.1:0-26954 GCA_964412535.1 uncultured Gammaproteobacteria bacterium | reverse complement strand
CATCTATCGTCTGTCGGCTTTGATTTCCGTCCGGGGTTGTCCTGGAAGATGTAAAGCACCCCATATTATATGGGGTGTTTTTGTGTCAGGGGGGGGAATTGAACCCCCGACCTTAGGGTTATGAATCCTACGCTCTTACCAACTGAGCTACCCTGACGTATGTAGCCCGTAGGGGAATCGAACCCCTGTTACTGGATTGAGAACCCAGTGTCCTAACCGTTAGACGAACGGGCCTTGTACGAAGAGCATTATACTAAAAAACTTTACCATTGTCAATCACTAACAAAAATTAAATTATCAGCCTCAAGAGGCTCTGCCATTACCTCTTTTACAATCTTTTCCATACACATAGCCCTTGAACCCTTAATCAACACCACATCACCGCTCTTTATCTTCTCCTGCAAAAATCTACCCGCTTCCCTTGTATTAGAAAAACTTGCTACATGATCTTCATTTAACCCAGCCTCTTTCGCGGCACTGGCAGCTGTTTTCATAGCCTCCCCTATTGTGATTAGGAAATCTAGATCTACTTCTGCCACACGCAAACCAACCTCTCTATGACTATTATCTGTCTCTCTCCCCAACTCAAGCATATCTCCTAGTACTGCATATTTTTTACCAGACCCACTCAATTGCACCAAGGTCTGAAGAGCTGCCCTCATAGACAAAGGAGAAGCATTGTATGAATCATCTAAAATCAAACTGTCCTTTATACCAGACAACAATCTCATCCGCCCAGCTGGAACAGCAACATTTTGTAATGCTTTTGAAATATCAACAAGATTTATCCCAAAAGTAACTCCGATTGCTATTGAAGCTAATGCAGGATATGCAGAATGGTCGCCAATAACTCCTGGTAAGTACATTGGCACTATACTCCCCTTATATATTACCTTGAACATCAATCCTTCTGGCCATCTTCCATCAGAAGCCATCCGTAAACTTACATCACTCCCCTGCACATCAGCCTGAGGATGAAAGCCAAAGCTAATCACATCAGCATTAGTTTTTTTCTTCATCTCAAAAATCTCTTCATCATCACGATTAAGGACAGCACATCCAGTCTTTTCCAAGTGACTTATCACCCATCTTTTTTCTTGAGCCACCTTGCGTGCTGTCTTGAAAAACTTCATATGCACAGGAGATACTGAAGTGACAACACCAACATCACAAGGAGCCATATCTACCAAGTACTCTATATCTCCTGGCTGGCTAGCCCCCATTTCCAATACTAAAATCTCTGGATATTCCTTATCTCTCTTCAGCCAAAGACTCATTGCCGTATACAATACCTTTATCCAACCAACCATTGACCTACCTGGACTTTTTTCACCAATCACTGTTAAAGGCAAGCCAAACTTATTATTGTAGCTATCAATACTCCCCCTTACCCTAAAACTGCTCTCTAAAATAGAGACAGCCATGTCTTTTACACTGGTTTTCCCAACAGATCCAGTAATACCAACAACATCTGGATTATATTTTCTCAATATCCTGCGTGTAAAAAACCCTAATATTTTCTCTATTATAGTCTTCATAATCATCTAGTGGGTGGCACTTGGTAATACTGTAGCATAAAACTAGCAATATCTCCAAAAACCGGAGCAGCGGTAGAAGAAGAATACTTTCTCCTTGGCTTCTCAAACTTTACTATCATTACAAACTTAGGGTCATCCACAGGAGCAAAACCAACAAAGGAATGGTTAGTTTCATCTGTGTACCCCCCTGGACCTGGAATCTGCGCTGTGCCAGTTTTTCCTGCGACATAGTATCCATTTACTCCTGCAGAACCTGCCTGCCCGCTATCAACCACATTAACCAACATCCCGCTTAACAGCAGAGCACTCCTACTATCTACCACTCGGCGTATTTCCTTAGGTCTAAAACGATCTATATTCCCGTCTGAGTATCGCATCTCTTCAATGATATATGGTTTCATCAACAACCCACCATTGGCAATAACACCAAAAGCAGTCACCATTTGCAAGGGGGTTGCAGTAATACCCTGTCCAAATGATCCAGTAGCAGCATAGCAGTCTATATCATCCCCCTTGTTCTTTGACAAAGACTCAATCGTACCTGATGATTCACTATCTAACCTTATTCCTGTCTTCACACCAAAACCAAAATCTTCAACATACTCTTGCAACTTCTTCTTCCCCAACTTCTCTGCAACAAACACCATGCCTGTATTAATAGAATTCTCTAGCACACCCTTCATGTTCTGAAGCTCATATATCTTTCCACCAGCATTTTCAATAGGCTTGGAACATCCACCTAGCACAGAACCAGAATCAAAAAAAGTTGTTTCCGGAGTAAGGACTTCTTCATTCAAAGCTGCAGCCATAGCTACTGGCTTGAAAATAGATCCTGGCTCATATGGCGTGAACACAGAAGTATTGTTGTATACACCAATTGATTCAACTTGATTGTATTTGTTAGGGTCAAAATCTGGCAAACTGCACATAACTCTCACCGCTCCGCTGTTAGGGTCCATAATAACCAATGAAGCGCTTGTGGCCCCAAACTCTTCCATAGCAGAACCTAATTTCTCACATGCTTTGAACTGTAGAGTACGATCAATAGTCAAGAGCAATTCTACCCCGTTTTCTGCTGGCTCAAAAGCCCAGCCTGCTAAAGGTATACGACCACCAATAGCGCTCTTGGCACCAGCAAAGAATCCACCGCTACCTACTAACTCTTTCTGCCAATATCCCTCCACACCATATCTTCCAATATCATTTCCCTCATCATTCTTTCCCACAAAACCCACAACATTGGCTGCCAATTCATCTTCTGGGTAGTACCTGAAAGGCTTACGGATAAAATTAATACCAAGTAAATCCATTTCCTTCAACTGGTCTATCCTCCACTCTTCCACCTTTTTTTCCAAAGGCTCATATGGATCAGTTCTTTTGTTAAGAAGAAGATATGTAGAGAGCTTTTTCTCATCATCATATTCAAATACCTGGGCCAGCTTTTCTGCCACGCTCTCTGCTTCTTCATCACTAGTTATCTGCCTAGTATCAGCATATACCAGAAAATAGTCATGATTCATTGCTAAAGGATATTCCTCTTTTGTCCTTGAGTCTTGAATATATATTGAGCCTCTGTTTGGAAAAAGATTGTCATATACTTCACGCGAACCAGCTGCTAAGGCTATATAGAAGCCATGCTGGAATATCATCAGCATAACAAGACGGATAATAACTAATCCTGCAAGACAAATAAAAAAAGCCAAAGTTACCCGTAAGCGATAATCTTTTGACTTTTTCCTCCCCTCTCTTTGCTTTTGAGTATATGAAGAATGTAGCACAAACAATAGTGTATAACTAAGCTATGATTTTCTAAACTTTTTTCTGTCTTCCTAATCTACGTTCTGCTACTACAGGATCAACCAATCCTTCGCTAACAAGCTTCCCTATCGAATTATCCATAGTAATCATCCCCTCTTTGGCTCCTGTCTGCATACTACTAGGTATTTGCGCAATATTGTTCTCTCTAATAAGATTAGCAACCGCAGGAGTATTAACAAGAATCTCACGAGCTACAACCTGCTTTCCATCAACAGTTGGTAAAAGATGCTGTGCCACTATCCCACGCAATACAGCACTAAGCTGTATTAGTATCTGTTTTTGTTTAGCACCTTCAAATACATCCACAATTCTTTCCACTGCTTCAGGAGCACTAGAAGTATGCAAAGTAGAAAAAACCAAATGGCCAGTCTCAGCCGCAGTCAACACAGTGGCAATAGTTTCTGGGTCTCTCATTTCCCCAACCAGAATTACATTAGGATCCTGGCGTAGCACATGCTTCAGAGCTGCTGCAAAAGACTTGGTATCAGTACCAACCTCTCTCTGCTCAATCAAGCTCTCTTTGTCCTTGAACAAAAACTCCACAGGATCTTCAATAGTTACAATATGAGCTTTTCTATCTTTGTTAATCTCTTCTACCATGGATGCAAGAGTAGTAGACTTTCCATGGCCGGTTGGACCAACAACCAAAACCAAACCGTCTAACAGATTAGTAAACTCCATCAAAGGTGGTTCAAATCGCAACTCTTCTGGAGAGGGTATCTCACTTGGTATCAATCGAGCTGCCATCCCTATCCCACCCTCTTGCTGGTGCAAATTAACCCTAAACCTATTCCCCTCATGTTCATAACTCAAATCAAGCTCCAAGTCTTTCTCATACTTTTTCTTTTCCTCTTCTGTGAGCATACCAAAAATAGCTGCCCTTAATTCTTCACTGGGCAGAGTCTCCTCTTCTAATTCCCCCAAGTTACCTTCCACCCTTAACATGGGCTTTTCCCCTGATACTAGATGTAAATCAGAAGCATTTCCTTTAATTGCTTCCCCAAAATACTCTTGTATTGTCCTCATATTTTTATGTTAATAGACTATATACATTCTATCACACCAACCCAATATTGACAAAGAGAGAGAAAGTTGTTAATATGTGTGGATACAAGCAAATCCGGGAGGGAAAAGATGAAGAAAAAAGCACCTGTTCTAGGATTGCAACCGGCCTTTGACCTCGCGGACTACCCTGGGGCAAAAAATTGCGTGGTTGTACCAGATGTATCCCTCATGGATGCAGATGCAATCATGCAAACAGCTAATGAAAACAACGGCTTCTACCACGTCGGTAGTACCAAATTCTACGTTTTCCAACTACCAGGAGGAGGACAGGTAGTCAAGGCTGAAGGCCAAATGAGGGAGTTCATTCAAAACTACTGGGACTAGGGCCATCGGAGGGCATAATGGTACACAACATGTATGTGAAAGATCGCTTTCTTGCCCAGATGCTCGCTGGACAAAAAAGGATCGACATCAGGCTTGGCTTTCATCAACGGAGGAAAATACGGACCGGACACTTTGTCCGCTTCAGATCCTCCACTCGAGAGGCTCCTCTGATGAGGATCATAGATGTGCGGAGATACGACGACCTGACCACACTGCTCCTGTGCGAGAAAGATAACCTACACCTGATCACTCCGGGCATGAACGAACAAGAGGCAGTTGAACAGGGGGAGAGGATGTTTCCCACGCGTAAAGTCCGAAAATGCGGCCTCATGGCCATCCAATTCCAGCCAGTTCAGTAGTATACACGGGGACAGGACTTTCCTTCCCCTTCCAACATAATCAAAACCACCAGCTATTAGCTGGTGGTTTAACATTTACAAAAAATTACTTTTTCCCTATTTCACACTTTAGGTTCTTGTACTGAGCAAGCACGACTTTCATTACCATGCTCTTTACATTCTCTGCCAATCCGTTTTCCAAGGCATACTTGTCAACGTACTCCTTGGCCAACTTTACATACTTGGCTTTGGTCAAAGACTTGTACTGATCAGAAGACAAAACACCTTCTTTTAATTTTACATACACCTCTGCAGCATGATCAAGCATCTGCTCTCGTAACTCCTTACCTTTTTTTGTGGTATTTAGCCACATTAATCCTGCCCCCAACAGACCGCCTAAAAAGAGGCCCTTTTTGAACTTTCCCATATAATTTATAGTTAATTTTACTGTACATAGTATATCATATACTAAAAAACGCCACAACGGGCGTTTTTTGTTCGTCAATCTGTTAATATATAGCAGACTAACGGACTAGGGAGGCTTGATAACTCCCAGGAGAAAGATCATCTGATGAGGTCATGTCAGTCGCAGTCGAGTTTGGTAGTGGCCTCCTTGTCGATTGGAGAATCTTTGAAGCCTGCAATGAAGCAGAGCACTGCCCTCGCTTCCTGGTCCTCATTTTCGTTCCAATCCTTCCAAAGAGCCCACCCGTAGAGCTTGTAGTACTTCACCACTTTGGCGGCCACGCGCTGATATTCAATACTACTATTGTGAAACCGCAGCTCTGACACTCTGCACTCAGCCAGCTCTTCGTTGAGGCCGTCCACACAGTCCTCTACCTTAAAATGAATGAAAGAGCTGGCGCCGCAGTACTCCTCTTTCTCGTCGCTGGAGAGCGGCAGGTCGCTAAAGTCCATATACGGGATGTAGACCGCCACCACGACAAGAACCCCAATTGAAAGAACTACGATTACCGTAGTCCAAATAGCAGAAATCCCTCCATTATCAGAACTTCCCTGCTCATTCCTTGAACTCATAATATCCCTCCCCTGTTGTTTTCTTTCTCAACACTATCACACAACAGGACAAATGTCAATATACAAAAGCACCCTCTTTCAAGAGGGTGCTTACATTATTCGTCTTGTTATTTCAATCCCAATTCATCAGCTGCCTTTTTAAAATTCTCAACACCTAGTTGCTTGGCATCTGCTAAATCAAACAGTTTGTCATGCATTTCAAGCCACTTGCCCTGTTCTTTGGCACACTCAAATGCTTCTGCTGCCTTCTGTGCATTAGCATGGAAGGACAGTGGGAAATGACGGTAAGTGAATTTGATCTTGTCACCATAGTTATCCAATACCTGATGTACTGTCTTAGCAAAGCTACTACAGAAAGGACATTCAAAATCAGAAAATTCTACAAGAGATACTTCTGCATCTGCATTGCCTTCCCATACTACATTTGGAAGTTCTGGTACATCTACTTTTACTATCTCCCCTGCATCATTCTCAAGGAACTCGAAGTCAGGCTCTTTACCTGCTAACAAGGAGTCAACAACCTGAGAAACCATCTCATATGGCAAAGCTCCGCTTACTAAATATCCATTTATCAGGGTGCCAGGAGTACCATTCACACCAAGGCTGCTTCCGATCTGGATGTCCTGCTTAACTGCAGAAGCAAATTTTCCATCATCTAAACACTTGCTAAATTTTTCAGGAGCCTCGAATGAATCAACTGTACCAGTCGAGCCCTTTGGTACTGAATCACCTGGATTCTTGTCTGAAAGCACTATTCCAAGGAGGATAAAAAAACCTATCGTGCAAAGCACTAAAATACCCGCAACTAAGCCAAATCCAAAAGCTTGGCCTTTCTCCATGGAGTCAAACATTCTTTTGTTGCTCATATGTATTTTTGTTAGAAATAAAAAGATACTTTTTAGTACCCTAATTTATCACAAAACCAATTATACTGCAAGCTGTTGATAAACTTGCTCTAGCCTGTCTACAACCACCTTCCAGTTGTATTTATACTCCACCAGTCGACGCATAGACGAAGGGAAATCTTCACCACTCTCCATACCGATTAAATAACTATACATTGCATCTGCCATCTGTCTTGGATTGCCTGGCTCTATCACCACCCCCCCTTCTTTGGCCACTGATCTTACACCAGGAAGATCACTAGCAACAACTGGAATCCCGCTAGCCATTGCCTCTAACAATACCATACCAAAAGCCTCAGCCTTGCTAATAGAAGGAAGGACAAATAAATCAGCTAGGTTGTAGTAGTATGGCAATTCATCATCACTGACCTTTCCAGCAAACCTTACTAGATTAGATATTCCCAAGCCTTTGGCCTGCAATTCAAAATCTGAACGCAAATCTCCATCACCCACTAACAAACACTGCACTGGGGTGCCATTCTTTTTCAAAATAAGCAAAGCTTGGAATAAATAAGGGATGCCCTTGAAATGATGGGCCTGGTCCATTCCACCCACAAACAAAGATATTGGTAAATTAAAATCAAGATCATGCCTTTTTAATAGGGACTCTGGAGTTTTTCTAGGCTTGAATCTTTCCAAATCTACACCAAAAGGAAGCTCTATCCATTTTTCTCTTTCTTTTTCAAAAATACCCTTAGCATCACTAGCCTGAATATAGTCAAACGAACTAGCAAGTAAGGCGTCAGCTGAACCAAGTATCTTTGGCATCCAATATTCAGAGTAGTACTTAAAAATCAAGCCTTTCCAGCCTGGGCCTCGGGTATCCATGTGGTATGTAATCACCAAAGGCTTTAGTTTATTCTTCATCTTCCACTTCCTCACAATATTGGCTGTGCCAAAGAAAGGATAGTGTAGATGGACAACATCAAACTTGTCTAATTTTTTTTTGACCTGTGGGAGACGGGCTGCATTACCATATTGAATGCTTGGCTTTAATTTGGATGCATAGTCTTCTGTTCTGTCTTGCTCTTTTTTCTGCATTCCTAGATCGCCTTTTTCCACCCCTTCATCACGATAGTATAGTGGAGTGATCACTTCTATATCATGCCCCCTATTAGCCAACTCGCTGGCTGTTTGTAGCACAACATTGCCCATGCCACCATAGTATGGAGGGTATGAAGAGACAATGTGGGCAATCTTCATATTAATTATCTAAACTATCCTTTCTAACCACCTTAGTAAGATCTCTGCTAATGCTCTCTATCTTCACATGAAGCCTGAATAGTATGTAGAAGATAACAGCCAGGGAAACATATAGTACTAAGTCAGCACCCCTGCCAATTCCAAGATAATTGGCTAATACTACAGTACTATCAGGTAATAGTACTAAAATAGCGGCTAACACCCAAAAAAGAACCCAGAATATTGCTCCTTTTGGACCTAAAAGACCATCTTTTTTCTTTCGCACCACACTACTAATTGCAAACAAGACAAATAGTACGAATAGTGCTTGGAATATGAAAAGCATATATTATTTACAAATTAAATAGATTTGAGTAATTTGAAACTCTGCTTTTTCTTAAGCACTAGCAGAGGTAGTAATAGTACCAAAGAAATACAAAATTTCAAAGCCCAGAAATCTGACATGAATAAATTTACAATAAAATCAGCAATCTTATTCGTATATGGATGTACAACGTATACAAGTAGTGAGCTTGCCCCAACAAACGCCAAAAAGCTATTTATCATTGCATATTTCCCTTCAACTTTCTTAATTATCAAAATAATGAAGGCTATCATTAGAAAACTGTACAGATAGTTATATACTGGACTACTAAAATATTGATGAGCCAAATCAAGTAATGGAACCTTCAAAAACAGTAGCAACACAAAAGTGGGTAATAGAATCCAACTGGAACTAACTGGAGCTTTACGATGTTGCGTGTTAAAAAATATATAACCAAGATATACCCAAATAGTTGAAAGCGCAGCAGTCCCCAAACCAAATGGCAATACTACGTCAATATTGAAAACAAGAACAGCCAGGAAAACTATTGAGATTAACACCCCCACTTTATTCTTCACTGTTTTAAGCAAGAAAAATAATATTGTTTTAGCTGCAAATAATGCCGGTAAAAACCACAACACATAGCTATAATATTCAAGAGATGAGGCATTGGTCCAAAACAGAAGGCTCCCGAATTCCGTAAAAAAACTCCCATCAAACTTACTTAAAAAAATATTCTCAATATTGCCGACCACTATTCCAATCACTCCAAATATATAGTATGGAACCATTATTCTTAAAAAATTCTTTTTTAAAAATGCTAAGGAACCTTCTTGTGGATTTAAAAAAAAATCCAGAAACAAAGAAAAAAAGCGGTAAATGCCAAGAGTAAATAAAACGAGTTATTGTGGTTGAAATATGTCCGAGTAGAACCGATAAAACGGCCACCCCTCTAATAATATCTACAAAAATAACTCTACTTCCCCTCTTTACGTTACTTTTGGCCTCTATTACCATAAAAAAATAAAATAAACAACATATTTACTTACGCCTTAAAAACCACCCCAAGAATAGATCCTTCACTATTTCCACTCCCCCTTTGAGACCCTGTCCATATTCACGGTACACTACTTTTACTGGAAATTCAATATATTCTAAGCCAAGCTTTTTAGCTTGTGCTGGTATTTCACTAGCATGAGCCATCCTGTCCTGAGTAATCTGAATCTTACCCAAAGCTTTTCTGTTAAAAATCCTAAACCCATTATGTATATCAGTCAGATTTAGTCCAACAAACACTTTGTTAACCAGCCCAGCCAAAGGAAAAAGAAAAAATCTCTTTAAAAAAGGAATGTTTGACTTCTTCCCTAAAAACCTAGAACCAAACAATATATCAGCCCCTGTCTTTTCTAACTCTTCTTTAGCAGGAATAATATCTTCAACTAGAAACTGGGCATCACCATCAAAATGGAGTACAAAGTCAGGATCTAGTTGTTTGGCATAGTCATGACCTGTTTGCAGGGCTGCACCCTGTCCTCTGTTAACTTTGTGTCGTAGTACAACAGCCCCTGCCTCTTTAGCATATTTTTCTGTGTCATCTTTAGAGCCATCATCTACTACCACTACTTTGTGAACATGACTAAAAAGGCTCCGTACCACGGAGCCAATATTTTTTTCTTCATTATATGCCGGCACTATGGCGATAAACATAATTTTGGCTGCTTACCTCCCTTAATATAACTATTGGTTGCTTAATCCTAGCATCTCCTTGTTTGCAATAGTGTAGTCTATTGTCTTCTGCAATCCATCTTCTAGACGAACCAAGGGTATCCATCCTAATTCTTCCTTTGCCCTGGTTAGATCTGGCACGCTGCTGGGGTTGAAAAAGACCAGAGGATCATCAAAAACTATTCCTGAAGAAGACTCTGTCATCTGGATTACCTTTTGTGCTATTTCATTAATCTTAAACACTTGGTCATGTCCAAAATTTACCAACCTTACATCAGGATCAGAACTCATTAGTCTAATCATACCATCTACAATATCATTAACATAGCACATTGTTTGTTCTAAGTCACCATCACCATATATTACTAAGTCTCTACCCTCTAGGGCGTCTATTATAAAATCAGGAATTAGCCAACCCTCTCTTAGATTCATTCGAGGGCCATAGGTGGGGAATAAACGCGCAATCTTCAAGTCTAACCCATATACTTGGCGATATGTTTCTACGCATGTCTCTGCAAAGCGCTTTCCCTCATCATAACAGCCCCTGGGTGACAGATGGTCAACAACACCCTCATCACTTTCTTTAAATACCTTATGTTCTTCACGAGCAGGCCCGTATACCACGGAACTGGACCTAAAAACATATTTTGCTTTGTGTTTGACTGCTAAATCCAAAGTTGAAATCATTGCACTAGAATTTGCCCACAAAGACTGCAGTTTTAATTCTTCAAAATTCTTTGGACTAGTTGGACAAGCTAGATGGTATATCTCTTGTATCCCTTGAAACTTTACCTTGAACTTATCCAGCTCATCGAAATCATCTAAATCAATAGACTTGTTTATATCATATTTGATAAACTCAAAATCAGGATACTGAAGCAAATGATCAATATTCTGTATTGAAGAATTTGACAAATCATCCATGCAAATCACTTTTGCTTCCCTTAGCAAGCGTTCACAAAGTTGAGAGCCTAAAAACCCTGCTCCACCAGTTACTAAAACATTTTTTTTCTCAAAAATTGGTGTTTCTCCTATCATAAATATACGAGGTTATATAAATGCCTTGCAACTATATACTACCACATTTCTAGTAAACCAACAACTGAATATCTTTGTTAATACTATCGCTAAACATGGACCATTCACCAAGCTTTCTAGAACGATAGCTCCACGTTCTCAAAGGCTTGTCTCCATTTAAAGTGGCTATGATAATCTCATCTTTACTATCGTTATTATAATCCCCCACCCTAATATCAATATGCCCCCTGTATCCTGGGTTATATATAGAAAATTTGCGTTTTAACTTGCCACCCTTTTCATATAGAGCTATATATGGAGCATCTGTTTTACTTGGAGTAACAACATATTCGACTTGTCCATCTCCATCAATATCCCCAGCATCAACACTACCTCCTGAATCAAGGCTATTTACAACAAAACTATCCAGCATTTTTCCTTTGCCACTGAACTCTGCTAACTGCAACCCGTTATGTTCATATAGGGCAATAATATTTTGTTTGCCCCCATCCTTTGTCACAGCAAGACCCAAAGAAACTCCGCTATGTACTCCATCAATGCTGAACTGTTCTAAATACTCACCATCTAGACTTAAGATCCTAAACAACTGGTCATCAGGATATTCTGGAGCTAAAATAATTTCTTTTTTGTTATCCCCTGTAACATCTCCCACCACAAGATCCATCCTACCACCTGCATATGTTGTCCAAGATTCTTGTTCAACACCCTTTTCAGAAAAAACTTCCACCCTACCCTCGCGAGATGCTGTTCTAACGAAAGTGACAAAGAACAAACTATCTCCGTCTTTGTATACTCCCACACTATCTTTGTTTTTAAAGAAACTTTTAGCAGTTATCTTCCTATCACCATTAGAATCAATCTTTACTATGTGTCCAGAATTCCTATCCACTCCAAGCAGGGTGGTTACAGGCCTCACTAAATTCAATCTTTCCATCGCATACTCAATAGCTTTGTCTATTTGCAACATTCCTTGGCCAAACAGATGAGCATACACTTCTTCGTCTTGACCAACAGTATGATGAACAGTAGAAAGGATAGCTTCATATATTTCTATAGGACCCCAGCTAGGCTGTATGCTCTTTATCAAAGCTGCTGCACCACTAACTAGAGGAGCTGCAAACGAAGTCCCACTCCATCCACCACCATACCTATCTTTCAACCCATTCTTGGGAGAAAACCTAATAGTACTAGATATATTCTCTCCTGGAGCAGTAATATCAATACAGTCAGATCCTACATTAGAAAATTTGGTAATATGATGAGACTCATCTATTGCACTCACTCCCAATACCATTTGATTGTTAGAACCAGAATCAGAACAAATGGGGTATAGTCCATCGCCATTCAACACCTGGCTATTATTACCAGCCGCTGCAACAATAACCACCTTATTATCATATGCATATTTAACTGCTTCGTCTAAGAGAGCGCTATGGTAGCTCACCATGCTCACATTTATTACATCAGCTCCGTTATCAACTGCATACCTTATTGCCCCAGGCAATTGGCTTGATTCACCAGACCCTGTATTTCCAACAACCTTTAGGTTCATTAACTTTACCTTCCAATTAATCCCAGCACCGTCAGCCTTATTATTCCCCACCGCCCCGATCAAGCCAGCTACTAATGTGCCATGATTAAAAGTCATGTCTGCCCTTTGGCGGTCATTCAAATTAGTAACATCTGGTCTTGGTCTGTTATTCCCCTTTTCCTCTTTGTCGTCAACCTTTCCATCTCCATTAAAATCATCTGCTAAAAAATTCCATCCCCACACATCATCTATATACCCATTCTTGTCATCATCAATGCCATTACCACTTATCTCATCCTCGTTTTTCCAAGCATTAGCCCTTAGATCAGGATGAAAAGTATCAAATCCGTTGTCAATAACAGCTACAACCACCTCTCTTGAGCCAGTGACATAATCCCATGCCTTATACACCTTAACATCCTTATATGACCACTGCTTTGCAAACGGATCATTTGGAGTTTGAGCCCAAACAAAAACAGGCATTAATGCTATTATGCCTGTAAAGACTATTAATTTTGCATAGAAAGACTTATTCAACATGCGTGTTATAGGCTGATAAGGCTATTATTACTATTTCTTAACTGGGGACGTCGTATATTACTTAAACTATCTTTGAGCTTCCTCTTACCAGAACTAAATGGAACAGAGGCAGCCCCTTCAATAATGAACCGACTTTGAAACTTATTAGAAATGAAAGCCTTGTCTTCAACCTTATCAAACTCTCCATTATACTTACGATAGTGGACTTGATCATCTTTCTTTGACTTAACTAGCGATCCGAGCGGATATTCATACGTGCCATTAGGCACGGAATCAGACTTGCCCACCCCGACTGGAGAAAACCCACTTATCACCTCTAGCCCATCTTTGTATCCATCATCATCAGTATCTGAATCAAGAGGATCACTAAACCAGAAAAATATTTCTTCGTAATCATCTAATCCATCCTCATCACTATCTGTTTTTTTGTCATTAGTTCCATATTCCTCCTCAATCTCACTATCCACCCCGTCAAAATCATTATCCTCTTCATCCTCCCCCACTTCTGGGTTATTTACTTCATAGTAATGTTCAAGAATAGGGTCTAACTCCAGCACATGCCTAGCCCAGTCATTCCCATACAACAGATGAGCTTCTGCCTCTGACCTGATAGGTCTTATCACACAACCTGGCTCAACTGCATACACTCTTGGCCAACCACGAAACTTTACCAACCAAGTGCCAGGCCTTACGCATACTGGCTGGCCAATTGGATATTGGCTTAGCTTAGAATTGCTTACATATTTTACACTATCAAAATTACTATACCAAGAATGATACAAGGCACTATTGAAAAAAGGATGGATCCTGCCGTCATACCCTAAATAGTACACTGTACTTGATTGTCCTTTTAGCAAGCTTCCTTCTGGCACATAATGCTGTGGTTGGTTGTACTTAATCTCCCTTACTACCTTTTCTATATTCCCATTAGCATCTCTAAACTGTACCTGTACTTTCTTGTTTCCAGAATCAGGAGACAAAATCCAGCCAACCTCTTCCTTCATTGTCACCCAATCAGAACCACTGAAATCTCCGCTATTACTGATTCTCATTACCTCTACTCCTTGCGACCACTCAACCTGGAGTACTGCATAACGGGACTTTGTAGAATCTTCACCATCCTCAATTTCAAAATCCACTGTCATATTTTCTGGAACTGACAAAGTTATATTATCATTGTATATCTGGCTAATTTTCTTCTTTTTATCCTTGAACTTAGTATACACTGTCTTTGTCCCCTTCCCATATGACAAATACCAGGTTTTAGTTTTCTTGAAACTCTCCCAACCAGCTCCAGCAAAGTCTGCTTGGTTTGAAACCTTCATCTCACGCACATCTTCAACACCAGAAAAATACAAAGTTACCTTTCTTGTCTTGGTAAGGCTCTTGCCCTTGTTGATTTTCACAAAAGGAGGATTTGCAGCAAAAACAGTGCCTGCTATCAACCCCAACCCTATTAAAAGAGATATACAAAATAGCCAAAAAGGCTTGACTTGATTTTTTTCCATAAATCTGGTATATTTATACCTGTTTTAGTACTAATATTATATCAAAAACCCCTCATATTATCAATATGAAGTTCGTGTATAGAATAAAACAGCTAATGCTAGCAGGTGGAGACATGCTGGCTTTTGTATTTGGATTCTGGTTAAGCTTGACTGTAAGGAACCTAAAAGCCCCTAACTGGAACCAAATTGAGCAACATTTGACCCTATTCTTCCTTCTTTTTCTCCTTTGGATCGTAGTTAACTTCATAAACAACCAATACGACCTTAATCAGCTGAAAGACAAGCAAACTCATAGATATTTTCTAGAGGCTGCCCTGCTCTCTTTCTTCTTGAGTATTATTTTCTTCTATATCCTCCCACAAGCTAAGATTGCCCCTAAAACCATCCTTCTCCTAAATGTAATATTTGGCTATGGTTTTAGTTATGTATGGAGAATACTATATAATCGTTTTATAGGGCTAAAGAAGCTATATAATAATATAATCTTCCTAGGCTGTACTGAAGAGACAAGAGAATTAATCAGTACAATCCAAAACAATCCTGAAAGTGGGCACAGGATAGCAGCGATGATAGATCCTGAAAAAAAGGTAAAACCAGCTGAATTCCCCTTCTTTGACATATACCACAGTTTGCAAACAGTAAGGCCGGCGATTAGCAACCATCAGGCACACATGATAATAATAGCCCCTCATCTAAGGCAAGACGAGGAAGCCTTAAGGGAACTATACGAATTGCTTTTCTGGAATGTACGCATCCTAGACCTTACTTCATTTTATGAAGCAATAACAGGAAGAATACCGCCTGCCACTTTCTCGGAATCATACTTTTTAGAAAACTTGAAAAATGTAAACCAGCCTGTTTATGAAAAGATAAGGACAGCAATAGATTATATTGCCGGACTTGTCTTAGGAGCTGTCTTTGTCGCACTGCTTCCATTGATAGCACTAGGAATAAAGCTGAGCTCTCCAGGACCCATCTTTTATAAGCAAAAAAGAATGGGAATAAACGGACAGTCATTCTTTTTATACAAATTCCGCTCTATGTACGCGCTTTCACAAGACGGAAGTGCAGAAACTGGTGAAGCTCAATTTGCCAGTAAAGAAGACAAACGCGTAACTAAGGTCGGTAAGTTTCTCAGAAAGACAAGACTGGATGAACTTCCCCAAGTCCTTAACATACTCAAAAGAGATATAACCTTAATTGGCCCGCGTCCTGAAAGGCCAGAGATTGTAAAAAGGCTGGAAGAAAAAATGCCATACTACTCCCTAAGGCACATTGTCCGTCCTGGGCTTACTGGCTGGGCTGTACTTCACCAGAACTATACAGACAATCTAGAAAAATCTCTACAAAAACTTCAGTATGACTTGTATTATATAAAAAACAGATCCTTTTGGTTAGATCTGTCTATTATGCTTAGAACTGTCAATGTGATACTACGAATGATGGGGCAGTAGCCTAATCAAGTCCCCAATCTTTTTTCAACTCGCCTAACCCTTCTTGTAAACTAATAGTGGGCTCCCAACCGAGGAGCTCTTTTGCTTTGCTGTTATCCGCCTTAGTATACTTCACATCTCCAGGCCTTGGGTCAACAAACACAGTTTCACCACCGATCATTTCTGCAAGCTGGTTTACTGAATATGGTTTGTTGTTTCCGATATTGATCATCTCTCCACTGCCAACATTATCATTTTCCATAGCCGATATATTGGCTGTTACGACATCTTTTACATGAGTATAGTCTCTGTAGTATTCGCCATCTCCACAAATAGTCAAAGGCTCACCCTCTTTTTTTTGTCTAAGGAATTTCCCTATTACCAGAGCATATGATCCATTTGGGTCTAGATATGGACCATATATATTAAAATAACAAAGAGAAACAGTCTTTAGACCATACAATTCTGAAAACAACCTACAATATTCCTGTCCTATTAACTTTTGCAGAGCATATGGACTTTTAGGCTCCTTAATCATATCTTCAGTAACAGCAACATCTCCTTTGTTGCCCCCATACACTGAAGAAGATGAACAAAAGATAACTTTCTTCACCTTGGCATCACGAGCTGCTACTAAAACGTTAAGGGTGCCTGTTACGTTATGATCATTAGTCTCTTGGGGATGCTCTACTGAATATGGTACTCTAGGGACAGCGGCTGTATGGAAAACTCCATCAATTCCTTCCACTGCCTTGCTCACTGTTTCCATGTCTCGTATATCCCCTTCAATATACTCTACATCTTCTTGAAAACGACTATCTATCTTGCCGCCAATATAACTGTCCAGCACCCTTACTTGATGCCCATTCTCCAAGAGTTTTTTAGCTAGGTTAGTGCCGATAAAGCCAGCGCCACCTGTAATTAAATAGTGTGACATATAATTATATATTAATATTCAACATCATCTTTTGCAGTAAGCAAACTAACAGAATTAACTCCTTCGATTTTCTCAAGATCTGAAACAAAAGTCTGTGCTTCTACATCTTTTATGAAATTTACATTAAAACTCATGTTCATTGTTTTGCCATGATCAGATGCGCTAGCACTTAGCAGAGAATCACTCTTAGTATATTTCTTCATCACTTCCCTTATCCTCTCATTCGGAGAATTGTTTCCATCAACAGACAAATTCAACACATAGTTGAACTTCTTTATAGAACCGAAGTTCACCCTATCTAATACTAGGACTATAGCGATCAAGAGTATTGTAGACATGAAAGCAATAACATAGTTTCCAGTACCAACTGCCATTCCAACTACTACTGAAAAAAATACATACGCAGTATCTTTAGCATCTTTGATAGCTGTACGGAAACGAATCAAGGTAAAAGCACCCAAAGCTCCAAAAGCTATGGCTAGATTGCTTCCAATCACCATCATCACCACACTAATCAACAAACCAAGAATAACAATGGTAAAATTGAATGATTGTGAGTATGAAAAACCCTTATGAGTCTTTCTATACACCCAAGAAATAGCCAGAACAAGTAAAAGCGTGATGGCCAGGTTAAAGACACCTACCGAAGGGTTAAACTGTGTTCCTTGAGTTAATAGGGCTAATTCGTCCATAAATTTATGTTAAGGAGTAAAAAACGGGTAAATTGTTTCTAAAGAATTACAGTATTTTGAAAAAGCGATCCTGTTCAATCTATATTCCTCAATTATTTCATAAAACCAGAGAGGCATATGATTGTTGAACTTTAGTTCTAAAACCAAATCCTCTTTCAATACATCTTTTTTAGATTCTGATTCATTGCCCAGCCAATCTGCTCTACAAGCAGTAATATTAGAATCAAATGTTACTCTAAACCTTTCATCATGTTTTGAAACTAATGGTCTGCGTGTATATGACACCAGCACTGCTGGCATCATGCCATTATGATTCTTGGCCCACAAAAATTCTTCCAAAGTTTCCTTGTCGTTCTTTTTCAAATCAGGTAATGATTTAAGGTTGTCCTTGTAAAAGAATTCTTTAGCTTGTTCCAAACTTAGTACAGACCTGTCTTTGATAACAACTGCATCGTACTTTCTCTTTATTTCAGTAAATATTGACGAATCCTCCCTTAGATCATTGTAATATCTCAATCTAAATTTACTTCTTCTCCTGACACCAGCCACTTTTTCATCATAACAGCCAAATCCTGCTGAATCATAGTAGAGACTATTAACAGTATAGTGGTCTTTTTCTGACTGTGCAACATACGAATCCCAATCCATGAACTGCAAGAGTGCTGGAATAATCTTATCTGCTGTACTTGCTGGCAGAATATACTTAAACTCAAATCTCCTGAAATGCAGCTTTGGCTTCATATTTCTACTCTTTAATAGTGCCCATTGGTACTTTAGAGACTTCCACACCCAATTCTTTCACATAGCCCCTCTTACCACCCTCTAGTAAAGAGCTATTCTTGTTCATTAGTACAAATTCACTATTCCATTCCGGCTCTAGCTCTATATTTCCCTCTCCTTCGTATCCACCTTCAATATCACTATATTCTACCCTAATATTAGACTTTTTATCAAGTGTTATGGAATCTTTACTCCCCCAGACAATAGAATTGTACAACAATGCACTGGAACCGCCAAATACTGGCTTTTTCTCATATAAAGCAACTCCTGTCTGATTATTTGCAATAGTGTTGTTAACTATCCTTGCCTCTGAAGCATCCTTAACTGCAATACCAGTTATACACCCACTCAACAGATTGTTGAAAACAGTAATATCTTCTGTCCTCTCCCCTATGCTAACGCACTTGTCACCAGAATCTTTCACAACATTACCGCTTACAAATATATTCTTTCCTCCCCCTATATCAATGGAATCATTTCCATTAGAAGTAAACAGGTTGTTTTTAATAACACTATTACTACCCCAATCCAAATCAATCGCATCAAATGAATTATTAACAAATTTATTATTTTCAATAATAGCCTTACCACCCTTTACATTCAAACCATCATCTCCTTTTGCATTACTAAATTCTGAATTCTCTATTACCACATCAGAATAATGCACTGAAAGCATACCTGTAAACAAAACACCATTTATATATTCATCTCCCCCACCAGAAAAATTACAGTATTGAAAAATACTCTCTTGATCCTCGCCTAAAACTGCAAAAACGCCCCAAGAACCATTCTGTCCTTTAAAATGTATTGGATTCTCCATACTACCCTGTGCAATCACAGTACTGTAGCTTACAAAAGAAGCATCCGGAGCAAAAGAAAGTGTAGACGGTGCGCTTATCTTTAATATAAATCCTTTTGGCACAACCACTGTCTTATTAAAATTATGCCACCCAGTTGGCAAAACTATTTCTTTTTTCTCTTTATCAACAACAAACATTGGGTTTTGTTCAATAAACAAATCAATATCTGAGATATTCTTAAAATACTTAAACATGTCCTGATTAATCTCTGCCTCAGAAACAACGCTTTCTTCTAACTCCCTGCTCTCCTTTCCCAATACTCCCCTTATCTTCCTTGCGTTGCTCTTGATAATTCTTTTGTACTTCATCACCTCTATATCAAACAAGATATTACCATATCTCTTCAACCCGTCAGCATATAAGTCATATCTCATTTTTTCATACAGCTCATCAAAATACTTCAAATCATCCTCTATATTTTCTTCAGACAAATATTCAAGTAGAACTTCGTCTCTTTTCTTTCTAATCTCAGAATTTGAAAGATATAGATTGGCTAAATCATTTTCTAACACGTCAACGCTACTAAACTTGTACATAAGTACATCATCTGGAATTAATTCAAACTTCCCAGTTGAATTATTGAAAAACATTGTGGCATTGTGAATATTTCCTTGATGAATAGAATTAGACAAAATACTATGCACATTCCATGCAATAAAGTTATCCTCATCTAAAATATTGCGCAACAGTTCGCTATCTCCGCTCTTGAATATCTCCAATAACTGATCTAGATCTTCCATACTTTTAGAATCAACCAAGTCAAAGGAATTCTCTTTTTTCCAAGATTCTAAACTATCATACAGATATCCTCCCTCGCCTCTATACAAATTAGAAGTATCTGGCTTGTTATTTCTAGCTAGCACATCATCACCCCAGCCTTCAACTAAAAAGTACAAAGCTTTATCCTTTCCATTGATGCTAAGGTTAATATAATCATAATACAAAGAAACTAGTCCTAACTTTTTAGCTCTGTAATTATTGAAAGCCTCTATGACATACCCCCTATCTTCTGGAACAATCAACTTTATCTTGTCCATCCCATTATATGGCTCATCCTTATCAAAATTTATACGCCATGACTTCTTGTCCCATGCCCAATGGGCAGTTCCACCACCCTTGTATCTAATTTTCACCTTGTACTTTTTTCCATTGATATATAAATTTGCTCTAACTTCTTTTTTGTAATCTTTGTCTAAATCCTCTGCCTTCCAATTTTCTGGAATATTTTCCTTGAATTTCTCCAACTCTTTCTCATCAATAACAAGCTCCCAATTCTCTATATCTGTTTGTTTGTGTGCTAGAGGAACATAGAAAACATCAAATACTTTTGTAAGCTTATGAGCGTAGTGCAATGCAGGAATAGTATTTAGTATCTTGCTTCGCGCCTTATCACTTAAATTCAACAAAAAAACCATTGATGAGATGGCTAGGATTAAAACCAATATTATTATTGTAATTATACGCTTGTATTTCCTGGCAATCATACTTACAAACACCAGTATTTAATACCCTGGCTTTCTATTTCGTCCCTATCAAATATACACTTCACATCCACTAACAACATACTACCTTCATTAGAAAGCCCCTTTACATCCTCAACAGACATACTCTTGAACTCATCATGGGCCACAGCCATTATGAGGCAGTCCAATCCTGAAAAACTATCCACCAGCTCTATACCGTACTCATCCATTACATGACCCTTGTCAGCCACTGGATCATATACCACAGGACTAGCTCCCATCTCTTTCAATTCCTTGTACAGTTCAGCCACTTTTGAATTCCTAATATCAGGTACATTCTCCTTGAAAGTTATCCCGTAAATACCAACTTTTGATTCAGCAAGCTCTTTACCCATCTTTTTCATCTCCCCTGTAATCTGTTCTGCCACAAAGCTATGCATAGAATCATTAATACCTCTTCCAGCTAGGATAACCTTAGGATCATACCCGCATTCTTCCGCCTTATATGTCAAATAGTATGGATCCACCCCTATACAATGCCCACCAACCAATCCTGGCTTGAAGTTAAGGAAATTCCATTTAGTACCAGCAGCAGCTAAAACATCATACACACTAATATCCATCTTGTTGAAGATAACGGCTAATTCATTCATTAAAGCGATATTCAAATCACGTTGGGTATTTTCAATTACCTTAGCTGCCTCTGCCACTCGTATACTAGTAGCCTTGTATGTTTGTGTGATAGTTCCATATACCTTGGAAATCAATTCTGAGGACTCCTCATCCATCCCAGCAACCACTTTTACTATCTTGTCAATTGTATGCTCTTTGTCACCTGGATTAACTCTTTCCGGAGAATAACCTACCTTGAAATCTACCCCTGCCTTTAGTCCAGACTCTTTTTCTAGAATAGACAAACAGATCTCATCAGTTACACCAGGATATACAGTAGACTCATATACAACAACTGTACCACTACTCAAATTCTGACCCACTGTTTCACTAGCCTTTTTCACGATAAAAAGGTCTGGCTTTTTGTCCTCGTCAATTGGAGTGGGCACAGCTACGATGATAAACTTAGCCTGCTTCAAATCACCAGGATCAGAGGTGTACTCAATTTCAACAGATTTCAAATCTTCAAAAGAAACCTCTCCAGTATGATCCTCACCTCTCTTCAATTCATCAATCCTGCCTTCATTTACATCAAAGCCAACCACTGAAAAATGCCTAGCCAAAAGCACCCCTAAAGGCAACCCTACATACCCAAGGCCAACTATTGCTAATTTCTCTTTTTTTGCCTGTAAATCTGAAAAACCAACCATACTTATTTACGATTATTTATCCCTCTGATTATATAACATTTGGCTAAAAAAAGCAAGATTTACCTCTTTTTCACTTCTATTGACAAATTAACTAAAATATGTTAATATATCTTGACGATTTTAGGTAGAATTAGTCAAAAATGCGACCAATATAGGAGGAATTCGCATGAAACTCGACCTTTTCAATGAAGAAGTAGTAATGGCCACAGCTCTGGAAGAAGTCGCCGAGGCCTTGGTGGCCATCACTGATTTCGGAGAGCTGGATAAGACTCTACGAGCAGTGGAAAATGCCACCGTGACACAGCGGGGCATGAACGAACGCTTCAGGGCAATCTGCCGATGGGGCTACTCAACCACTGCAGTGAACGCGGCCAAAGCCATGTTCCTCATAGGGCAGATCAATGGCCTCCGACGAATGGACCTGAGTGGACAAGCAGTCAAAGACAAGATCGTCGAACTGGCCAGAGAAACTGACAACTGGATCCAGTACCAAGCCGAAGGCCCGACCAAAGATCGACAGATCGAACTGCTCAGCTACAACATGGCCGAATTCGGCCGGAAGTGCGGCAGCTTGGATGCTGCTGCATTGGCTCAGCAGAAGGCAGCAGCACTTGCTCGCAAGAACGGAGACATTGAAAGAGCACTCATCTGTGAGTACAGCGCGGCCGATAACTGGATCCATGATGCCATCATAAATGGACTCGAGGAAGATGTTCTCCTGGAGGTTCTGGAAGAGGCAAGAGAGGCCGCAATCGCTCTACAACAAGGAATCGATCCTGACGGCGACCTGGACCACTGGGCCACACTCAACATGCCCTACAGCAGAATCATCAACTCGTACCTCACAGGGATTGACTACGACGAGTACGAGGAAGACCTTGCGACCCTCAAGGGATTCAAGGAGATCGATCCTGTAATGGCAGAGGAGCACGAAGGGGCCATGGCTCTGTGCATGGCAACCAAGGCTTTGAAAGAAGGTTGGCCGCAGGCTGCCTACATGGCAGCCAAGACGATCGTCGACGGTCAGGTCAAGGGCACCACTGAGGAAGGCTGCATGGTCACGGCACAGCTGATACTCGCTGACATCCAAGTGGCAGACGGAGAAACTCAAAGAGCACGCAAAGGGCTCAGTGGAATCGTCGAAAGTACTGGCGAAGGCATCCACCACGTCATCGCCGTGGCGAAGAGACGGCTCGAAGCGCTGGACAAGTAGTCCGCAAACGATCTACCTCGCTCATTTTTCTTGAGGACAATTCGTTCTCAATCCCCACTCTTCTGAATAATTGAGAATAGTGGAGAACAAAAAACACCAGATTAGTCTGGTGTTTTTTTATTCAAATTGTATTACTGCACATCTGGCATCTCCTCTACCCTATTCATGAATGGATACAGAAGACTAAATAGGGCAGCAACTACGAACACGACTATGAAAGGATGCCAATTAATTACAAAAATAAGGATAATCAAAGGAAATATAAGTACTCTAATGAAATTAAAGACCATATCCCGCCATACTACCAACTGAAAATATCTTTCTCTAGCAAACATGCTATAGAAAAGAGAAGACCATGGAAGCATTAGGAAACGTCCAGAAATCTTGCGATATATGTCAATAAAAGATGCCTTGAAAAAACTATCAGCCAACAAGCATCCCAGCCATCCAAAAAAATACAATACTGACCCCACGCTAAGCAATTTTTTAGGGCTAACCCGGTCTGCCAACTTACCATACATTGAAACCACCAAAACTGTTGCCAGAGCTGCTATTGCTACTATAAAACCAACTTTTTCGGCTGTACCCAAGAGAATGATCAAAAATATTGGCCATATTACATTGCCGATACTTGATTCAATGGCATATCCGGAAAAACTTAAAACCATACCGGCATTCTTGCGCTTTACAAAAAGATGAGCCATCTTTTTTAAAGTAAAGTCTATATCCCTGCGCTTGTCAGCACTGAATAATAGCGGAAGAGTGGAAATAACAAGCAGAGCTGAACCTACCATAAAAATCGAACTATACCCTAAGGCCATTATCATCAAACCAGACACAAGCGGAGCAATAACTGTGGCACTGACAGACAGTACGGCCATAGCTGACAACTCCTTGCCCACATTATCTCTTTCTAAATGATCAGCAAAGTTCAAATGAAAGCCAAAGTTATAGAACAAGGCACGAAAAGCTAGCAGCACAGGAAGCAGGAAAAACAACCATGAATATTCTGGGAGCATCTGGAGGCCCCAATAGTACAGAATCAAAAATGGAGCTGAAATTAAGACTGAATGTTTTACTCCTACTTTAGCTACGACTTTTGCAAACGGAACAGCAAACACTACCGAGGCAGCATGACGAACAAGAAAGAAACACAAAATTGCCACTATGGAATAACCCAAGGTGTATAAATAGATTGGCACAAAAATAGTAATCATGCTTGCTGCTAGCTTCATCAAAAAAACAGAAATGTAGATCTCATTCATCTCTTTGTTGCGAAGAAATAGGTGGTGATGATGTTCTCTGAACATAATGTTCTATTATTTCCCCTTTATAAACGGAGAGCCCACTGCTACTATATTAAATCCGGCCTTTTGTAGGTCATCATAACGATGTTGCAGCATTCTCCTACCATCCATAATCAAAGGACGTGCGCTTAACTCACCAATCATCATATCTGCCAATCCCCTAAACTGAGGCCAGTCAGTGGCAATAACAGCCACATCTGCTTCCTTTACAGCCTCAAATTCATGCTCTAAGTACTCTATTTGCTTGGAATCTGGAAATAGTTGTTTAAAGCTTTCCATAGCAGCAGGATCATATACCCTTATTTTCTTCACTGGCTGTTCTAGTAGAAAGTTTACTATGTCTACACTAGCTGAGTTGCGCACATCATTAGTATCTCTCTTGAAAGCCACACCAACCAAAGCAACTGTCTTGTCTGCCCAGTCAAAACCAGCATCTGTTTTAGCACGGCTTAGAAACAATTCCAATTGACGCTTATTTGCTAAATAGGCCTCATTCACTAACACTGAGTTATGACCCACTGTCTGTAATTGATGAGACAAAGAACGAGCATCCTTAATCAAGCAACTGCCTCCTGCATACAGACTATCGTAAAATCCCCAATTACCAATTCTTTTGTCGCTTGTTAGAATTCTTCTTAGATTCTCAAACTTAAGACCATCAAATGCTTCACAAGTCCTGCCAATCACATCAAAACAAACAGCCAGCTTGTTAAATAGGTAATAATTAGCTAACAACTTGCCGGCGGCTGCCTCTTTTGGATTAGCTTCAATATATTCTACCGTAGGTGAATCAAAGAACCTCTGGTAAACTTTCCTCATTACAGAAAAATCCTTCTCATTCCAGGCTCCTATCACAACCCTGTCTGGTTTAAGAGAGCCTTGAATAGCCTTTCCTTCAACTAAAAATTCAGGATTAGAAACTATTCCGTAGTTTTTCACCCCTGCCTTTTTCATAATCTCTTCTGTCTTGTCAATCATATCAATTGGCACTGTACTTTTATTTACAATTACCATGTACTTATCCTGCTTCCCACCATTCCTCTTGAGGAGACTTTGAGCCATCTTTTCAGCAGCATCAAAATAGTAGCTAAGATTACTCTCTCCACTCTCCCCTATTTCTGGAGTTGGTAAACACATGAAGACGGCATCACACTCATCAAGGAACTTTATTACCTTGTCATAGTCAGTGGTAAACCTGACACGCTCTTTGTTGCGCACCAATAGATCGCCAAGACCTTCTTCAAAGAGACAGGACTCTATTGTATCCCTATCTTCTGAGCTTAACTTTCTTACTTTCTCCTTATCAATGTCGTATACTAAGGTTTTGTGTCCACTGGCTGCGGAAACAGCTGCTGAACACGAGCCTACAAATCCTGACCCAATGTATAGGATATTCATATTATATAAGATTATTTTCTGATAAATTTAGTTTGATCTTATTTTATAAGATTATATATTCTATCACCCACTAAGTCAAATTCTGACAAATCAAACTCCCCTCTTTTTTGTTCGATTTTTTTGTCGGTACAGATTACCAATGCATGCTTGTTTAAAAAAGGAAAGCGATAGGTTATATATTCCAATCTACTAATAAACCATGCCAAGATTATAAGAAATTTAGACCTAGCAAACCGACTAGACTTAATATGGCCGTCCCTAGCCAGACACCACTCAAAAAATCTACTCAAAACATTGGTATGATATATGATCTTTAACTTTGAAAAATTAGCCTTAAGTTCTTTTAGTACATCTGCAAAATCCGCATATTTTGGAACTTCGCAAAAAAAGACTCCGCTAGGTGCTGTTATTCTAGACAGACTCTTTACTGCATAGAATCTAATGTCAGCTGGCAAGCAATAAAGTGTATTAGTTGAAACGACCACATCAACACTGTTACTAGGCAAAAAACCTAACTTGGAAAGATCTGCCCATATGCCAAACCCTTCTTTTTCTGTTTCTAATGCCTTTTTCAAACTATCCAACCTATTATCAAGCCCATAATACTTATCCGTCTTAAACATTGCTCGACACTTCATTGCTGCTGATCCTGCGTCTAGTCCTATTTTACCACT
>CAYPPF010000011.1:24749-27678 GCA_964412535.1 uncultured Gammaproteobacteria bacterium | reverse complement strand
AAGCAGCTTTTCAAAGGCTGTTTTTTCGTACAAAAAAAGAAACCCCCAAAGGGGTGGGCAATGGGAACAGGTTAAAACCCTGATCGTTGGGGGTGGTCGGTAGACATAGGCCTTAAAAAAAAACAAAACCACCCGTCTTTTCTCATCTCGATTTTAGAGATAGATTGGTGGTTTTTGAGCCCCTGGTTTTTTATAGTGTTTTGAAAAATTCACCGAATTCCTTGTCACACAATTCACCAAGTACTTCATCTACAATATATTTGCTCTTACAACTGGTGTTTGCAGTCGGGTTATATTCTGTTTTGACGTTATTTAGACAAAATTTTTCATAGTACTCTGTTAGCGTGTCTGAACACCATTCAGGCTTGTTGTTTTTTATTGCTAGATATTGTATACATGCTACATCATAGCCTAAACCATCTTTGAAATAACAGAATTGTGGATTATTAGCTTCTACTGCTTTTTTAAGATAACACCATTTAGTAAAATCGTCTTTAACAAAAGCTCCCTTTTTACCATACTCCCTAGTTTGGAATCCATCACAGTACTCGTCTTTGACAGGCTCGAAATTTTTAACGACCTTGTCTATTTTTTTCTGATCCTTTTTAAAATCTTTTATCATGGCTCCAGATTTACTGTCTGAAAGAAGTATATTGCCTCCAGCAAGCTCAATAATTGTTTCACCCCCTACGAATAAAAGCAGGGCGATGATTATAGTTAGGACGCCCAGAATAATTAGCCCACTTTTTTTGTCGCCTTGGCTTTTTTCTCCACTATCTATTTTTTTGGTCTGCACATACGTATCAATCATAACTATGATTAATACCACTGGGAAGAGTATAGAAATTTTGAGGGTTAAGTAGAGAATCAATAGTAAAAAATCAAAGAAATATGTCACAAAAAATCTTTTATATAAACGGAGCACTAGGTAAGCGCCACCTAGTATAATCACGTTTGAAAAAGACATCAGCAGAGCATCTGGAACCTCTCTCTTTTTGTTGAGAATTGAGCCTGCCATATTTATAGTTTAAGAATAATTTTCACAGTTAAATTATAACATTTTTAAAATAAAAAAGAAACCCCCAAAGGGGTGGCAAGCGGGAGCTTATTAGAACTAAGAATTTGGGTTATTTTAGCGAAGTGGAATTAGAATTTGGCTAAAATTAGTCAAATTAGCCCCCACCTCTTGACAAAAGGGGTTTTTTGTGGTATTATTTTAAGTCAAATACAGGGAGGATGACATGGACAAATTGACAATAGTCGAGAGGGTCGTGAAGCATATCCACCAATCTGGTGGTAAAACTGTCGATGAGCTTGTGGTTTTCATCAGAGAGAGCTTCTCCACACTCACCGAGGAACATGTCGCTGATCTGTTGGGCTGGCTCTCTAGGACTACAATTCGAGAAGGTCTGCCCAAGGGGGGTGAGAGGATTCTGCGTCGGGAAGAGTCTGGAATATTCGTACTCGATGAAGAGTACAAGAGAAAGATTCATCCCACAAACGCGGCGCACTTTGTGTGCCAAGAGGCAAGTTTCATTTGGTGGAAAGACCCACACTTGAGGGAATTCCCAAGGGTCACCAAAACTTTCCAAGCAGAACCCCTACGAAGACCTGACTACCTAGAAATCAGATAGCCAAGCTCTTTCTCTCAGCCACATCACTGACCCTGTGGCACCTTTCAAAAGAACACCAAAATGGTGTTTTTTTGTGTGGGATAATATTCAACTTTGCCACCAGACTATACCTAGTTTTTGATTCAGCAAAAAATATTACCCTTCTGTTTCGTTAATAGTTATAGTTAATCTATCACACAACTTTAAAAGCTCTGGAATAATATCTTGTTTAATTCAGTAAAAATATCAGGGCTACTTTTCAAATCCACGAGATAATAATTATTTTGACAATTATTTTTTTTCAATATTCTCTTTTCGGCTTCTAGAATATAGTCATCAAACCACAGAAAGTCTTGTCTAAAATTGATTGCTTCTGTTTTTAAAGTATTCCAGTCTGTTGGATTTACTTTTTCTAAATATTTTACAGCATTACGAGGTAATTTGTCTTTAAGATATTGGAATATATTATTTTTCCCTTGTCTACAGTGGGTAGTTAACCAGTAAACATCATGATTATGAGTAATCGATTTTAAAAATCCAGTAACATTATTAGCTGGACTGCCGTCTCTTTTTATTAACACACCGTCTATATCAAGATAGATATTCATGTTACTGTTTCTTTAATATTTAATTTTCTGGAATCTTTTTCTGTAGATTATTAGGATATCTGCATTTAGCGTTATTGTTCACCTTCCACACCCCACTGTCACTCACTATTGTTTACTTTACTTCCCAGATTTTGTGCGATTATGTGTTTTACACAGCATTTGACAATTGTCTGATGTGGTTCTCCCACCTTCGTGCCAGGGTTTTATGTGGTCTGCCTCCATTTCATCAATTTCAAAAGTTTCTTTGCACTTAGTACATTTCCCATTTTGTCTTTCATACGCCTCTCGTTTCATTTTGTCAGTGAAAGCTCTAATGCTTAGATATTTTTCTTCTCTAGTCAAAACGTATGAATAAATACCAGATTTTTTAGTGACGTCTTCATCTAACATTAACTTTTTAATTTCCTTTTCCAATTTTTGGGCATTTAATTTTTTATTTTTAAATTCGTTATACAATTCACCCCAATTAACACTTTTCATTTCTTTGCGATAATTGACGAATGTTTTTCGCACCCACGCAACGACATCTTGAAAATAATTCCATAACTCATTAGCATTTTTGTCATGTTGATGTTTGGCCATATAATCTGCCACCTCCCCGTTATTGATCCACGAAAGTGCAGTTTCTAGATATTCTTGTCGTATCGGAGAACCTTTAATAAGTGCCCCTCCGTCATTAGCCAAGAGATAGGCGGCACAGTTTGTTTT
>CAYPPF010000011.1:0-24730 GCA_964412535.1 uncultured Gammaproteobacteria bacterium | reverse complement strand
AACTTTGCATCACTTAGCCAAGAGCCAGTATATACAGCATTGCGTAATTCTTGGTCAGTTAATTTTTCTCCAGCAATATTAATGATCTTAAACCAATCTAAACGCTCTTTATCTGTCCCTTCACAAAAATAAATCATGAGTTCATAGCCTAAAATTGTATTCTGCTCCTCTTCCGTTAGATTGTGAAACATTGCCGTTCTCCCGTTAAATTCAACGGAGAAATCTCCATTTACATATTGTGCTATACTAATTGTACGCTGTTGACCATCTAAAACTTCGAAATTACCTTGATCAGTTTTGACCCAATACATAACATTTAGAGGAAATCCATTTTTAATTGTTTCTATAACGGCATCCCGTTGTTTGCCTGTATAGACAAATTCACGTTGATACTTTGGGCGAATATCTAGTTTTCCACCGTAGGCAACCACACCCTCTTCAGCCCTGTCTTCATAGTTATCTATCACTTCACGAACTAGTATGTTGTGTAATTTGATTTTCATACTACTTTTTTCTTTTAATTAGTACTCTTGTATAAAGTGCTCTACCTTGTAAAACAGGCCCCACATAACTTTTGTGTTGCTCATCAACATAGGTTGGTTCTCCTTGTATGAAAGCATCGTTTTTCTCTCGCTTGTCATCATAGATCCCTAATATTTCAAACTGGTCAGGATTGTATTTGTCAATAAAAGTTATTGGTACGCCCATTACACCATCATAGTCTTGTGGGATTTCCACAAGCTTAGAAACTTCAATCGCGTCATAGTTATCATATTTCAAATATTTTTTTGGTGAATATTTTTTGTATGAAGTTAATAATTCGTGACGTTTTGAGATGTCAAGATTGGTAAACCAGCATGTGTTGCCCATTTTTGCGTATTTTTTTCCATCATCGCCTACAAATATATTTTTCTTTTCATAGTTATCTGGCACTTGATATGTTTTTGCTCCATTATTATAACCTAACCAACATTTGTTATTTTTTATTAACTTAAAAATATAATTATATTTTACAGCGTTTAAATTTCCAATAATTAAAAACTTTTTTTTATGTTCAACTAACTGCGCGACATATTCGCGGAACAAGGAAAAGGGTGGGTTGGTTACTATGATATCTGCTTGCCTCAATAGCTCTGTGCTTTCTGGGCTCTTAAAATCTCCATCATTTTTCAGGGGAGACCACTCATTTTTCTTGTTTGCCTTAAGTTGTATTGCTATATCTTTCAAATCAAAAGCACCATCACCATCTAAATCACTAACCTCATTAATGATAAATTTATTTGCTGTTGTTTTTGGTCTACCTTTTGACTTTTTAAGAGTTTTGTTATTCCCAAATAATTCTAGCTGGGTATTGGCAATTGGTGATGGTTTGTAGCTTGTGGCGATGAGTTTTTTTAAGCCAAGCACATCAAAGTTTAAGGCAAAATATTTAAAAAAATTACTCTCAAATGGATCATCGCAGTTACAATATATAACTTTTCCTTTAAATTGTTTTTTGTAATTTTTTAACTCTTTTTCGATGTCGATAAGTTGAGTATAAAATTCATCTCTTTTTTCTTCGTGTGCTGTATGTAAATTTTTATTTAATGATTTTTTGCCCATATAATTATATTTTTGGGCAAACAAAAAAGGGTGCCCGAATGCGAACACACCTTTCAGAACCCTTGCGGATCCCTACAAGTGGTTTTCGGGACACCCATCTCTACACTCGTAGAGTGGGTATCCAAAAACCCATTATCCGCAAAGGAATTAAGAAAGATTCTAAAAGGTTGTGTTCGCCCTTATATGATAACAAATATTTATTAAAATAGAAAGTGGGCACACAATCTTGACTTTTTATAAGTTTGGGCTAAAATAAGTATAGATTAATATTTATATGAAAAATAAAAAACAATTGATAGAAGATGGTGTGTCTATACTTAATAAATTAAAAAGCATCCAAGTGTTAGGTGAGGTGGAAATAAGACTGTCTCATGAACACAATACACTCGTCCAGATGTACCGAGAATGGTATTCCAGCGTTAAGGATTGGCTTAACAAAAATAAGGAAGTGGAGGTAGCGCGTGTTCTTTTAATATATGATTCAGATTTGCTTCAAATGCCCTATTTATTTTCTAGAGGATTTAGTTTTTATCAGGGGGATGATGCGGAAAAAGTATATTCTGATTTTTTAAAAAAATGGGAGATTGCCATATCTGAAAAAATAGAAAAGCTAAACGAACTTGACATAATACCGCCGACAGAGAAAGTAGAAATATATCTTGACGATGTGGGAGATCTGTGGCGTATGCCAAAGGACAAGTATTGCTATGAAATGGGCCAAGAAAGTGATAGATGTAAAATTATTCGTTATCTTATCGAAAATAAAGGTTATCAGCAAACATCGGCCATATCAGTTGCGCTGGAAGGAAAAGATAAACGATCAATACGAACAGAAATAGGTAAAATTAGAAATCATATTGAGAATTCACTTAAACTAAAAAAGGGGCTAAAGGCAATAGAGGGTAAAAAGGGGAGTGGTTACAAGTTAAATTCAAAATTAATATTTAAAATTAAAAAATAAAGCAAGTTATCTCTTCATACTTCTCTCATACTGTTAATAAGTTTTATCAAAACAGCTTAACCAAGCTGTTTTTTTACTTATGAGTTGTAGCAAGCAATTGTTTAAAGCGCATTACTTAAATTGCTACAATACGCGTATCGCGATAAATTAATTCATAAATAAATTTATATGGAAAATAAAATACCATACCTTAGAACAAAAGATTTTTCCACTATGAGACGCCTAATAGCTGCCGGAGCCGTGTTACAACAGATAGAGTGGGACTATACAGGCAAAATAGGCACTGCTTTTTTCGAAGATGAAGACCAATGCAACAAAATTATTGATAAACACAGACGAGGCAAACTACGACTTAATAGCCGTGATTTTGACAGGGCTGACGGGGAGATCAAAAAAGAATTACATTCTAATAAATAGTATGGATTAAGATTAATATGGAAAAGAAAAAACAATTTAGTTCTTTTGTTAAAAGGGAAGAGAAAGTATATGAAATGATATACAGCCCTGACGATGGAGATACCTTTTTCTTGACTCTGGAGAAAAATGGAGAAGAGAAATTGTATAATTACCTAGAGCAAGGTAAAACTGGTCGAACCTACCCGTATCCTCCCAATCATGATTTGGTTAAAAATAAAGTAATACTCTTCCCCAGTGAGGTTGAGGCATATGGTACAGGCAAGCTGTTGATTGAAGATATAAGAAAATTTGTTCATAAATATCTTGAAATAAGTCCTTTTTTTGAGCGACTAATTCCTTTTTATGTTCTATTTACCTGGTTGTATGACAATTTTAAAGAATTACCCTACCTGCGTGCTATCGGCGACTACGGGTGCGGAAAAAGCCGATTTCTGCGTGTTGTGGGCTCAATCTGCTACAAACCTATGTTTACCGTCGGTGCCACCACCACAGCCCCAATTTTTAGGATTATAGACCAATTTAGGGGCACTCTGGTATTAGACGAAGCTGATCTCCGCTTCAGTGATACTAATGTGGACATCGTTAAGATACTCAATAATGGCTTCCAAGACGGGATGCCTGTTTTGCGATGTTCAGATGGTAAGAGCAATCATGAGGTTAAGGCCTTTAGTGTCTTCTGCCCTAAGATAGTGGCTACCAGAAATAGATTTGCTGACAAGGCTTTAGAGAGCAGATTCCTGATTGAATATATGGATGGCAGATTAACCAGAAAGGATATTCCACTCAATCTAGGTGAGGAATTTGAGAAAGAAGCTTTAGTGATTAGAAATAAATGCCTACTGTGGCGCCTAAAAAAGTATGGTCAGGTAAAACCCAGTGAGAGCATCTTAGATTATTCTATTGAACCGAGATTAAGACAGATTGCTTCTCCTCTCTGTGCTGTTATTGATGATGACGAAGTAAAAAGGGAACTAATCTCTTTCATTAAAGACTACAATAAAGATTTGATCACTGATCGAGGGCTAAGTTTTGAGGCACCAATTTTAGAGGCGATAATTGGTCTAGTCAATGAGGATGAGGGAGACATAACCATGAAAGCAATAGCTGAAAGAAGGAACGCTACCCTAATTGGAGAAAAAGAACTAAGTTCTAGGAGAATCGGTAGCATTGTACGAGATAAATTCAGGCTAAAGACAATTAAAAAGAGCGTTGGCTATGTCTTGGATAAAATCAATTACGATGAACAGATTGATAGGTTGAGTGGTAAATATGGTATTGACTATGAACAAGTGAACATTGTGAACGTTGTACAGGAAGAAAAAGGCGACTCAAAGCAAGAGATAGAAGGGCTAATTTCTAAGGAGTTACCAGAGTTTTAGCTCCTCATAACGTTCACTACGTTCATATGTTCACTATTAACTAGTACCTATGTCTAAAAAAATAAAGAAAAAGGGGAAAGCCAAGACACAAAAAACGCTTAGCAATCAGGAAATAAGAACGGATATTATAGCTTATATGAATATTGAGCAAGATCCCCGACATGTCCTTAAAAAGATAAAAGAAAAACTACCTAAAATAACTAGAAAAAGTGGGTTCATCGAGATTCCCAAAGACGAAGATTCTCAAGAATTGTTTAAGAACGCCATGATGATTTTGGGATTGGACAATCATCAGGCATTAATCTGTGCAACGAAAGAAGATTTTAGACCGCTGGCCATTGAATTTGCCAATAGTTTGGCGAAAGAGTATGACTGCAAGACACCTAGCGAAAAGTCTTTGAGTCAGGTGGTTGTTAATTCCTACATTAAATTAATGGAAAGTTCCATGAGGTTTACTCTTGGTGCAGATTCTGGGGAATATATAACTGAGGATAGAACCAAATACCTTGCCATGCTGGGCAAGGAAATGGACAGAGCAAACCGACAGTTTATTAGTGCGCTTTCACTCCTTAAACAAATAAAGTCGCCCGAAATAAGAGTAGATGTAAAAGCTGATACAGCCTTCATCGCCCAGAATCAGCAATTAAATAATAACCCATATGAAAACAACAAAGCTTAAAGATTTAGGAAAAAAGTTTTTAGTAGAAGATTGTCAAAAAATTAGGATTGAAGGAGTTGTTAAGAAAGCAAAAAAGAGCATCCTGACTACTTTAGTAAAAGGGATGATGGAAGTTGGCGGTGTGAGAGTTACAGTTACTAGCAAAAAATTACACCACGGTGGTGAGAGGTTGTATTTCAAGTGCCCGCTTTGTGGCCAAGTCGTGGGGATTTTATACAAACACCCTTTTCAGAAGTCAATCGGCTGTAGGAAGTGTTTAAATTTAGAGTACCGCAGTCGGAGATACAAGGGGATGATTGAGGGTAAGATTAAGAAAAGTTAAAAAGGAGATAAAGTTTTTTTAAAATGCATCTGACAGACAAACAAATTCAGGAATTTCAAGAGCTTTATAAAGAAAAGTTTGGTTTAGAGTTGGATAAGCAAGATGCAATAAAAAAAGGAATTAAATTGGTCTTATTAGTTAAACAGCTTGTGAGTTTAGACGATTCTTTTACAAAAGCAAAAACAGCCACTAAAGACTGTCTTTGATGTTTCCCAGACCAAGAACTTGGTCAAAGGTTGGTCGGGGGTCTCCTTGGAAGGTGCTAGATGTTTGAGGTTGCCCTTTTTATTTCCTGGGTTCTTCAACAAGGTTTCGTCTCTGGTGTCGGTCTTCGGGCCGTGCTTCAGCACTGCCTACTTGGCGGTGACGACAACCTTGAGGCAGAAATCATCACCACATGTTCCCGCCTTGAACTCTGTGAAGTTCACGGTAAGCTCATCTTCATTCAGAGCCAGTACCTTGACGATGGTTGAAACCAAAGTCTTGGCTTCTTTTAAATCTTCTTGATCGTTGATTTCTGAAACCAGCATGTGGGCCTCGCCATGAACAGCCCTAGAGAAATTAATCACCTCGGGTAGAGCCATTTCAATGAAAGGGCGATCCTGCCATGAAGCCCCTCTAACCTCAGGTTTGTGTCGAAGAATTAGTATCTGTCTGATTTCCATTGTACCCTCCCAAATATGTTGTATCCGCCAAAGACGAATAATCCGAAATGTGGATATAGTATATTAACATAGAAAATTGTTTCTGTCAACCTTAATTGCCCTTTTTGCCTAAATATGGCATAATATAGACGTTGACCCATTTCATAAGACTATTACAGAGGCTTTATTATTCGTTGGAGATATAAAGGCAGTCCTGCCAATGAATAATCCTCTGTGATTATGATTTGGGTCAACCAGGGCTGTCTTTATTTACAAAAAAATATGAAATATTTTCTTTATACCCGCAAATCCTCTGAATCTGAGGATAGGCAGGTACAATCAATAGGTGATCAGAAGAAAAGGATTTTAGAATTAGCTGGAGACCTAGAACTTAGGGTTGTTAGGAGGTTTGAGGAGTCAAAATCAGCCAAAGCGCCAAACAAAAGGCCTGTTTTTGAAGATATGATGAATAGAATTGAAAATGGAGAGGCAGACGCTATATTGTGTTGGCATTTTAATCGTCTGTCTAGGAACCCAATTGACAGTGCAAGACTTCAATGGATGCTTCAACAGGGAATTATAAAAGAAATTAGAACAATTGATAGGGTGTATAAACCAGAAGACAATGCAATTTTACTTAGCGTTGATTCTGGTTCAGCTAATCAGTTTATTCTAGACCTAAGTAAGGGGACTAAGAGGGGAATAAGGGGCAAGTTGGAACGAGGGGGCTTGCCTCGTTATGCTCCACCAGGATATTTGAATGACAGATTGGAAAAAACTATTGTGCCAGATCCAGATAGATTTGATTTAGTAAGAAAGATGTGGGATATGATGTTAACTGGTAAATATAATGCGTATAAAATAACTGATTTTGCGAGAAAGGAGTTAAAGTTTAGGACTCGCAAAACAAAAAAGACAGGAGGGAAGCCTTTGTCTAGTAGTATGGTATATAGAATGTTTAAAAATCCATTTTATTATGGAAAGATGTTACATTGTGGGGAATTATATGATGGAAACCATAAGCCAATGGTAACTGAAGAAGAATTTAATGTTGTCCAAGATATTATCTCAGGAAAAAGTAGGAAGAGAAGAAGAAAACACAACTTTCCTTTTACTGGAATAATAGTTTGTGGTAATTGTGGTTGTTTGGTTACGGCTGAAAAGAAACAGAAGCATATAAAATCAACAGGAAAAACTAACACATATGTATATTATAGGTGTACTAGACGCAAGCAAGGAATAAAGTGTATGGAACCTGTTATCAAAGGAGAAGAATTAGAAGAACAAATCATGGAAATTCTTGGAAAATATACCATATCTCCTGAATTCAAGGATTGGGCGTTAGGTGTAATTGAAGAAGGACACGAAAAAGAAGTAAAGGATAGGAGTAAAGTTACTAAAAACTTTAGAAAACAACAAACAGACTTGGAAAGCCAGCTTGATAACCTGACTACTATGAGATTAAGAGAACTGGTTACTGATGAGGAATATCTTGAGAAAAAGGAAAAATTACAAGAAGAGCTTGGTAGCGTTAGAACCAGGGTTGGTGAGCTAGATAACAGATTGGATAATTGGTGGAAAAAAGTAGATAAGGCATTTGATTTTGCTGTGACAGCGAGAGAAAAGTTTATAAAAGGCGATGAGGATGTTAAAAGATTAATACTAACAGCCGTTGGCCAGAATTTTAAACTTAAGGGTAGAAAGTTACACCTTGAGCCTGTTGAGTGGCTGGAATTTGTTTCTAATCAAGAGAAATCTATTGAAAAAGAGTTTGTCAGGTTAGAACCAAACAAAAAAGGCTTAACTAAGCCTCAAATGTATGAATTTATTGATCGAAACCCCCATTGGGGTGGCCAACGGGAATTGAACCCGTGTTGTCGGTACCACAAACCGACGTAATAACCATTATACCATGGCCACCCCACTAAGGGCTTGTATAACACAAACAGTATACATCAAATCTTGGAAAAAATCAAGGGGGTATGGTAATATACTCTGAGTAACTGACTTGGAGGATAGCATGCCTAAGTATGAAGTGAGAACTGGAAAGGGGAAGAATGATAGGGGGGTTGTCACATATACTCTCGTAATACTTACTGATGGTGAACATTTCACCGAGGCAACCTTGGGTCATCCTGACTCACTGGGCTATACTGCAACAGCTTTGTTGCAGAGTAAAAACTGGCTACATGAACACAAGGGCGGGGCAGACCAACTAGTGTCTGATGAAGATATTGTCTTCTTGACAGAAGAGGTCAGTCGACAGGCAGTCAAGTTGTGATGAAGGAAAAGGAGAATCTACCGCCTATGTTTGCACGACCAAGCATGGGCGGGCAAATTACTATTAAAAAACCACCCTATTAAGGGTGGTTTATACTTTTTCTTGTTATTTATTACTAATACTTTCAAATGCTCGGAGCACTTCTAGGGGTATTGCAAATATTACAGTATTGGATTGGTCAGAACTTAGGTCATTTAGTGTGTTTAGTGTTCTTAGGTGTAAGGCACCAGCTTGTTGTGAAAGAGTGTGAGCTGCTTTAGCTAGATTGTCAGAGGCTTCTACCTCACCAGTTGACTTAATTACAACGGCCCTTCTTTCTCTCTCTGCTTCAGCCTGTTTGGCTATTACTCTTTGCATGTTGTCTGGTAGGATAACATCTTTTAGTTCAACACTTTCCACTTTTATTCCCCAAGGGTCAGAAGCTTTATCAACAATTTCTTTTATCTTGTGTGCAGCAGCATCTCGATTAGCTAATAGTTCGTCTAGTTCTAGTTCACCAGCCACATTTCTCATGGTAGTCTGAGCTAATTGACTTACTGCAAACCAGAAGTTCTCTACTTCTAGTATGGCTTTTGCGGAATCAGACACCTTGTAGTAGATAACAGCGTTTATCTTAGTTGAAACATTATCTTTAGTAATGGCTTCTTGGAACGGGACATCTACTGCTTTTACACGAATATCTACTTTGGTCATGCCTTGAAAGATAGGGAAGACCAGTCGCCATCCTGGTTCTATTGTACGCACGTATTTTCCTAATTGGAATTTCACCCCTCGTTGGTATTGGTTAACCTGGCGTATACTTATTATGATTATCACCCCTATGATAATCAAGACTGGTGTGAGGATTTCCATATGTTATTGGTTAAGATTGATTTGTTATAAATTCTAAAGTACTAATAACAGAATTGAATATTTCCTTCTGTTCTTTTTCAGTCAGCTGTGGTTTGAGAAAGTCTCCAATATAGTTGTATGCTATTACCAGAGTTTGTTCTTTTGTTTTAGCCAGGAAGACATGTTTTGTGTTTATTCCTTCTATCCCAGAAATAAAGCTAAAACCTTCTTTTTCATCTATTGTTATTTTACTGGAAAATCCATCTATTTTCAAGAAGCTCTCTTGGGTGCTACTAGGAAAAACATCTAGGAACACGAATCCAAACTCTTGTTCAATTAATTCTAGTAATGGTACTTCTTTTAGCTCAAAGGCTATAGAGAAGGTGTGTGTAAATTCTCCCTCAGGCTCTCCAGAGAAGTTTTCTACTAGTGAGTGTGCACTTTCAAGTAGTATCCCGTTTTCAATTTCTTTTTGTACAAAAATGTCATTAGGATATTCTACCTTTATTCCAAGTAAATAGTCCTCATATAGTCTACTATTACTCTTCTCTTCTTGTTCTACTGGAACAGTCGGTTGTTCGATTGGTTTTTCTGTATTTACAACCTCGGTGTTCTGATTTTTCATTACCACAAAACCCAAAGCTCCTGTAAGGAGGAGTACTATTACTATGAAGAAGGCATTAGTATGTCTTTTTGGTCCCATGTTGGATCATTAAGATTGAGGTGGACAGAGTGGTGTCGAACCTCGCGTCACCACTCTGTCTGTACCCCGAGTAGGAATCGAACCTACATCACCGGTTTAGAAGACCGGAGTTCTATCCATTGAACTATCGGGGCGTAATTTCACAGCTAGTTTAATACTAAAAGCTGTTTTTGTCAATCATTTAGTAGTTCCTCTTACGTTTCTTTTTCCGTTTTTTATTTCTACTTGTTTGGGCATAGAATTGGGTGGTGGTGACTGATGAGTGCCCAAGCTCTTTTTGAACGTCCTCAATATTAGTTCCATGTTTCATCAAAGTGGCTGCATACAGGTGTCGCAGGGTGTGGGGAGTGACTGGGTGGGAGATTCCAACTGCTTTGGCATGCTTTTGCATCATTCTTTGTATAGATCTCGGAGTCAGGGATTTTTTTTGATGCCCGTGTCCTGTTCTTTTGTCATGTGAGGTAAAAAGGTATGGATTGCTATCATGGCGTAGTCCTAGATACTTTTTCAACCAATACTTGGCTTGATGAGAAAGAGAGACAGTGCGCGACTTTCTTCCTTTTTTTATTACGACCTCACTTTTTTTGCTATCCAGATTTTCCTTTTTCAGTCCAGACAATTCTGATACCCTTAATCCGGTGGAGAATAGTGTTTCCATTATTGCTTTGTCCCTATGAGACACCAGAAAGGTGTTAGATTTTTGTTTGGAGTTTTTTGCTATGTTTTTTATGGGTGCCTCCAGGAGTTTGGTAAGCTCTCTGTTTTCTAGTAATGATATTTCTCTATTGGGAGTTTTTGTCAGCGCCACCTTTTTATATTCCAAGCTTTTTATTTTCTGCTTGTTTAGGTATTTAAGGAAAGATCGGAGTGCAATTAAATGGTAGTTCTGTGTATTTTTTTTCAAAGGATCCCCATGTACATCAACAAGTCTATTCAGCCATGAACAGTATTGCTTTACTTTCTCCTCAGTAATGGCCCCTGGTTTTTTATTACCCAGCCAACCTATGAATCTATTCAGATAGAAATCGTAGTTCTGCACAGTTTTTTCGCTACGGCTTTTTTGGGAGGACAGGTACTTGAGAAAGTCAGTAAGATGCTTTTGTAGGTTTTTTGTTGCCATGTATATATTTTACGACACTATTGACAAAAGGTCAATTCTGTGGTATAATTGTTATACAAAAACAAAAATACAAACAAAAATATGGTTTACAAAAATCTGTCTGCCGGTGTACCGGCAAAAACTGAATATTCTTTAGTTTACTACTACTTGTTAGCAGGCATTTCATTATTGGTGGCTGTTTTTTTATTCTTGCCTAGGGTTTCAGTAGGGTAACTAGGTTGTGGAAAAGAATTTGGACAATCTATCAGGAATTAAACTATACTAACTACATCAGTTAGTTTTTTATTATTAACCATAAACCTATGCGTTTTGGGAAAATCCTTTTTCTCAGCATGATTCTAGCCCTGGTGCTGTCTGTGTCAGCTGTCTTTGCACAGACAGAAGAGTTGGAAATTGGTGCTGTTTCAGTAGATGGGGACACTGTGGTAGTCATTAACTCCAATCCAGATTCTCTGGATGGTGAAGTAGTAGATGATATTAACGTTACTGAGGGAGTAATCATCGGAGGCTGGGATTCAGTAGCTGAATTAGAAGTCATGGAAGGTGTTGAAATTGAAGAACCTACCAAGGTGCCTTCTGGATTGGGTTTGTTTTGGCGAGGAGTAAGGGAAAGGGTGTCAGTTGGAATAACCTTTGATCCTGTTAAAAAAGCAGAAAAAAGATTAGAGTACGCAGCTAGAAGAATGCGCTTAGCTGAATATATGGTGGAGAACTCAGATGATTCAAGGGTGCAGGAAAGAGCAGAGAGAGTGGTGAGGAGAGCCTCTAATTTAATGGAAAAGGTGGAGAAGAAAAAAGAAAAGTGGGTGGAGAATACAGATGAACGTTCTCGTCGCCTTCTCAAGAACATCACTTCCTATCAAGTGCGCAAGGACAGGGTGTGGGATGTCATAGAAGAGAGGCTTCCAGAAGAAAGAGTGGACAAGTTAAAAGAACTGCGTGAAGAAGGCCTAGAGCGGGGCCGTCGTTTAATGAATGCTATTGAAAATGGGAAGGCCCCTGAGCCTGTAAAAGAGCACCTTAGAAGAGTAAAAGAAAAAGTTGAACAGCATGCTCAAGAGGTTAGGTTGTACCGTGAGAGGCGTGTGGAGCTCCTCAAAGATGCAAAAGAGGGTGATGATGTTGCTAAGGACAAACTCAAAGATCTTCGTGAGAATAGGGTAGAAAAATTAAAGAGTCGTCGTGAGGTGTACAAGGAAAAGAGGGGTGTATTGATTGAGGCGGCCAAAGAGGGAGACCAGGGTGCTAAAAAGAAGCTAAAGGTAATGGATAAGGTGAAGAATGCTGTCCAAGAGAGGCGAGAGGAGAAAAAAGAAGATCGTAAAGAGCGTGTTGAAGACCTCAAAGAGGGTGCTTCTGCTGGAAATGCAGCTGCAGTGAAAAAGTTGAAGGCTATTAAGAAGATTAATGATCTTAAGGCCAGCAACAAGAAAGTGGACACAGAAACAGTATTTCCAAAGGTAGATGCCGAGACTGAGGAAATTGTTGATCCTAATCCGACTGACCAGCCTAACAAGGTGTTTAGCCCAGGTGGGTTTGGAGTGCAGCAGTAATAGTTACTTAATTAAAAACAGTCCCTTTATAGGGACTGTTTTTGTCCCTGTCTTTTTATGGTATATTGGGAGTACTATGAAAAAACAGCCTTTTTATTTAATACTCCCTGATATTAGATCCTGCCACAACGTTGGCTCTATGTTCCGTACTGCAGATGCTTTTGATGTGGACAAGATTTTTTTAGTTGGTTATACAGCCTGTCCTCCCAAGATCCAGATTGACAAGGTGTCCTTAGGTGCTGAGAAATGGGTACCCTGGGAACACTGTGATGATTTAACAACACTAATCAATGACCTCAAGAAAGAGGGTGTTAGTATTGTTGGTTTGGAGAAGACAAATAACAGTGTAGATATACAACAAGTAGATTTTAATTTCCCCCTAGCTTTAGTAATGGGGAATGAGGTTGAGGGTATTAATGATGATATTATTAATCTATGCGACAGGGTGGTTCATATTCCTATGCATGGGAAGAAGGAAAGCCTTAACGTCAGTATTGCCGCAGGCGTTGCCATGTATTCGATTAACGGAAAAAAAGCATGAGAACAGTTGTCTTTGACACTGAAATTGTTCTTCAGGATTTTTTAGCCCTTGGTGAGCAGCAACAAAATGCATACAGGTTTAGCTGGAAAAAGGGGCGCTGGTTTGGTATAATATATATACTTAGATATATAAAAAGACTATGTTTGATCTAATTACAATCGGTGATTCTACCATAGATACAATCGTGATTATTGACGAGGCTAAGGTGACCTGTGACCTTAAAAAAGAGCATTGCATGCTTTGCTTGAGCTATGCTGATAAGATTCCCATTAAAAATACAGCCCAGTCAGTTGGTGGAAACGCGGCCAATGTTGCCGTTGGTAGTAGACGATTGGGATTAAAGACTGCCATTGTCACGGAATTGGGGGATGATATAAATGGTTTTGTTGTAAAACATGAGCTTGAGCGTGCTAAGGTGGATACCAAGACTGTTAAAATGCTAAAGGCCAAAGAGACAAGGTATTCTGTGGTGTTAAACTACAAAGGGGAACGCACTATTTTGTCATATCATATAAAAAGAAAGTACAACCTCCCCAAACTACCGGACAGTAAGTGGCTATACTACAGCTCAATGGGGGACACCTTTGAGAATTTACAAAAACAATTGGTCAAATACCTTGTAAGGCACCCAAATACTAAGCTGGCGGTTAACCCGGGCTCATATCAGATGAAAAATGGATTAAAGATTATTAAATCTATTCTTCCGTATGTAAGTATATTGTTTGTTAACAAGGAAGAGGCTGAAAAGCTGGTGGGTAAGAAGGATATCAAAGCAACTGTTAAATCATTACATCGTGCTGGAGTGAAGATAGCTGTTGTGACTAATGGTACGAAAGGATCTTTTGCCTCTAATGGCCAGTCAATATATTCCATGCCAGCCTATCCAATTAAGTCGATTGCTCGTACAGGGGCAGGAGACGCATATGCTGGTGGATTTCTTTCTGCCATTATATCAGGGCATACTGTAAGTGAGGCAATGCAATGGGGTACAGCCAATGCAGCAGGAGTAATACAGAAGATTGGGGCTCAAAAGGGTTTGCTGACAAAGAGCAGTATAAAAGGATTAGTTTCTAAGTACAAAAAGATCAAGCCAAAGGTAGTATGATTGACCATGTAAACAGCCTTGATTTTTATAGTGCTTTGGTATACAATGCCTTCTGTATAAGAAACAGCACATGACCAAGACTAGATATGGTGAAAAAGAAAAAGGCAGATCAAGATTTTTGCTCATAGCCCCACATGCTGCAGGGGATGATTTGAAAACAGGATTAATAGCCAAAAGGTTAGCAGAAGAATTAAGGGGTTTTTTAGTGGTGAACAATAAGTACATAAAGCCAAATAACAGTAGGGCCAAGCAAAATCCTAGAAGAGTGGAAGATTTTAATGACTTGTGCTGGGGCACTAAAAGCAAAAAATATTTTTGGAAGAAAAAAAAGCCTGCTATGAAGGTTTTTTATGAAGATATTGCTATTTTTTGTGACCAGGCTCGAGAATTACACAAAAAAAAGCCAATAGCCGTGTATGTTCATGGGTTTAATTCAGATGGTATCGGAATAGACATTGGTGCCGGAGCCAGGAATCATAATGGCGGGGGCAAAATATATGGCAGCAGGAGACATAAAGAAACAGGTGATAATACAGGCGAGATAAGTGTTAAGATAAAGATCTTGAAACGGGTTAAAAAGGATTTAGAAAAAAAATTGAAAAAAGATTTTGATTTAGGAGTAACAGTTGGTGAGGAGTATTCAGGCTGGAGCAAGCAGTCGGGTATTCAATTTCATCGTAATGTCCCTCAGGATGAATACTCTATTCAATTTGAGATTAACCAGCAGTTGAGAGAACCTCAAAATTTGAAGTATACTATTAATTTGTTAAAAACAATTTTACAAAAAAACTTTTCTTAGATTAATTATATTATGAAAGTACATGTACTGACATATGGTAGACCATCTTCATCAGGCACAGCCTCTAAAAAGGATTTAGAGCTGCTTACTTCGGCTGCACAGAGATTAGGTCATGAGTTGGAGATAATATATGCAAGAGATTGCCAGTTGCGTTTTGATAAGAGCGCAGAAATTTTGGTAAGGGGAAAAAAGCTGGATATTAATGTGCTTCTTGTCAGGGCTAACTTTTTGCGTGAGCATGTTGAGTTTAGGAGTGGATTAATTAGACAGTTTGAATATGGTGGTATGCCTGTAATTAACAGGAGATTACCAGTATTGAGAGCCAAAAATAAGCTTCGTACAATGCAGGTCATGAGTCGGAGTGGTGTCCCTATTCCAAAATCATACTTTATTCGTTCCGCAGAATATTTAGACGAGGTGATCAATGATATAGGGTCTTTTCCAGTCATCCTGAAAACAATAGCTGGCTCTCATGGGAGTGGAGTTTCTATTATTGAAAGCAAGAGAGGTTTGAAATCCATTCTAGAGATGGTTATAGATAACGAAATATCAGGACCACTGACAGTACAGGAGTACATTAAAGAATCTAAGGGAAAGGATATTAGAGTTTTCATCGTTGGAAGGCGAATTGTTGGAGCAATGGAGAGGATAGCCACTAAAAAAGGTGAGTTTAGGTCCAATTTTCATTTAGGAGGCAGAGTAAGGGTGGCTGAAATGAGTCAGGAAGAAAAGGACGCAAGTTTTGCTGCGATAAAAGCATGTGGTTTAGAAATTGCTGGTGTTGATCTTCTACGCACTAGAAAGGGTCCTAAAGTACTAGAGGTAAATGCAAATCCTGGTTTAGAAGGGATAACAAAAGCAACTGGCAGGGATATAGCAGGAGAGATGATAAAATACGCGGTGAATAAGGGTGAGAATTATTTGAAAAAGAAAAAAGCCGCAAAATAGTACAACTTAGAAATAGAAACACCAGTTAGACACTGGTGTTTTATATTACTTGCAAGATGGCTTTACCAAATTCTTCAGCAGAGGAGGGGCCATCTGCTGTAACTATGTTGTCATCCGTAACTACACCTTGTTTAACATATTCAACTTTGTGCTTGGTAAATATTTCCTCTAGTCCATTATCTAGATTCCACCCAGTTGCCCTCTTTCCTTCTAATACTCCAGCCTTGGCCAGTATACGCGGAGAAATACATATAGCACCAAAAGGTTTACCAGTCTCTTTCCATGCCTTCAATAATTTATACATGTCTTCATTATCAATATGTTCTGGTGCTCCGGGTCCTCCAATCAGGAATATACCATCATAGTCAGTAGGATTGACTTCAGATATAGTAAGATTAATTTTTGTGGTGGAGTCATCAGCAGCTTGTGCAGTACCACTCTTGTCACTCACTGTTATTACATCATGACCAGCTTGTTCTAGAATATCTTTAGGTATTCCATATTCGCTGGTCTGGTATCCTTGGCTAGCAATAACAAGTATAACTTTCTTTTTCATATATATTTAGAAGCGGTACAGTTTTTTAGTAGCCCTTCTTTCAAAATAGTACTCTTCTGATTCATGTAGATCATCCTCATTGGTATTGGGACCCAGAAGACAGAGGCCAAATTCAAATGTTTTTACCTGCTCTCGGATTTCTTCTGCTATACTGGGGTGCTCTTCCTCATCTTCTGCCATTAGGCGTAGTGTATCAAGCCTCTTTTCTATATTGTCCAGGGTTTCTTGGAAATCTATTATGAGGTCTTCATACTTTTTTCTATCAGTTGTCATTACTGCTTGTTGAGTGTGGCTTTGAATGTCTTTGTCTACTTCAACCAGAGCCTTGGTAATATGCAGGCGGTCTTTTGTTTCAAAAAAATCTATTGGTCCACCAGTTCTTAGGTCATGATAGTCTCCCCCATGTTCTTTAAATGCCCTATACTTTTTCTTTAAAGGCGGGGTTAGTTTACCGAGGAGGAACTTTTCTCCCAACTTTCCTTGGTTTATATTATACAACTCAGAAAAAGCCTTCCAATATGCCCAGATTTTTTTGCCAAGAGCTATTACAGAATTTTCTACCTCATCGCTGCCTATGGTATAGTCGTTTTCAAAGTGCTCCAAGGCATGAACCATTTCTTCTTTGATACCGCTTGGGATTAGCGGAGGAAGATTATCATGGGTTCTTTTGAATATTTCAATTGTGTATTTTGTGTGCGGATGATGCATACAGTTTTGTTATTTTCTCCTTACTAGTTTTTTTAGTTCATACTTTCCATCTTTGTGAATACCAAGGAGGATTTCAATGAATTCAATTAATGATGCCAGCAAGAGTCCTGACATGGCTACTATAAAGATAATGTTATCAATATACAGGGCGTACACCAGAAGACAGGCAGCAGCTACTAAAAATACAAGGTCCTGTCTTTTTTCTGTTTCTAAGAAAACTCCATAGACCAAGAGTATTATGCCCAACCCAGCCAACACATACATAATGACTTCGTTTATGTCGAGAGGCATGGCAGGCAGAATATTCTCTAAAAGCATAGTAAGGGTGTTTAATTTCTATGCTATAATTATAGCATAAAGATATTAAAATGTCTGTTAAGAGAGCATTATGCATTTTTTAAGGAAAAATTGGTTTTTGTTATCATTTTTTTGCTTGCTAACACTTTTGTCTTCAGTTTATCTTTGGAATGTCTTTCAATACAACACATATTGGGGGTATGATGGGGGAGCTCATGTTGATTATATATTCACAATAGCTGAAGAGAATAGGCTTCCTAGCATGGAAGAAAACTACTTAGCATGGCATGAGCCATTATTTTACTTGTCTGGCGGGCTGTTAGTAAAGATTTTGTATTCTCTGGATTTGGGCAGGCCATGTATCCTCAAGATATTGCAGGTTGTTGGTGCAGGCTGGGGCATTCTACTAGTAGCAGGATCAGGATATCTGGCATATTTAGCTACTAGGAAAAGATTTTTGAGTCTAGTGGTTATAATTTTGGTAGGATTGCTGCCAACTATTTCTGAAGCTAGTCGTTTTATTACTAATGAAATAGTATTTCATGCTTTTTTTGTTTGGTGGTTGGTATTATTCTTTTTTTGGCAAATGGATGATCAAGAAAAGTGGACATGGCCTAGGTGGATTATTTTAGGGCTAGCTTTGGCAGTGTTGGGATGGATAAAAATAACAGCCCTGGTCTTGTTATTCGGACTTGTGTTGTGGCTTTTGTTCGTGTCAGTGAAAAATAAGTCATGGAGGCCAATTTTTGTCGTGTTGGTTATGAGTTTTTTGTTTTTTCTTTGCACAAGCCCGTGGCTATTTTATAAACACAAAGTATTTGGCAATGCGGCCACTATTAATGTATATGAACAAGACAATCGTGGTAGTGAGACTATGACTCTGGGGTTTTATGCCAAATGGAGTAACGGTATTATGCGTCATCCTTTTTGGCCTTCTGGAACAGAATCTTTTTCTTCTATGTTTTATGCTGATTCATTGGGTGACTATTACAACATATTCCAGAATTATGAGTCTGAAAAGGAGCAAATTTATTTGACAACTATTAATGGTCGCCTCATTTCAAGTGGTGTGTTAACAAGAACATTGCTATTGTATTGGTGGACTGTTGGTTTGGTGGTGTTACTATTAATTGGATTGGCTTTGTATATTTACAGGCTTTTCAAATCAAAGTTTGATGATAGGCTATTATTTCTTTTTATACTTTTGTTAGGTTTTGTACTATCTTTGGCATACAACACATACCATTATCCTTTTTTGGAAAGAGGAACCATGAAAACTATTTTCATCCTTAGTTTTTTCCCATTGTTTTTTATCACCAGCCTTTCTTCTTGGTCTGATAGGTGGTGGGAAAATAAAAAAACAGCCCATTTGATAGGGCTGGTGTATCTAGTGGTGTGGATTTTGCTAACTCTTTCAGTAATTATCCTCCCTAGTTGATTTCTTGAGTAAATACATGGCGTTGTTGGGACCAATGCTATTAATTTGCCGAGTATCTATTGTTTCGTATCCATTGAAAGCAGAAAAACTCACTATATATTCTTCAGTATTATTTACAAACAAGTGATATATCCACCATGGAGCAGTTTCTGCTCCGTTTTGTTTTCCTGATTCTACAGCACTCCAATATCCATTCCATCCGTCCCATTCGTATCCTCCGTCTATTGTGTTTGCAGGAATATTTTTTTCTAGCACAGAGTTTGCCAATTCCCAGCGAGCACTGTTCCACTCTAAATAGTGATGGGTTTGAGTAATTGATATTATTGCCAATACCACAAGTACTAATGTGGCTGTAAGGTGGGAGAATTTGAGGTGCTTTAGATTCTGAAGTAGGGCGATTATTACCACCACTATTAACGGAAGGAAGTATCTATCAAAGCTTTCAAATAGTAAGATGGGAATAAAGTAGAGTATGCCAAATAAATAGATAAAGCCAGTAGGCTGGCCGTTGGTTCGTCTGTGAGAGAGTATTGTTAGTAGCAAGCTTAATCCAAATGCAGCTATTATTGTCATTACACCCCATACCCAACTAGGTGCTAACAGTTTGAGTTCTCCGGCAATTACTCCCTTGGTTGGTCCAAGTCCGTAGATTGATATAATATTGCCTATGTACGGGAATTGGAGGTGCCACACTTGGCGGATTAATACAGCCAGTCCTCCTAATAGTATGAACAGAATCCATAGTTTTCCATTTTTCCATCCTCGCTTGTGAGCTGTTAGCCACCCAGCAGTCAGTGGGAACAAGAACAGCCCCAAGTACATTGGCGTGTACCATATCCACCATTTCATATGTCCTAGCAAGCGTCCAGTTCCTTCAATAAAATGAGAGGTTGTTGACTGAGGTAGTAGTTGGTACACAGTTAACCATGAGTATACTATTCCTCCTATTGCCAAAGGAATTCCAAAACTCCAGACAAGGTTTTTGAATTTAAAGTTTTTGATGTCTTTCAGGGCAAAAAGTCCTGCGGCAACTAAAATTAATATATTAGTTTGCCTGGTGAAGAACCCTATCACCGCTAAAACAGATCCCCAGAAAAGCCATCCAGGCTTTTTTGTTGTAAAAGCTAGATAGTATGAATATATTGCGAGCAGGAGGAGTAACAAAGCAGGAACATCAGTCATGAAAGTGAAAGACAGATTGTATGTTATTGGATTGAACCACAGGGCCAGCGTTCCTAAGAAACTCAAACCAGGCTTGTGTGTAATTTTGTTTAGGAAAAGATAGAAAACTAATAGCAGAAGTAGAGTTATAACCAGGGTGGAAATTCTTAGGAGAGTAAATGAAAAACCAAATACTTTTGATAAAGATGCTCCATACAATATTGGAACATAGAAGGTCGGTCCTGCATATGGCATTAGTCGGAAATCTCCAGTGTCCACCCAGCCCCGTATCGTGTCAGTGTGCACCCAGTCGTCATTTAGTGCGAATTCTCCTTGGGGTGAAATGAAAAAGAATTGTCCCATGAATAACAGGATCAATATAATCAGGAGTATGTTTTTTTGTTTTTCCTTTGTCATGAATTAATTATATCATTTTTATGTTTTTCTGTCTCAGTGTGTATTTTGAGAAACAAAAAAGCAGGCTTTCGCCTGCTTATGTTATTATTTTTTTATTCCTCCCATTTGTTTATATATTCGATTGCACTCAGGGCAGCAGTCACCCCATGACCTGCTGCAATCGCTATTTGTTTGTATGGGATGTTAGTTACATCGCCAGCAGCAAACACGCCAGGACAGTCTGTATTGCATCTTATATCAACTTCTATTTCACCGAATTGGTTTTTCTTCCCACATGTCACAAAGCTGGAATTAGGAGTCATGCCAATATGCACCATGACACCGTCTACTTTTAGTTGTTTTTCTTCATCAGTTGTTGTGTCTAGGTACTTCATGCCCGTAACCATTCCGTCTCCTAGTATCTCTTTCGTGTTAGCGTTGTACACTATCTCTATATTTTTAGCATTCTTTACTTTGTCTACCAGAATATTTTCTCCCTTTGGAAATCCACCATTATTTTTTTTGTCATCAGAATATTTTGTCACCAAATATACCTTTTCCGCGATTTCTGACATCATTAGTGCTGATTCTAGCCCTGCGTTTCCTGCTCCGATAGTGACTGTTGTTTTTCCTTTGAAGAGCGGGCCATCGCAGACTGTACAATATGTTACACCTTTTCCTTTGTGCTCTTCCTCTCCTGGGATTTCAAGATGTCTTGGATGAATTCCACTTGCGATAATTACACTTTTGGTTTGGTATTCTTTTTTCTCCCCAGAAGAATTTTCAGCCATTACTATATGGTGGTTTTTTTCTTGTTTTACTTCCTTCACCATCCACCCTTCTTCTATTGGCACATCATATGACTGCAAATGTTTATGAAAGTTTTGTGATAGTTCAAAACCGGTTGTCTTTATCGTACCAGGCCAGTTGCCAACATCGCCAGAAAGGGCGACTTCGCCTCCAATATCTTTGGCCACAACAACGAAATCAAGATTTCTTCTGGCTGCATATATTGATGCTGCGGAGCCTGCGGCAGCAGCTCCAATTATTACAAGATCATGCATATATTATCTACTTAATTTGTTAATACTCTCTTCCATTTGTTTTACACTCTCTGCTGCTGGAAGAGTATTTTTGAAAATTGCACTTCCTGGACAAATAGCCCTTACCCCGCTCTGTATTATTTGAGGTAGAGTACTCTCGTTAACACCACCGTCTATTTCAGTGAACACGTCTGGGTGAGAAATAGTTAATTCTTGGATTCTCTCCAATACTTCAGGGATCAGTTCTTGTCCTTGTTTGCCAGGATGTACTCCCATGAACATAACGCTCTGCACCTTTTCTAGAAATGGTTCAATAGCTTCTAGTTCGGTGTCTGGATTTATCACTACACCCACTTGCCAGTCTTTGTCTTTTAGGGCTGTGAGCACCACTTCAAAGTCGTCAACTGATTCATAGTGGACTAGTACTCTTTTTATTTGTTCAATCCCTTCCCATTTTTTTAGTTCTTCCAATGGGTCAGCAACCATTAAGTGAAGTTCAACATTTATTTTAGTATATTGTTTGACGATCTCAGGATTAGCCCATGTAGTATTCGGCACAAACTTGTTGTCCGCAATATCCAACTGCACTTGCTTTACAGAATCCTGTACATTGGTTATCTGTTCTATGAATTCTTCTTCAGATTGTACCAAGATGGAAGGAATGATTTGCATATATTATTTTTCTAGTTCTGCCACTTTGTTTAGCCTCCTCACATGTCTTTCTTCTTCACTAAAGTCAGTTTCCAACCACTTTTTTACAACAGCCATGGCATGATCTTCAGAGCCGAGCTTGGCTGCTAAGCATAGTACATTTGTATTATCATCAAGCATCATTGTTTCTGCTGCCATTAGATTGTATCCTAAACCAGCTCGCACACCAGCCACCTTGTTGGCAGCAATACATACACCAATTCCATTAGTGCAGATGACGACGCCATAGCCATTGGTTTCTGCCACTTTTTTAGCTAGAGGAATGGCAAAGTCAGGATAGTCATCAGTTTGTTCATATTCATGTGGCCCCATGTCTTCTGTGGGGATGTCCAGTTCATTTTCGAAATAACGCAACAAACGTTTCTTTAGTTGATAGCCTCCGTGGTCAGAAGCAATATATATGGGTATTTTTTTGTTCATACGTTCTAGTTAAAATCATGGATATTATATCCTTTTAGCCCTCTGTTGGCAAGCAGGTCTTGACAAATAGATATATCCAGGTTTTATGATTTTTGTGATATATTATATACATATGTTTAATATATAATGTATGAAGAAAATAATCTATATAATTATTTTTTGCCTTTTGGCTATACCAGCAGCCTCCCTTGCTCTGGAAAAGCCAGTGGTTGGCAGTAATACATATACTAAAGTACTGGTAAAGTACAAGAAGTATGCAAAAAAGAATTATTCTGAGAAAGTGTTGGAGAGAAAGTTGACTGTGTTTTCTAAGAAATTATTGAGAAAGAACAAATGGTACAAGAAAGGGCTGAGAAAACTACCCAGAGGGCAGAGGAACAAGAAATTAAGGAAAGATGCTAAATTAGTTGTTAAGTTTATTTTGTCGAGGGTGCAAAAGCCGAAGAAAAATGAAAAACCAGATAAGCCTCCTAAAAAAGAGCCACCCAAGCAGGAACCTCCTAAAAAAGAGCCACCCAAGCAGGAACCTCCTAAAAAAGAGCCACCAATTAAGGAGCCCCCTGCACCAGAACCACCAAGTGAAGATCCAGTAAATAATTATTCTTGGCATGATAATGTTATTACCACCATGTTTTGGGTGGGAGAAGATGCAAGTGAGGATAATGGCTACATAGCCAACTATCATAGTGCGTGGGATGAAATGTGGGTGGAGCATTTTGGTGGTGTTGATAATCCAGATAGTCGCAATGGCTATCATCCAGTTGGTTTTATTCCCAAGGAGAATCCATTCTATGCAGCAATTCCTTATTCTGATTTTGACTATAGTGGGAGAAGGGAAAATGCTAAAGAAATTCCTTGGTATGATGCTGAACTTGCAAAACAATGGAATTATTCTTTTATCAAAAATAGATGGATAGAGATAAGGAGTAGTGATGGCAAGCTGGCATATGCCCAGCTTGAGGATGCAGGGCCATATGAGTCAAATGATTTTGATTATGTTTTCAGAAATTTAGCTCCAATAAATACAGGCTCAGCATTAGATTTGTCTCCAGCCACTCAAAAGTATCTTGGATTAACAGGGTGGAACACTACTAGTTGGAGGTTTGTGGAAGCAGATCAGGTGCCAAGTGGGCCTTGGAAAGAAATTGTTACCACTTCTGATTGTTATTGGGAATAGTTAGACTAAAGGAAAGCGCCGGTTTGCCGGCGCTTTTATGATATACTGTATACACTATGATATATTTTGGGACAAGCGGGAATCCTCCTAACTTTTTCAAGTCTGAATTTGGCAAAGACCGTATTAATGCACCGGAATGGCTCCATTCAATTGGGCTCAATGCGTATGAGGTGCTTTTTACATACGGAGCTAGGATGCCAGAACAAAGAGCCAAGGAAATGGGGAAGAAGGCCAGGAAGTTTGGTGTAAGATTAAGTGTGCACGCACCATACTACTGTGTTTTTACCAGTTCAGATAAGGGTATTGTGAAAAGATCTCACGAGAGAATGAAAAAGACTATTAAATTAGCCCATATCATGGGGGCCACTAAAATAGTACTGCATCCAGGATTCCACAATGTAGATAATGCTTTGGAAAAGTTTGTGAAGGAGATAGAAAAGGTGGAGAAATGGAGAAAGGAGCATGGATATGGTGTTGTTATCTGTCCAGAAACTATGGGTAAGCCATCCCAGCTAGGGTCATTGGAGGAGGTCCTTAGTATATGTGAGCAAGTGCCTGGGCTAGAGCCCTGTATAGATTTTGGCCATGTGCATGCGTATGAGGGAGGGTCTTTGAAAACAGAAAAGGACCATAGGAGAATATTAGATATGATTCAGAAAAAGCTGGGAAAAAAGATCTTGAAAAGACTTCATTGTCATTTTTATCCAGTAGAATACACCCCTAAAGGAGAAAAGACACATAGGGCATATTCAGAAAAGGATTTTTACCCTCAATTTAGGCATATTTCAGGGTTGATTAAGGAATATGAGATGAATCCTACCTTGATATCAGAAAGCAAGAATTCTCAGGATGGTGGAGCGCTAGAAATGAAGAGGTACATGGGTAAAATTTAGCCATGTTTACAGAAGGTTATTTTTTTGTTAATATTACACACTGAT
>CAYPPF010000010.1:0-28992 GCA_964412535.1 uncultured Gammaproteobacteria bacterium | reverse complement strand
TGTAGAAAAACCTTTTTACGAAGGTTTAGAAAAATACATGGAAGCTAGTCCAGTGGTAATCATCTGTGCAGAAGGCAAAGATGCTGTGTCAGCTGTACGATTGATTGCTGGTATGACCAATGCAGGTGAAGCAGATGGTGGAACTATTCGTGGTGATCTAGCCATGGGTATGTGTAATGTAATCCATTGTTCTGACTCTGTTGAAACTGCCAAAACAGAAGTAGATAGGTTTTTTAGCAAAGATGAAATATTTGATTATGACAAGACTGAATATTTGCATGTATACATGAACGATGAAAGAGAGTAATAAAAAGAAAATAAAAAAGCAGGCAAAAACCTGTTTTTTTGTGGATAAATAATTTGCTTAATTTGTTTTATGCTACTATAATATACTTTGTATGATTAGATACTCTAACAACTTTTACTTTTATCAAACCTCATAGCCGGGGCTTGTTATAGTATTCAACATACAAACACAGACCTCGGTAACGAGGTTTTTTTGTTCTTTTTAGGCAACATAGCAACAGAGGTGAGAAGATGAGCCAAGACAAGAAAGAAGAAGTTGAGATTTCAGACGAAGAGCAGGAAAGTGGTTCAGACCAAGAAAAGCCTGAAGAAAAGGTAGACAACAGATGGGTCATGGAAGTTTGTGGACCAATGCACTTTGGCTAGTGCTTTCAAGGTTTCTCTGGATGATTGGTAAGCTTGTATATGTTGCCTTCATCCACATTGTTGATTATTTTTTTGTCAATAATGTGGATGATATTATTAAATTTGACAAGTATTAATTAAACCCATATACTAGATAAGATCCTGTAAACCAGATAAGTACTATCATATTCGACAATAGTTCTGTATTGGGAAGTTTATATTATCATGATCCGTGGATTATGGTTGCGACTACCCACCTATTTACTTAGGGATATGGAACGTGCTGTCTGGCTCAAGGGATCAAAAAGCAATCTTCTTAGTGAAGGTTGTTTTTTGTTGTTTGGTACTTGACTTTTGTTATATTTTAGTGTATTATTCTTACACCAAAGGGTTCATAGCTCAGTTGGTTAGAGCGCCACGTTGACATCGTGGAGGTCAGAGGTTCAAATCCTCTTGAACCCACAGCTTGGCTTGAAAAAATATCAATAATGATGTATACTGTGACAGCCAAAAGAAAAGGGCAATTAGCTCAGTTGGTTAGAGCGCAACACTGATAATGTTGAGGTCCCAGGTTCGAATCCTGGATTGCCCACAAAGAACTGCCTTTAAGGCTGTTTTTACTTGCTTTTTTGCTTTTTTTAGTGTATAATTTTGGAAGTTATTAAGTTATCCACATAGATTGTCAAAGAATGACAATTTGCTTGTGCTATGGACTCAAATAAAGGAATAGAAGACAATGTAATTGAGGAGGCAGTAGGAAAGAAGGAAAGGGGATTGTTAGCAGCAACCAGCTTGTTTTTTTTGGAGTTAGTCAAGATAGTGATACTAGCTGGGATAACTATTGGCTTAGTAAGGTACTTTTTGTTCAAGCCTTTCTATGTCAAAGGACAATCAATGGAGCCTAATTTTTTAGAAAAAGATTATTTAATTATTGATGAGCTAAGCTATCGAATGGGGGAGCCTCAAAGAGGGGACGTGGTGGTATTCAAGCCAATGGTTGGAAACAAAGATTATTACTTGAAAAGAATTGTTGGTCTTCCTGGAGAAAGGGTGAAGATAGAGGATGGGAAAGTATTTGTGTACAATGATGACCATCCTTTGGGAGTGCAGGTAGAAGAGTTCTATCTATCAGAAGGAACTCCTGGTTCAATGATTGAGACTTTAGGGGTTGATGAGTATTTTGTTTTAGGGGATAACAGGGATGCTAGTTATGATTCTCGTAGGTTTGGCGCAATAACTAAGAAAAATATAGTAGGTAGGGCTGTAATAAGGGGGTGGCCCTTTAGCCGGGTTACAACTTTCTCACCACCAGAATATCAATTTTTAGATTAATATTATGACGCCAAGAAAGAAGACAATCAAAGCAAAGTCAACCAAGAGAAAGTCAGTTGCTAAAAAGAAGCCAGCTAAACAGAAGCCAGTGGTCAAGAAAGTTGTTGAAGAAAAAGTACCAGAGGTGAAAGTCCCTAAGATAAAGACTCCTTCTTTGTTGCGTGGAATGAAGGATATACAGCCAAAGGATTGGTCATTTTGGAAAAAAATGTACCACACAGCTGAAGATATATCAGATGCATATGGTTTTGGATATATTTCTACTCCTGTAATGGAAGATGCTGGATTGTTTATACGTTCAATTGGTAGAGGGACAGATATTATAGACAAGGAAATGTATGTGTTTGAAGATCGTGATGGTAGTAAGGTAGGACTAAGGCCAGAATTCACTGCTGGAGTAGCCAGAGCATATATTGGCCACGGAATGCATAATCAGTCACAGCCAGTAAAGTTGTGGTCATATGGTCCATTGTTCAGGCATGACAGACCCCAGGCAGGGAGATATAGACAGCTTCATCAGTTTAATTGCGAGAGCTATGGAGCACATGACCCAGTAATTGATGCTGAATTGATTTCAGTGGCATATAATTTTCTCCGTGATTTAGGTATTGAAAGCAATGTGCATATCAATAGTATTGGCAGTGTTAATGACAGGCAGAACTATATTATAGAGCTTGTTGGATATTTGAGATCTAAAAGAAGCTACTTGTGTGAGTATTGTAAAAAAAGAATTAACAAAAATCCTTTAAGAGTGTTGGATTGCAAGAATGAACAATGTCAGCAAGTAATTGGAGAAGCTCCTCAGATTATTGACTGGTTGAGCGAGCAGTCAAAAGATTATTTCATGAAAGTGCTGGAATATTTAGATGAGTTAGAAATTCCATACGTACTAAGGTCAACCCTTGTACGAGGACTTGATTACTATACTGAAACTGTGTTTGAACTGTATGAAGATACAGAAGAGGGTTCTCAAAGTGCACTTTGCGGTGGTGGAAGGTATGATCTCTTGATTGAGCAGCTAGGAGGCAATGAAACTCCGGCTTGTGGTTTTGCAGTAGGCTTGGAAAGAGTGGCTGGTATTTTGAAAAGAAAGAACGAAGAAAATCCAAAAGCAAAAAAAGAGAAAACTCCTAAGGTATTTTTTGCCCAACTAGGTGAACAAGCTCGCAGGCATACATTGAGAATGATTGAAGAATTGAGGCGCTCTGGAATGATAGTGAGGCATAATTTAGGTAAGTCATCTCTCAAGGGGCAGTTGGAAGAAGCAAACAAATGTGGAGTAACTCATGCCCTTATTCTAGGTCAAAAAGAGGTGCAAGATGAAACTGTAATTATTCGTGATATGGATTCAGGGATACAAGAAATTGTTGATCAGAAGAAGTTACGTCAGGCCTTGGGGAAGAAATTGAGGAAGTAGTCGTCTAATATTTTGACAAAAGCAATTTTATTGTGTAAAATAAAGGTAATATTAATTAATAACAGTTCACTGGGAGGTGAATAATGTGTCAGATATAAAACGAAGGAGAGGAGAGTCGTTTGAAGCATTTATACGCCGCGTGAAAAAACGTTGGCTGCAGTCTGGTAAAATGTTACAAGCAAGAAAAGTTAAGTTTTACGTACCAAAGAAGAGCAAGAATGTGCAGAAGAATAGCACAATAAGGAAGATGCAAATGGTATCAAAGACTAACTACTTGCGTAAGATAGGCAAATTGCCACCAGAAGACGACAAATTTAAAAAGTACTAAGTTATGTCATTACGCAATGATATAGCACAAGCACAGACAAAGGCCCTTAAAGAAAAAGAACAGGATCGTCTTTCGGTTTTACGCATGTTAATGGCAGGTGTAAAGAATGGGGAGATTGAGAAAAAAAGAGAATTGGAAGATGAAGAGGTAGAAAAGATAGTGGCAGTACAGATCAAGCAACAAAATGATGCTATAAAGGATTTTTCTTCAGCAGGGCGGGATGATCTGGTAAAAAAAGCAGAAGCAGAAATAGAAATAATGAAAGAGTTTGTACCAGAACAGATGAGTGACGAGGAGCTGAAGTCTGTAGTAGAAGGGGTAATAAAAGAAACAGGAGCTAGTGGAGCGCAGGAAATGGGAAAGGTAATGGGAGTAGTAATGAAACAAGTACAGGGAAAGGCAGACGGTAATCGTGTAAAAGAAATGGCAATTCAGCTACTTTCTTGAAAAGGGGGGAAATAATTTTTGTGTCCTTGGTACCATGCTTTCCAGGATTCACAAAGGTATTAATTTGAAAAGAACTACCACATTAGTAGTGAGTTTGTTTGTGGTGGTTTTTTTATTTTTAGCAATGACTTCTGTTAGTGCACAGATTGGAGCGCCAGATAGTGGGGGAGACTTGTTGGGATTACAGCCAGTGGGAGATACAATACTTCTTAGCGGGGCTGATATTAGATTGATAATCGCTAGAGTTATTAGGGCAGTGCTTGGGTTGCTTGGTATTATAGCAATATCAATCATGCTATATGCTGGTTTTGTAATAATGACATCAGATGGTAATGAAGAGAAGATAGCCCAAGGGAAGAAGATAATGGTGAATGGAGTGATAGGGCTGGCTATAATACTTTCTTCTTTTGCAATTGTGCAGTTTGTTATTAATGCTTTGGTTGATGCGACAGGTTTGGGAGGGACAAGCACTCCGTCTAAGCCAAAGATAGAAACATTTGCAGGAAGCGGTTCTCTGGGTAAGATTATCAAAGACCACTATCCAGAAAGAGATCAAACAGAGGTGAAAAGGAACACCATGGTTGTGGTAACTTTTGCTGAGCCAATGGATCCTAGTACAGTGGTTGATAATAACAACAACACATGTTGGCCTGTTGATGGTGGAGATGTTGGGGTGGTGGCTAATGAAGATGAGTCAAATTGTTTGAAGGATGAAGATGGTGATACTTTGTACTATTATGGTGATTGTTTGAAAGATGTTGAGAATTTTGATTGGAAAGAGCATTGTGACCATATTTTACAGGATAGTGTTGAGATTTATTTTTCTGAAAATGGGGGCAAGGATTTGATTGAAGCTGCCGGCCTCACTGTATATGAGGATGGTGCTCAAAAGAATTCATATAATTTTATATTTAAACCATTTGATCCTTTGGGTGATAATGTAGAAGATGTCTGGCATACAGTTAGGTTGAACAAGCAAATCACTAAAAAAGATGGTGTTGGAGCTTTTGATGGGCAGCACTATCAATACTATACTTGGGAGTTTCAAACTGATACGTTGTTTGATTTTGAGCCTCCGTTTGTAGAGAGTGTATATCCTGACAATATTGAAGTGCCTCGTAATACTATTGTGCAAATTAATTTTAATGAACCAATGAATCCTCTTGTTGTTCAGGGGCAGTTGTCTGCTGGTAGTTCTTTCTACAACATGATATTTGATAATTCTGAAATCGGCGGTGAGTGGAAGATATCCAACGGATATCGCACAGCAGAATTTGTATCAGATCAACCTTGTGGTTTGAACAGCTGTGGAGATATGATGTATTGTTTGGAAGTAGACTGCGAGCCAGGAGACAAGACATGCGGAGATTTATACACAACCCTTATCCGTACTGCAGAGTTAATGCCAGGTGGAGAATCTTTTCAATCAGAGCCTTTTAGCGGGGTGATGGATTTAGCAGGTAATGCCCTAGACAGTGACAAGGATGGGGTACCTGACGGCAAGCCGATAATGGTACCTGATGAACAAGGTGGCTTCAAGAATCTTGGAGAGCAGGAAATGAGCCCTGATAACTATTGGTGGAAGTTTAATGTCCTGAATGTTATTGACAGATCTGCTCCTCATGTAGAGAGTGTGTCCCCTGGATTGGATGAGGGTGGAGTGGAAGAAGATGCAGCTGTGGCAATTCAGTTTAATCGTGGAATGTGGTCGTACACACTCAAGGAGATTGAATTAGAAGAGCATCCTGATGAAGAAGAGGTGGATTTTTGGTTCTACATTCGATCAAAACTAGTGGATGGGAAAAGCAAGGCGATAATTGAGCATCGCAAGTTTGGTCCTAATGGAATTGATTATTACTATTTTCCTAAGACACCAAGCCAGGTAAAGAGTCTGAATCAGAATTGTCTGTATCCTGGAAGAGGGCCTACCACTGATGAGGACGGGGCCGGAACTTCTCCAGATTGTATTATTACTGAATATAATGAAAATGGTTCGCCTGTAAATGTTCCCAGTACTTGCGTATCAGTTAACACAGCAAGCTCTACTGATACTGGGTGTATCCAAACAGTTGACTATATTGTTAACAATGAAGGTGAAAAGGAATTATTGCAGGCACAGCCTGACATTCCAACTTGTGCAGAGTATTTAAGAGATATTAGTTCATAACATATGAAGAGCTGGGGCAGACAGCATAGAAAAATAATCTTGTTTTTTATAGTAGCCTTGATAATAGGTGGTGTTTTTGCTGTATCTGCTCAAGTGTTGGCACAGACATCAACAGCTGATTTGAATTTTGGGTTAGATCCCATTGGTCAGAATACTGGTTTAGCAGGAACTGATATTAGGACAATAATTGCTAAGATAATTAGGGCAGTGCTCGGGTTTTTAGGAGTATTAGCACTAGCAATTATGCTATATGGCGGATTCATATATATGACTGCTGGTGGGAATGAAGAGAAGGTATTGCAGGCAAAAAAGATTTTAATTAATGGGGTGATAGGGTTGGTGATAATACTCTCATCATTTGCTATTGCTCAATTTGTGATTAACAAGCTAAGTGAAGCTACAGGTATAGTTAGTGGAGGAGGGGGCGATGGTAAGGATCCTAACAGTGGATTCCCTCCATTCTGTGCGACTATCCCAATAGATCAGTGGATAGACTATCCAGACTGTTGTGCTGACGAGTTTTTTGTAAAGAGCATTACTCCTTCTACTGAAGACACTGGCATGAACAATGTTTCAGTAAGGGCGCTGTTTAGTCGAGAGTTAGGTCAGCAGTTTGATGATGCCAGTGATATTTTTGATATTGTATCTGGAGAAGATATTTCTAATAAGTTTAACTTTTCATTCTTGAAAAACAAGGATAGCAAGGTAATGGGTGTGGAAGCCAAGTACGATCCAAATAGTGGTACATGCCCAGACGCAGTTAATACTCCTTGTATGGATTTTGGGAATTTTGAAGTAGAGGTGAGAGATGATTTGATGAGTCAGGATGGATTAAGTATTGTCACTTCCACTGATTGTGGAAATTTCCCACTTAACACTGAATTTATGATCGGTAGTGGAGATTCAAAATCAGTGTTGAAGTTTGATGGAGAAGATGACTATGTTGATACAGGATATAATCCTATAGAAGATGGGGATTTGACCTTAGAAGCTTGGTTCTATCCCACTGAAAAAAAGAATGGTTATATTTTCGAGGTTAGTTCTAGTAGATACTATTTAAGATATAAGGCAGATGGTGGACTACATTTCAGACTTGCTGAATCATACAAGGATGAGGAAGGTAATAATGTTTGGAACCCGTGCGATGCGTCTACTGCTGCAAATACTGTCCCACTCAATCAATGGCACCACGTTGTGGCAGTATTTGATTCTCAGGCTCCAGAAAAGAGGCAGACTATATATGTAGATGGCGAGGCTGCTGGCTTTACAACAGACGGCAAGGACTATGAGGGATGCAAGAAGTTGGCAGGGGCAGGGCCCTTGGCTTTGGGAGCAGGGTTGACTGGTCCTGGGTACCAGACTATTACTGGCGTATTTACAGGATACTTAGGTTCAGCATGTGTATATAATTCTGTTTTACCAGAAGAAAAGATTTTAGAGCATTTTGCAGAAGGACTAGGGAGCTGCGGAGCTCCAGGAGAGAATAGCCTTGTGGCTGGTTGGGGCTTTGATGAAGGACAGGGGGATGTTGTTAGCGACTATTCTGGCAATGACCAAGATGGTGATATAAGTGGGGCGGTTTGGAAAGAGTTAGATTTGGGGAATGGTGAGGAGTTGGATAAAGTTGTTGACAATGCTAAGCCTAAGGTAGATCCTTTGGCAATTTTAGGGACAAAAGAGATTGATGGTTCGTTGAAATTAAATAAAGTCTATTCAATTGAAACTGATGTGAATGATAATTCAGGTGTTGGTTACACATATTTGAGAGTGGATAAGGATACAGGTGATGAGGCTCAGGCCAAGCTAGACCACTATCACGGCCCTAGTCATGGCCTAGAAAAAGGGTCAGATGCCCCTCCTGCAGATCCTTTTGAGTACGTATACAAGATGAGGACTCCTTCTAGTCTTGCGACTGACTTGGAACACTATACCATTACATTAGATGCATATGATATTGATAACAATTTGACCACTGTAACTTCTAGTTTTGTTTTAGGTGAAACTTTAGACGTTGGTGATGCTTGTACAGAAGATTGGCAGTGTAAATCAGGCAAGTGTGTTGATGGGCAATGTATTGCTCAGCCAAGGATTTTTGATGTGGATCCAATGGACGGAGCAGAAGGTAATTGGATTACCCTTACTGGACTATACTTCGGGACAGAGCAAGGTCATGTGCAGTTTGCTATTGATGAAGATGATAGTGGGGATATTGACCAAGTGGAATGGGAGAGTGCTGTTGTTGCTGATTTGGCTGAATGCGGAACAATTAGTACTTGGAATGATAATTGGATAATAGTGGAAGTACCTGGTGATGAAGAATTGGCACAGGGTACATCAAGTAGTATACGAGTGGTTCGTCAGGACGATGCTAGTTTGTGGGATTCTACTACAGATAACTGGGGTGAAAAACCAGGAAAGGGTGGATGGTTTGAAAAGAATGATATACAAAGGCCTGGCTTATGTAGTGTTGCCACTCAAGATGGAAAGACAGCGGCAATGCCAAAGACTCCAGTTGATGCAATTGGTGCTGGGCTAGGTGATGGAAATGGAGAGCAAGCTATTAGATTTGGTGGAGTGCAAGCAGGCTATGTTTCTTGGACTGATACTAAGATAGAGACAAGCGTACCAGAAAACATGGGGGCTGGTGTTGTTGCTGTGAAAGCAGAAGTAGAAGGAAAGTTTAGTAACGGGATTCCTTTTACAATAATTACCGAAGGTGATTTACCAGACTATAGTCCTGTTATCACTCTGATTGACCCTAAAATCACCACAGCCGGCAGCTTTATCACCATCTATGGTACTGGTTTTGACAGCAGCGGACATGTATACATAGCCACAGATGCAGGGACAGCTCACACTTGTGCAGAACAAAATAGTGTTAATTATGATAATGACAAAGAGCCAGAGTGTATTGAGTTGAAAACAAAAGATTTGCATGAGAAGTGCCCTAATACATGGAAAAAGGAACAGATTATTGCTCAAATTCCTTTAGAAGTGCTTTCTAGTCAGTACTACCTTTCAATTAGAAATGGGTATAACTTTTTTACTAAGGCAGATGATTATTTAGAAGAAGAGGATATGTTTGAAGTAAAAGAAGGTCCTCCTCTGCCTAGTATTTGTAAACTGGAGCCTGATCATGGCTCTGCCCCACTATTAGGGGGCAAGACTTTGGATATTTATGGTAATAATTTTGTATTGGAAGATCCAGTAAATACAGTGGTTCACTTTTGGCGTGGTGGAGCAGAGCCATTGAATTTGAGTACGTGGCTTGATTCTAAGAAAGATTTCTACTTAGAACAGCCAGTGGTGGTGCTTGTTGACAACGGCCATATTGAAACAGCACTACCAGTGTCTGAGATTGATGGAAACAGCATGCAGTCAGGTCCTATTAAAGTATCTGCTAAGGGTGAGGTTGGTAATAGTGCGAAATATACAGTCAGTGATTGTAGGAATGCTAATGATGATGTAAAAAATAGCATGGATGAGGCAGGGAATCAATGTTGTGCAGGTGATGCTTCCCCAGATGCCGGTCTTTGGAAGCCAAAGAGTCATATTTGTGCAGGTGAAACTAGAGATGCGGGGTATGCTTGGAGATTTACTACTGGGAAGATAAAGAAAGTACCAAGGGTGTTGGAAGAGTGTAATGAAGTTGATTGGTTTAACAACGTGGATGTTGAATACCCATCACCTGTACCATCCACTTTGTGGAGTCTTGGCAAGGAAACTTGTCTTAATGCTACTATTGCAGTCAAGTTCAGCATGCCAATGGATGAGAATACTTTGAATGGTAGTACTATAAAAATATATCAATGTGGTGGAACAGATTTAGCCATTAATTGTAAGAAGGAGAAGAAGTTGGTTCCTCCACAAAATTTTGATTATGTATACTTTCCTTCAGGAGTTTTGGAAATAAGGAGAAAGACTGAGATACCAGGTGATCCACAGCCAGATTTAGATGCAGATGCATGGTATCGTGTTGAGTTGTCAGAAGAAATTACTTCTTCACAGAGTGAAGAAATACTAGGACAGGAAATAATTACAAAAGAAAAACTCCTTAAAACCAACCCATGCGTGGTAGGGGCAGCATATTGTTTTGAATTCAAGACTGGGAATGGGATGTGCAAACTAAAGCAGGTGAGCATAGTGCCCAAGTACTATGTTGCTCATCTTTTAGGGTTGATCCTTGATCCTGCATATCCTGTGTCTAGCATACCTCAGCATCCATACTACTACTATATCTGGGGTAGAGGAAGCCAAGAGTGTGTAGTGCTGAATGTTGATGGTTTGGGATGGAAATGGGGATCAACAAATCCTGATCAAGCTGTGGCTGTTTTGGCTCCAAAGCCTCCATATTTTACCGACAGTAGGGCTATTGTGACAGCCAAAGAAGACACAGGTGATGATACAGTAAAAATTACTGCAAACATTGAGGAGGTTAACATACAAGAGACAACAAATGTTTTGAAGAAGATTGGGGCTGGCCAGGTTTTAGAGGTAAATAGTGTTGATGATGTTAAGGTTGTGGAGGAATTAGATGGTGCTGATTTTGTTGAAGAAGATTCGTATGTAGTTACAGTTAAATATAACTTGGATAAAATATCCACTTCTACTCACAATTTCACAGAGGTGACTGAAGCTGGAGAGATTTCGTATTGGTGGATTGACCGATATATATACTTTAAACAAGGAGCGAGCAAAATTCATGTGGTTGAACGTCATTTTCCTGGTGGGAAAAAAGAGAGAGGCTTTGTATATGAGGAAGCTCCTCCTGCAGGAGATATCTTTTTGATGCACTGGGAAGAATTTGATGGGCAGTGGGACAAGGGGGACTACAAGATAATGAAGACCCCTAATGGAATATCTCTATATATTGGAGAGAGCGATGAGCCATTCTTTAGTAAAGGCAGTAAGAATGTTAATGAGATAATGGATTCTTCGGTTGCAGTCGGAGGAGCTTATGCAGGAAATGGCGATATAGGCGATGTCTTGTTTGGAAATATTACTGAGCTTAAGTTCACTAAACAGGTTGGTAGTTTGAGTGAGGGCAAGACAGCCACCAGCACACTTAAGATCGACCTATATGATCCAGAAGTGGTGGAGTGGTGGCCAAATTGTGGGGATGCTTGCATAAATACAGGTCTTGGTTTTAGGTTCAATCGTCAGATGGTGAAAGATACATACCAAGATGGAATCAAGTTAGAAAAATGCCATGATGAGACTTGTCAGTTTATACTACAAAATATTCCTTTACTACAATTAGACAGTTCTGATAATTTTATCGCCAGATTAAGTCCTACTAATTGGTTAGAACCAAGTACTTGGTATCAGGTAAGGGTGGAAACAAGTGTAAAGGCAATCGGTGGTTTTGATCCAATTAAGCCAGGAAAGTCCCTTAAGGAAGAGTTTGTTGATAAGTTCAGAACTAAGGACAGTGATACTCCGTGTGCGGTTGATAAGGTTGATATAAAGCCTGATCCATTTACTGCATATTTAATAGGGCAGAAGCAGAAGTACACAACCATTCCAAGAGGAGAGCCAGATGCATGCAGTCCATATGGACAAGAATTGAATCCATGGTGGTATGGATGGGAGTGGAAGAGCGGAGATAATAATGTTGCAACAGTGACTAAGTTCACTGCTACCAAGGAACTATCTCCAGAGTGTGACCTTACTTGCATGCTGAAAGGTAGTGATGTGTTGCGAAGTGCAAATCCATCACCATATTTGTGTGGTAATGCAAAACTAGAGCCAGGTGAAGACTGCGAACCTTTTGGTGCTGAAGAGCCAGGTGTGAGCTGCTCTTTGTCATGTTTGCGTCCTGGTTCAACTGAGATGAATTGTGGTAATGGAGAGTTGGAGCCATATTTAGGAGAAGAGTGTGATCCAGGCGGTGATAAAGAAGAGTGGGTAAATTGTAATGTTAATTGTACTAATTCAGGCTCTCCTAATAATTTAGAGGAAGTAGAGCCTAATCAAGCATTTTGTGGAAGTAAGGACGTGGCTGCTGGAGAGGATTGCGATATTGGAATAACTCAGGAGATGGTGGATGGGAATAATTGGCCAGTTGTTTGGCAAAAACAAGGCTGTTCTGATGAATGTCTGCACTTAGGCACTCCAATGGCTCAAAGTTGGTGTATAGACAACCCAGACTACATGGATGAGCCAGAATGTCAGGAATCATTAAGTGTATGTGGTAACTACAGGCTAGAATTAGGAGAGGAGTGTGAAGTAATGCCTGGAGAGGATAATGCCTTTAGAGTACGGCAAGATGGTGAAGGGGGTAATACAGCAGTAATGATTCAGGGAGAAGTGGGAGATTACTGTACAGATAGTTGTTTAGTGCAAAATCTATGTGAATTTGAAGGCTTTGTGAATGATGTTGACGATGGTGGGGTATGGTGCGAAGCAGGAACTGATGGATGCAAGGATGATTGTACCTTGTGGGGTTCATCTGTGGCTCATCACGAACCTTCTTTATGCCGTGATGCAGTAAAGGGGCCAGGAGAGTACCAAGCTTGTGAGATAGATCCTTTGGAAGATGTGGATGAAGCACCTCAAACTCCTGTTCAATTGGTAACAGCAGAAGGAGATGGTGTTGTTAACGATGATGGTCTTCAAGAAACTACTATTAATGCCAAGGCAGTTTCATTTATGGATCTTAACGGTGAAGTAAAATCTTTAGATCAGAAGCCGAGTGGAGCAGGAGAGTATTTCTTGCAGTGTGGGTATACTGAATATGAAGAAGCTTCTGCGAATGAGGAGTATAATGACTGTCTTTCAGACAATCCGCTAGAAAAAACTAAATGGGGAGTGGGAAATAATTCCTGTTGCTATGAAAGACTATTTAGAACTGATGAGTATCCAGTAGATGGTGCTGGCTTGGAAGGAACTGAAGATGTTTGTAGGAATACATATATTGAAGTCAAATTTCCTGGCTTTATCAATCCAGATACAATATCAGGAGATTTGTTAATTGCGCATGGTCATGAAGAAGGTTTTGTGTGTGCTGATCAAGGGGAATTAAATGTCACTGATATTATCACCCCTACTTTGTCATTAGCGTATGAAGATTCTATGAGTACGGGAAGCTGGTGGCAGAAAGCATGGAATTGGTTTAAGAAGTTTTTTGTAAGAGCTTTTGGAGATAGCACGTATGCTTCAGAATTTAGTGTTGATGATATCAAAGTATGGTGCAGTGGCTCTATCACAGCCGTACCGGAGACCAGCTATGAATGGAGTGACGATTATCAAAAAGTAACTAGTACGATAAGTATATATTTACAAGATCTTTTACCGGTTAATACAGTAATGGCTGTCATTTTGCAGGGTGGTAATGATGGTATTGCCGCAAGCAATGGTGCTGGAATAAAGAGCCCGGAAAAAGATATTTTAGTTGATTCATGGATTTTTGAAACAGGCACTGATATTTGCAAGATGGAAAAGGTTGTCATTGAACCAGACAGCTGGATTTTTGAAACTCCTTTTACCTCCTCTACTTTTAGAGCCATACCATATAGCACTAACGGACAGCAGATAGTAAGGATTCCGGGGCAATACTATTGGGTCTGGGATTGGCAACCACAAGCCAATCCAGTGTTGGACATTCCTGCCCCAGGACACAGTACTTCTACGGCTTTGACAGCCATTGGTTCTAGGAATGTGGAGGGGCATATTACAGCAGTGGCCAATGCAGAGATAACTGATGATGTGGATGTGGAAGATAATCAATTTGGTGAGATATTTACTGGCCTTACTGAAATAGATGTTATCTTGTGTGAAAATCCTTGGCCTCCTAAACAATACTATCCATTTGAAGAGGGAATAACTTTTGGTAATCTTGATGGAATTAATGAGAGTGGGTGGGATGAAAACGGGCAGTTTAATGGGACTCAGCTGTTGCCAATAGGCGGGCCATACTATAATTTCCGCATGAGCTATTGTGCTGATGCAGGACAGTCAGATAACACAGGTGATGATTTGCCGTTCCTGAAGCCATTCCTTGTTAAAGAGGGATTGGGTACAGGAGCTCAACAGCCAGATCATTGCGCGTACTCTAATGATGCTTGTCAGGTGGATAGTGAGTGTCCAGATTTGTATTTAATGCCTAATACTAATGGTCCAGACTTTGACATTTATTTCCCCCCCAATTGTAAGTTTGAAATGTCAGCTCAAGAGTTGTTAAATAACAATTGTGTCCTCACTCCGATGCCAAAAGGATCTGGGTATTGTTCTAAGGTTGGCGAATACCCAATAGACTATGATAAAGATTGGGAAGAAACAGGCTACCGTTCTTGCTTTGTGGATGATGATTGTCATACTGGACTGCAAGAGCAGTGTATGCCAATGATGGAAGTGTGGAAAGTAGAAGTTGATAATTCGTGTGTTGAGACAGCAGAGGAAAAGACCACTCTGACCGAAGATACCCTTAAAAGATACCTATTATTCAGTAATAATAATGATGATGTTATTGGTATTCAGATTTTTAACAACACTCCTGATAGGCTGACTCCATCAGAATGGTTTAAGAAGAAGTTTCCTGACTCTCTTGGAATGCAGCCAATTGAAATAGCTGGATACCAGGGAATAACAGATGGTGATAATTACTACATCAATGCATTGAATATTGGAGATGATGATTCAGTATATAATAATATATATCAATTTAGCATTAATCAGAATGCTCAAGCTAGCACTAGAGATGTGTTTGAACAATTAATTAATTCTCTAGAGTTTAATATAAATGTTAGTGATTTTGGGTATTGTTTGAAGCAGGCTGTTGAGCCAGATGATCAGCTGCCAGACAAGGCTCATATAGGAACGATTAATAGTTTTAGCTGTGTTAATGATTTTGATTGTAATGATGCGGATGGCTTGCCTTTAGAAGACTCTAATGGGGTATGTTCTAATGCAAAGACTAAGTTGTTTAGAGATTGGGAAAGACTGCCAGAAATACGAGCCATTATGACAGGCTTGTACGAGTATGCACGTGATAACAAAGAGTACCCAAGTTTGGATTCAGGTACTTTCATAACAGGATATACGGTTTCAAAATGGCCTTCCTGGGGCAATGTACTTGGTGGAATGGTGAATAATTTGGTTTTAGAAAAAATTAATCAATGGACTAGTTGTGATCCAGAGGCAGATCAAGAAACTTGCTGGAGTGCTTCAAAGCAAGAGTACTCTTGTCCGGTGTTGATGAGTGCATTTGAGTACGAGGCAGTGGACAATGGATTTGATTACAAGCTGCATGGAAATTTGGAATACCTAACAGTAGATAGCCCATTGTTTAAAGAAACAATTAATCCTCCTGGTTCAGGAGACTTGCTGGATTTAGATAAGTTTACCACAGAACGTTGGTGTAAGCCGAATGAAGTAAAGAGTCCTTTTGATGCTAAATGTGGTGATGGTGTTATCAACGTACTGGATGAAGAGTGCGAGCCTCCTGGGACTATAGAAGAGAGTAGCGAGGGCAAGGCTCAGGTCGCTATGTCTGCCAAATGCGAGGGTGGAATAAGTGGCTTTAAACAACACCAAGAGTGTGAAAGTGATCTTGATTGTGGTTTAGAATGGAATACTTTTGATGGTAAGAAGGTAAATACTGAGGTGGCAAAGGGTGTTTGTGCAGTAAACGACAGCATTATATACGATCTAGGGAAATATAATCCTCACTATCCTAATGATTTGATTGGCTTTGGCTGTGATGAAGCTAAAGATTTTAAGTCCAACTGCGATGAGGTTAGTACATACATGATTGCTGGTAGTGTGCAAGCAGGGGATAGTGTGTATTACAGAAACGCAGGTCCGGGAAAGAAGACATACGTTGATCTTGTTAAGAATCCAAGAATTCGCTGTGTCTACCTAAAAGGTGAGACCAAGAATGGAAAAGATGATTTTTTCATGAAAAATAATCGGGTATACCCGGCAAGTGATTGTGTAGGAGGAGTTGAAGAGGGGGATGCAGTGAGTTGTACTGAGAGCCAGTCGGCATATAAGTTTTGTACTAATAGTTGTGAGTGGATGTACAGTAGTTGTAAGGATAAATTTGAATGTGATAATGGAATCGTAGAGGGAGGAGAAGCCTGCGATGATGGGGCGCTAAACGGTACATATGGACATTGTAATTCAGAGTGTACTGGCTTAAGTGCCCAACAATGTGGTGATGGGGTGAAAGATTTTGACGCCAATGGTGCTCCGTTAGAGTTTTGTGATTTGGGAGAGGATAAATACCAGCTAGGGTATTGTTCTAAGATTCCTTTTTTGGGTGATACAGCTAATGTCTGTGCAGAAGATCAAGATTGTTTTTCTAAGACCGATCTTCCCCTTACAGACTATTATGGTTGTGAGCAAAATAAGTATAAGATGGATGGGGAAACCTTAGTTCTTTGTGATGCTAATGAGGCGAACTGTGTTGAGCTGTATGACTGTGGTCCATGTGTGGGTACAAATGATTCTTCGTATAATGCTAATAAAGAGTATAGTTGTTCATGGGATTGCAAAGACAATGGAGGATATTGCGGTGATGGGATAGTCAATGGTATTTATGAGGGCTGTGATGATACAAATACAAAAGAATTAGATGGATGTAATAATTTCTGTCAGAAAGAGAACATGGATTGTAAGGACGCGAATCCAATGTTTACTACTACCACTGATAAGACATATATTGATTTAGTGAAGGATTATGCACCATTTACAATGCATTCTGAATGTAAACAAGGTACTACTGGGAATGAGATTTGTAATGCATACGGATTAATATGTTCTTCTGTGGAGAAGAAATACGTGAGCGAGGCCGTTCCAGGAATCTTTAACTGGGGACCTATTCCCACAGGAGATGATGAGACCCCTTGCCAAGTTGATCTAACAGATGTGGACTTTTACTATTCTTCAGGGAGTTTGATGCTTGGTAATGGAGGGAGAGTGGTTTGTGATGGGGTGTACCAAGGTACACCACCTGTCCCAGAAGAACCTACAGGCTCCTTTTGCGGGAATGGCAAGGTGGAGAATAGTCCTGATTTACCAAAAGAGAAAAAAGAGGCATGTGACATGGGCACACAGAATGGTATCAAGTGTGATCCAGAGTATAACAAGTCCTGTACATATTGTTCATCTGATTGTAAGGAAGTGTTGACAATAGATTCAATGTACTATTGTGGTAATGGTGAAATTGATAAGGAGGGTGGAGAAGAGTGTGATTTCAGTGACGGAAAGGTGCTTAACAGTCATGGAAATATAGCAACCTGTTCTGACAAAGGTGAATGGCTTTGTTTGGAAGATTGTACAGAATTAGAGAACAAGTGTATTGAATGTGGGTTTTCTTTAGATGATGGTGCTGAGCCTTTCGCCCATATAATGAATGCTGCCGAACCAAACAGCGAGCGAATTGGGTGGCCTGTTGTCCTGGGTGCAAAAAGTAATACTAGGATGATTTATGGAGAAGAACCACTAGATCCAACTAATATTTTTGAACCGTTTGTTGTTTCTGGTCCACAATTACACAAGAATATATTTTACAAGCTCTCTCCGATCACGCCTAAGAAGCTTGTCACTAATAAGCTTTGTAATGCTCCTGGTGCTAGCTATTTCCTACAATTTACCCCAAACACCTCTCCAGTTCTTAGTGAAATGCTCTTCCCTTTTCCTGTGAATAATGAAAGCGAGAAAGTAATAAATGAGTATGTAATTTCTCCTCCAGTGCCTGAGGATACTTTCAGGGTGGTGCTGAAGTGGACTAAGAAGGACAAGGCTATAGATTTTGGTGGAACAGTGCATAATGAAGGTTTTTCATTGATTGGTGGAACTAGCCCTATTAAATATCCTACTGTTGTTGCTGAAGATGCCATATGTGATACTATTGATTACCTTACTCAATGCACAGATGAGACATATAACGGGGTGTATGTTCATGAAGCCGGGCATTTAGAAGAAACATATGTTCAGTCAGTAACAATTGACACTAGTGCATGGCCATTTAAGGGGTACAATTATGCCTTTACAGTGGAGCAGTTTACTCAATCATACCCTGGGACAGATGTGAAGCCAATTACTAATTTTGTTGATTCCAACATAATAGTTGAGGTGTATAAGAATAAGTGGGCTCAGGATGAACTGTCAGTATACAAACCAGACTATGTATTCCACATTAATGATGCAGAGCCAAGCGGAAATAAGTCTGCTCAGTACTGGCATGTGTTTGATTTGGTATTTAACCAAGATGCTGATAAATATCAGTTAGAGGAAGTGAGTAAGGTGAGAACAGATGATCAGGCTATACTAGATAGTATTGGTGACAGCGAGTTAGATTATGATGTTGGAGAGGGTGTTGCTTTGGTGGGAACTGAAGATGTAGGCGACTTTTTCTTTGATGATTCTGAAGTGGATGAATTCATGTTAGGCGACCTCGCCTTTATCTCCAAAGTACCTCGTGATTCTATTAAAGAAAATTATTTAGTGCAGGATGTTTTTAGTCCGGATTATAATTTTATAGTAGAGAGAGTTAGTAGTTGGTTAGAGTATTCTCCTTGTATGCAGCCAGAAGCGACTCCTCTGGATTTCAATCAGTGTTATGGAAAAATTAAGAGCGGACAAGGGGCAGACTACAAGGGTCTAATTTTCCAAGAAGATGGATGTGATGGATCTTTCCTTAACCCTTGTTTGGTGGAAGATGTTAAGTTAAGTCGTTTGGTTAAAGGGGCGACCTACAGGTATATTTTCCAGCACAAGGGCTCTACTAATGATGGCGGGCTCCCTATCAAAGACATATTGGTTGGTGAACTGCCATATGAATTAGCTAACTTTTTGGGAGAAGAGGGTCCGGTGTTTAAGAGCCAGGGGATAGAGGTATATTTAGGCTTTGGTAATGAAGACAATGAGTTTGTATTGAACAAGGGTGTGGAATCAGTGAAGCCATATGCTGGAGACCATCCTTTGCGACTGAACTATTTTGACTATGATGATTTAGATGATAATGATACACAGTGGTATGTGTTAAGTGTTTTACGTACGGATGATGATATTTTTATCAACGTGGTTGACAAGTTCTTGCCAACAAGTGTAGATTTTGGCGATTACGCTAACTATGATTTTAATTAGTATGATTGACATAAAAAAGATTATTTTAATAGTACTAATAGTGATAATTTTAGTTGTTTTAGGATTTATTGGATACAAGATGATGTTTGGAGAAGAACAGGTGTTGGTCGGTGAAAAACAAGCAGAAGAGAGGGTGATAGATGAAGAGACGGGCGAGGTCATTGAAGAGAAAAAAGAAAAACTTAATGTGTATATTAAGTTTCCAGAACAAGTTGATGACAAAGATCATGATGGACTCAAGGACAGCAAAGAAGCGGAATTAGGTACTGCTGATGATAAGTTTGATAGTGACTTTGATGGTTTGAGCGATAAAGTGGAAGTTGAAAAATTGGGAACTGACCCCAACAATGATGATACTGATGGCGACGGATACCTTGATGGAGTTGAAGTAATGAAAGGATATAATCCCTTAGGTGAAGGAAAATTAGAATAACTATTAACTAATATATGTATGTTTGACGACAAAAATAAAGATGGGGGACAGACACCTAATAATCTTCCAATAGGTGAGCCTGATGATATTTTTTCTGGGGTTGAAAAAGAGGAAGAGCCCAGGCAGTTGGCACCGGAAGCCCCTGTTGAGCAAGCTCCTGAACCAGCCACTCCAAGTGCTTTAGGTGCAGGTGTGCTTAAGCCAAGGGAGGCAGAACCAACACCCCAAGTGCCAAGGCCTGAGGTGGAAAAGGTTCCATTAGCAGGAGATCAGGTTCCACCTGCTGACAAGATGCAAGATGTGTACACTGTAAAAGAACCAACCTTGACTAGGGGCTTAATAACAGTTGTGATTTTAGTTGTTGTTCTAGCTATTCTGGGAGGCGGGGGATGGTGGATATATAGTTCGTTTGTTAAGACTGCGCCTGCTGACACTAGCCTTCCTGCTAGCAGTCTTGAATTGTTAGAACAGGCAGCAACTCCAGAATCTGTCACCGCACCTGTAGAAGAGCCAGCTTTTGTTGAATTTGAAGAAGAGCTCGTCCTTCCTGAAGAAGAGAGTTTGCCAGAGGAAGAAGATATTGCTGCTGATATTACAGATGAACAGATTCTCTTTGGAGAGCCAATTGACAAAGACGCTGATGGGTTGGATGATAATAGGGAAGAAGATTTGGGCACAGATCCAAATAATTGGGACAGTGATGGTGATGGATTGGGTGATGGTGATGAGGTTACTGTTTGGAAGACAGATCCATTTGTCACAGATAGTGATGGTGACGGATATGATGATGGTGAAGAGGTGAAGAATGGATATAACCCTACTGGCCCAGGTAAGATTTTTGAACCACCACAATCATAACATATGTTCGGTAAAAAGAAGGTTGTAAAAAAAGAAAAAGAGCATAAAAATATCAAAGTAATTCCTGATGATTTTTATGGTGCTAAAGATCCAGTGGTGCATTACGAGGGTATGGTAAAAGAGGAATCAAAGAAAACAATTGAATCTAGGCTCAAGGAAGCTGAAAAAAAGGCTGAGGTAAGGGCTAAAAAGATTATTAAAAAACCTGGGAAAGTGCGGGGGCCAGGATCTGGGGTGAAGAAAAAGAAGGTTTTGTATTCTCTATTAGCTGTAGCTCTTGTGTTAGTGGTTGCTGCTGTTTCTTGGTACTATATAGATCAGGCTCAAAAACTGGCTGCTTTGCGAGCTCCAGAACAGCCACCAGAGGTGGAACCAGTGATAGAGCCAGAGATTGAAGAAGAGGAGATTATTGAAGAGGAAGCTGTTGAAGAAGAAGAGGAGATTATTGAAGAGGAAGAGATCAAAGAGACAGACTTAGGACCAGCTTTGGAATTTCCAAGCATGTTTTTAGTAGATAGTGCTGATGTAGATGGCGACTCTTTAACTGACTTAGAAGAAGAAGTGTTTAACGTCGACAGTGGGGATTGGGACACTGACAAAGATGGGTACTATGATGGTCAAGAAGTGTTTAATCTATATAATCCACAGGGATTTGCTCCAATGAAGATCATTGATTCTGGCTTAGTGAAGGAGTATGTGAATCCTTCGTGGCAATACAGGGTCTACTACCCCTCTCAATGGGTGGTGGGAGAGGTGGATAGTCAGTTTAGGCAGGTTTTGTTTAGTTCAGTAACTGGTGATTATGTGGAAATCAGTGCTTTCAAAAAAGAGAGTGGAGAGGATTTTACTGCTTGGTTTATTGAGAATGCAGAAAATCAGAAACTTACTGACCTCCAGACAATAATTAATAGGTTTAAGGAAGAGGGTAAGAAGAGAAAGGATGATTTGGTAGCATACTTTGTACAGGAAAATGATGTATATGTAATGACATATCACCCAGGTGCCACAGGGCCAATGCCTTTTAGACACATAATTAGAATGATGTGGCAGAGTTTTAGGCCGAGCAAGACTTTTGTGGAGATTCCTGAGCAGATTGTTTTGCCAGTTGAACCTACCAGTACTATTGAGATAGGGAAGCCTGTGTTAGTCGAAGAAGCCACCACCACTGAACAGGAGGAGATTTAGTAATTCTTGTCAATATGGAATGTTTAGTTTACCATACAGTAGATAAGATTGGGATGGGAAAAGGGAGGATAAAAAAGACAGTGTTCCACGTCCTTAACAAGACTAAGCAGCAACAGGCAATGATAAGCCTGCATTTTATTGGTGATAAAAGAATGAGAAATTTGAATCTAGCACATCGAGGTAAGGACAAGGTGACAGACGTGTTAGCGTTTAGTACTAAAGATGGGTGTGGTATTAAACACAAAGAAGAAAAGGACTTAGGAGATATTATCATCTGCATACCGCAGGTAAGAAGGCAGGCAAAAGAGTACAAAGTATCTTTTCAAGAAGAGTTTTTGCGCATTGTCATTCATGGAGTGTTGCATTTGGTTGGACATGACCACATAAAAAAAGCAGATGCTCGCAAGATGTTTAGCTTACAGGAAAAATTAGTTAAAGACCTGTTATGAATGTAAAAAGATTATTCCACAGCTTTAGGGATGCTGGTAAAGGATTAAAGTTTGTTTTCAAAAATGAACAGAATTTTCGTATCCAGATACTAGTAAGCATAATAGTTCTTGTGTTTGCTTGGCTTTTCAGCCTAAGCAAGGCAGAATACATACTGTTAGTGATTTTAATTGTTTCGGTAACTACCCTGGAGTTGTTAAATAGTGCTGTGGAGAAGTTTAGCGATGTCCTTAAACCAAGACTGTCATACCAAATAGGGGTGATAAAAGACATAATGGCAGCAGTGGTATTAGTAGCCTCTTTAGGGGCTTTGGTAATAGGTATATTAATATTCTGGCCACATTTTTTTGAGTTTCTCAACTAATAGTGATAAACTAGAAGAAATCAGTTAGTATGGTAAAAAGAAAGCCTCAAGCAGAGCTGATAACAGGCCTTGACATAGGCTCAACAGCAGTGCGTGCAGCTGTGGGAAAACAGGTGCCTCTTAGTGATGGCCAAATGGACCTACAAATAATCGGGATGGTGGAAGTACCTTCTGAAGGGGTGAATAAAGGGGTGGTTAGCAGCATAGAAGAGGCAGTGTCAGCAATCTCCAATGCTCTGGAGAAGATAGAAAGATTAGTGGGTGTTCCCATAGAGCATGCCTGGGTAGGTATTTCAGGCTCTCTCAAGAGAGTAAAGGAGTGGTTGCTGTTGCTAAATCAGATGGGGAAATAGGGGGGGAAGACATTGAAAGGGCAGTAGAGGCTGCTAGAGCTATTGCTACACCACTGAATTACGAGATCCTGCATGTAATTCCTAGATCTTTTTCTGTTGACGGACAGACCGGGATAAAAGACCCGGTGGGGATGACAGGGATACGTTTGGAAGTAGATACTCAAATAATTGAAAGCTCAAGCTCTCATATAAAGAACCTTACCAAGGCAGTATATCGTACAGGAATTGATATTGATGATTTGGTACTGTCAATTTTAGCGGCTAGTAGTGCAGTAGTAACACTAAGGCAGAAAGAATTAGGTACAGTTGTAGTGAACATAGGAGGGGCAACAACTGGAATGGTGGTGTATGAAGATGGCGACATTATTCACACAGCAGTCTTACCAATTGGTTCTGAGCATATTACAAATGATCTAGCTATTGGCTTGAAAAGTTCTATTGAAGTTGCAGAGCAGGTAAAGACAGAATACGGAGAGTGCGTTGCCAAAGATATCCCTAAGAAAGAAAAGATTGACCTTAAGGAGGCAGGGGCAGAAGTGGGGGAGGAAGTGTCTAGAAAATATATTGCTGAGATAATTGGAGCTAGGGTGGAGGAAATACTAGAGAAAGTAGATAAGGAATTGGTAAAGATAGATAGGAGTCATCTTTTGCCTGCTGGTGCAGTATTTACCGGAGCAGGGGCGAAACTTGCCGGCTTGGTTGATTTGGCTAAGGATAAATTGGGATTACCTGCCTCTCTTGGATATCCAATCGAAATAAAGAGCGTGAGTGAGAAGATAAATGATTTGTCTTTTACCACAGCCGTTGGCTTGGTTAAGTGGGGGTCTAGTCTCCGTTCCGGAGAACTAAGTCCTGGCATACTACGCATGAAGAGCGTAGAAAAGGCTTCTCAGCAGGTTAGGACCTGGTTTAGGTCATTGATGCCATAATGATACAACCTACTCGTTAAAAGGCTGTTTTTGCACCTGAATGGGTGTTTTTTTGTGCTGTGATTTGAGTTGTACACAACCACTTCTTGCTTTGCTTGACAGTACATGGGTAAAGGGGATAAAATACTAGTACAAAGTTTAAGTAAACTATGGTTGCAGTTCTGAACATATTTAGTGTTCAGAATACTGAATAGGTATTTGAAATTAATATTTAACATATGCCCCAAGTAAAACCAGACATAGAAACATTTGCAAAGATTAAGGTGGTGGGTATAGGAGGGTCAGGTGGTGCTGCAGTGGATCGCATGGTGAAGTCAGGTATTAGAGGTGTTGATTTTGTTGCCATGAACACGGATGTGCAGGCCTTGCATCACAGCAGTTCTCCTCATAAGCTACATATTGGGAAGACAGTGACACGAGGATTGGGAGCTGGAATGGATCCAGAGCTGGGAAAGCGCAGTGCAGAAGAGGCACAGAATGAAATCCGCGATATGCTGAAAGAAACAGACATGGTTTTCTTGACTTGCGGTTTAGGTGGAGGCACTGGGTCAGGAGCCAGTCCCACAATAGCTGAGATAGCAAGAGAGATGGGAACTTTGACAGTTGCGGTGGTAACCAAACCCTTTGCTTTTGAAGGTCCGCAACGCATGTTAATTGCTGACAAGGCGCATGAGGATTTAGTACGCCATGTTGATACTGTGATCACTATTCCAAACGACAGAGTATTACAAATAATTGACAGGAAGACTTCTTTGTTAGATGCTTTCAAGATTGTAGATGATGTTTTGAGACAAGGGGTGCAAGGTATTTCGGAGTTAATTACAGTTCCTGGATTAATTAATGTTGACTTTGCTGATGTCAGGGCAATTATGCATGATACCGGCTCTGCTTTAATGGGCATAGGCAGCAGTGCTGGTGAAGAAAGGGCGGTTGAAGCGGCCAAGGCAGCTATTTCAAGTCCTTTGCTGGAAGTATCAATAGATGGAGCCCGAGGTATATTGTTTACAGTCACTGGTGGATCAAATCTTGGAATGCAGGAGGTTGCTGAGGCAGCTAAGGTAATTACAAGTTCAGCTGATGATGATGCTAAGGTAATCTTTGGTGCTGTAGTTGATGAAGACATGGGTGATGAGGTACGTATTACTGTAGTTGCAACGGGATTTGACGGACGTGAAAGACCAGCTCCAAAGCCTCCGGTTGAAGAAGAGAATCGTTCGTTCTTTGGTGGTGCTAGGCCGTTCTATTCCACTGGCTTGGAAAAGAAGGAAGAGGAAGAAAGTGAGGAAGAGCAAGAGCCAATGGAAGAAAGAAAGCCTGGGTTTGTGGCAAAGTCTGTTTCAGCCAAGACAAAGAAAAAGCCTATGAAGCCCATTCCTCCACAGGAGCCTAAACCAGAAAAAGATGATGAAGAAGATTTAGAGATACCAGCCTTTATTCGCAGGAAGATGGGTATGAAGTAATTTAATTGTTTGTGTTTTGAGCAACTAAGAAACAGGGGTGGAGAAATTGCACCCTAAGGAGGGGAAAATGGAATTGGTATGGCATGGAGGCTTATTTCTTTTTTACCTAGTAGCAACAGCCGGTCTGGGCTTTACCCCGCCTTTGGTGAGAAGGCTAGACAGTATTTTCGGCATCTTCTTGCTGTCAATTTTGGCAGCTCTCATATTCTGTGTGCCGATTTTTGTCTTCGGCATTCAAATATCAATGTTTTTGGGTTTTGTTGTTGGAGTATACAGTCTTGTCGGCATTGCTTTCATTAGCATAATGGTATAGACTCCTCCATATCAATTCCTCCCCACCCTTGTTTCTTATCAAGCCTCCCCTTAGGGGAGGCTTTGCCTTGTGTTGGTAAAAATGGTAAAATATGTACATCAATTAATTGATATACTATGCATTGTCCGGTTTGTCGGTCAAAGGAGAGCAAGGTAATTGACTCACGCTTAGCTAGTGATGGAATGGCAGTGAGAAGAAGGAGAGAGTGTATAAAGTGCAACTATCGTTTTTCAACAGTAGAAGAAATGGAACTACTGGATATTGTTGTAGTCAAAAGAGATGGGGACAGGGAATCATATTCAAGGGCAAAGCTGGAAAAAGGCATTTTGCATTCTTTGGCTAAGCGTCCGTATACTCAGGAGAAATTTGATCGTATGATTTCTGCAATAGAGAGAGATATACAAAAAAAGAAAAAGAAAGAGATAACGAGTGCAGAAGTAGGGGAACTCGTGATGAAAAATTTGCGCAGGTTTGACAAAATAGCGTATATACGTTTTGCTTCAATCTACCGTTCTTTTGAGGATGTGAGGAAATTTCAGAGTGAAATTAGATCTCTACAAAAAAAGAAATAAATATTTAACATTTTATTTATGCTTAAAAAACAAGAAAAAAAAGAAGTAAAAGAGGTAAAAACACCAGAGTTTCCTGTATTAGAGAAAGGGGAAGATTTGAAAAGCCTGGTTGAAAAAAATATCAAATGGTCTCAAGTAATCTATGAACAGAATCAGAAGATAAAGAGAAGGATGACAATGATGGTGATTCTAGGCTACCTTAGATTACTGGTAATTGTGGTTCCACTAGTACTGGCTCTGATATATCTTCCACCAATGTTTAAAGAAATGTGGGGACAGTATTCTTCTCTCCTGGGAGTGGGGGCAGGGAGTGAGCAGATCAGTGAAATTATGTCTCAGATTTCTAGTGGACAATTACAGGAAATAATTAGTGGTTTGGGGAACTAAGATATGAAAAAGCGCACAAAAATAGTTTGCACACTGGGCCCATCATCGGAATCAGAGCAGGTAATTAAAAAAATGGTAGAGGCTGGAATGAATGTTGCCAGGCTGAATTTTTCGCACGGTACATATGAGAGCCATGCTCAGTTATTGAAGAATGTTCGTAAGATAGCAGAAGAGACAGGGGAGCCTGTTGCAATAATGCAGGATCTTCAAGGACCAAAAATACGAGTGGGAGTGATGCCAGAAAAAGGGATAGTATTGAAAGAAGGACAAATGGTTTCTTTTGATACTTCTTCTACTGACTATACAGGAGAGGTAATTCCGGTTGACTACAATGAACTTCATAAGTTTGTGAAGAAAGGGGAGCGTATGTTGCTGGATGACGGTCGTTTGGAAACCAAGGTAGTGCGGGTATCTGGAACGGAAATAAGTGCAGAAGTGGTAGTGGGTGGTACACTACTTTCTCATAAGGGGATTAATGTGCCAGATTCTAAGTTGAAAGTAAGGGCGTTGACTGAAAAAGACAAGGAAGATGTGAAGTTCGGAGTGGAGCATGAAGTTGATCTAATTGCACTTTCATTTGTCACTAGTCCTGAAGACATATTGGATTTGAAATACTTGATCAAAGAGTATGAAAAGAAACTAAAAATAAATCCAACACAACCCATTAGGATTATTGCCAAGATAGAGAGGAACGAAGCAGTAGAAAGGATTGAAGAAATTCTAGAGGTAGTAGATGGAATAATGATAGCTAGAGGTGATTTGGGAATAGAAATTCCTGCTCAAGAAGTACCTTTGGTACAGAAAAAGTTAGTTGACATGGCGTTGGATGCTGCCAGGCCTGTGATAGTGGCAACACAAATGCTTGATTCTATGCAGTATAATCCTAGACCCACTCGTGCAGAGGTGTCTGATGTTGCCAATGCAGTGATTGACCACACTGATGCAATAATGTTGTCTAATGAAAGTGCTGCTGGTAAATATCCAGTAGAGGCTGTAGAGACAATGGCTCAGATTGTTATGAAGACAGAAGAGTCTGTGTATGACGATCTATTAATGTATGAGCCTAAGAAAAAGATGACGGGTGTTGATGATATAATAAGCCAGATGTCTCGTTCTTTGGCAGAAAAAGTAAAAGCAAAAGTAATTTTAGCAGCCTCTATTTCAGGAGAAACAGCTCGGTTGATAAGCAGACATCGTCCAGAACTGCCTATCATAGTATCTACTAGTACAGAAAGAGTGAGGCATCAATTAAATCTTTCTTGGGGAGTAATACCTTTTGTCTTAGAACCATGTAGGACAATAGAAGAATTAGTATCCCGTTCAGTGCTTGCTTTGAAGAGGTTAGATATAGTAAATCCTGGTGACAGTATCATCATTGTAGCTGGAGAGCCAGTAGGACATGCAGGACATGTTAATTTGTTGGAAGTGAGAGAGGTGGAGTGAGTTGTACATAGTACTTGTATTGACAATGTAATGACATAATAATATACTCTAAATAGAGTATATTAATTTATATATATGAATGGTTCTACATTACAAATAAGGATTGACAGCCAGACTAAAAATAATGTGAAAAAGATATTGAAGAGTTTAGGTCTTGATTTTAGTACAGCTATCAAGATTTATTTTAAACAGATTGAAAAAAGAAAGGGCTTACCATTTAGTGTTGTGACTGAGAATGGGCTTACTCCAAAACAAGAAGAACAGATTTTGGAAGAATCCCAAAAGTTAGCTCGTTTGCGTAAAAAAGGCAAACTCAAAACCTATGCTTCGGCTGAGGAATTGTTTGCTGATCTTTTTGATTGAGATTTGATGGGGTAAAATAAACATAAAATCCTCATTTTGAGGATTTTTAGTTATTATGATATAATGGGCATACTAATTAAAGGAGGTTTTTGTTATGGACAAAAAGGAAAAGAAAAATATCCTTTGGTTTAAGGACATCAATATCAAGGACGTTCCTTTAGTGGGAGGCAAGAATGCTTCTCTAGGGGAAATGTATTCCAAATTGACTAAAAAAGGTATTAGTGTTCCTAATGGTTTTGCTATTACAGCTAACGCATATTGGTCTTTTTTGCGTTCTGCTAGATTAGAAGACAAGATGAAGAAGGTTGTAAAGGACCTAAATACTCATGATGTGAGGCAGTTATCTCAAGTAGGAAAAAAAGTAAGGAACATGATTTTGCAAGCCACTTTTCCTGCAAGTTTGGAAAAGGAAGTAAGGGCTGCATACAAAGAATTGTCCGGACTAGTGAAG
>CAYPPF010000009.1:0-29198 GCA_964412535.1 uncultured Gammaproteobacteria bacterium | reverse complement strand
AGCCGGCATCGCCGGCAAAAACAAAGCCACCAGCCCTGCTGGTGGTCGATTACTATTGTTTTGCTGCTGTTATTATTTCTTCCATACTACTCTCCCTCAAATTCAACTAAACTAAATACCTTGTGTCCTGCCTGTTCTAACTTTTTTGCACCCCCAATATCTGGTAGGTCTATTACAAAACTACACTCTACTATATCTCCTTTAAGTTTTTTAATTAAGTCACATGCTGCCAAGGCAGTACCTCCTGTTGCTATTAGATCATCAACTAAAAGCACCTTTTCTCCTGGCTTTATTGCATCAGCATGGATTTCAATAGTGTCAGTACCATATTCAAGTTCATATTCCAAAGAAATTGTTTCTGGGGGCAGTTTTCCTGCCTTTCTAATAGGGATGAAGGCTTTTTTTAGTTGCTGGGCTAAAATACTGCCGATGATAAATCCACGGCTTTCTATTCCCACAATACTATCTATTTCCATCTCCTTGTATCTGTCTACTAAAAGATTTGTTAGATGTTGAAGGCCTTCTGGGTCTCTAAGTAAGCTCATTATGTCTCTGAACATTATTCCTTCTTTTGGCCAGTTTGGTATAGTCCTTATTTTGTCTTTTATCACTTGAGGCATATATTTGGGATTGTTGATATTAGTAGATTAGTTACTTTTTCTACGTTTTCATTAAAGGTTTCCAATACAGCTTCCCACGTTACAGGCGCCTCGTCTTCTTTCCAACAATCATAGTCAGTAGACATTGCAATGGCAGCATATGGGATCTGAAGTTCATTAGATAGGATAGCTTCTGGGGCTGTGCTCATATTGATTACGTCAGCTCCCCATATCCTAAACATGTTACTTTCAGCTTTAGTAGAAAATCTTGGCCCCTCTATTGTCACCACTGTACCTTTGGGATGGTGGTCAAGATTTAGTTCTTCACACCCTTTGACAAGCAGTTCGCTTAGTTGTTTGTCAAAAGGTTCTGCCATGGGAGTGTGTTTTGGCTTGTTGGGCTGGAATTCTTTGCAAAAGGTTACATGCCTGTGTCTGGTGAAGTCAATAAACTGATCTAGTATTACAAAATGTCCTCTCCCTATTTTTTCTCTTAAGGAGCCAACTGCAGTGGTTGCAATGATGTGAGTGCAACCTTCCTCCTTTAGTGCATGTATATTAGCTCTGAAATTTACTTGGGTTGGAGGAATAGTATGTTCTTTTCCATGTCTGGCAAGTAGTACTACATCAACTTCCTTTATTTTCCCTATGGTAAGCGAGGAAGACGGTTTGCCATATGGAGTATCAACTTCTTTATCTTGGGGGTCTGTAATAATATTAGGATTGTCTAGTCCAGAGCCTCCGATAATACCGATTTTAACATTCATATTTTTTTATTATTTTCTTTTCCAATACCACTATTCTATGACAAAACTAGAAAGGAGTCAATCATTTGCCTAAACTACTAATATGATATAGTATATGGGTAGCTTGTAATTATTTTTCATGTCAAAATTTGTCCATCTTCACAACCATTCTCATTACTCCCTTTTGGATGGTTTGACCCAGATAAAGCCATTGGTTAAGGCTGCTAAAAAGCGGAAATTTTCTGCTATCGCCCTAACTGACTATGGTTCTTTGTATGGGGCAATAGAATTCTATCAGACTTGTCTTTCAGAAGATATCAAGCCAATCATTGGTTTTGAAGCATATATAGCTCCTGGGAGCATGGCAGACAAGGATTCTCAAGACAAAGAAGTATACCACCTTGTTTTGTTGGCAGAAAACTACCAAGGCTACAAGAATTTAATGAAGCTTTCCTCTATTGGACATTTGGAAGGTTTTTTTAATGGAAAGCCAAGATTGGATAAGGAAGTTCTGCGTAAATATCATGAGGGTATAATTGCCTTGTCTGGCTGTATCAGGGGAGAAGTCCCTAAATTACTTAAAGATGGGAAGACCGAAGAGGCTAGTAAGGTGGCTAGGGAATACAACGAAATATTTGGGCAGGATAATTTTTACTTAGAACTCCAAGATCATCTTGCTATTGAAGGTCAGTTACAAGTGAATACTAAACTTATCCAACTATCTAAAGATGCTAATATTCCTTTGGTGGTTACTCGTGATGTCCACTACCTTAATCCTGAAGACACAGAGGCTCAAGATACACTTTCCTGTATACGAGAAGGATGGAAAGTTGGACAGCATGATCGTGAAGACTATCGTCATGTGGATCGTTCATTGAATACAGCAGAGGATATAATTTCTAGATTCCGTCATGTACCAGATGCTATTGCTAACACAGTTAAAATTGCAGAGCGAATAAAGCTAGAAATTCCTTTAGATGATTGGCATTTTGCTCCTGTAGACTTAGCAGAAGGAAAGACAGCCGCGGACATGCTTAGGGAATCAACATATGAGAAAGTGAATGATTTCTATGATGAAGTTACTGATGAGATAAAAGAAAGGATTGAGTATGAGCTTGGGATTATTGGTGACAAAGGATACTCCCCGTACTTTCTGTGTGTGGCAGACTATGTGGGGTATGCCAAAAATCATGGAGTGGTAGAAACTACTAGAGGTTCTGCAGCTGGATCTCTTGTTTCATATGTTAATGGCATTACTACAGTTGACCCTATTCAATTCAAGCTTCCTTTTGAAAGGTTCCTAAATCCTTTCCGCCCTAGTCCTCCTGATATTGATACTGACTTTGCTGATGACCGCAGGGATGAAATGATTGAGTACGTCACTAAGAAGTATGGACAGGACAGAGTTGCCCAGATTATTACCTTTGGAACCATGATGGCTAGAGCTAGTGTGCGAGATGTGGGAAGGGCATTAGGATGTTCATATAGTTTCTGCGACCAAGTAGCAAAACTTATTCCATTTGGTTCTCAAGGGTTTGCCATGACAATTCAAAGGGCATTAAAAGAGGAGCCAGATTTGAAAAAGTTGTATCAGACCAATGAAGAGGTAAAAAAACTTCTTGATTTGGCGCAAAAAGTAGAAGGATGTGCTCGCCATACCTCTATCCATGCAGCCGGAGTAGTTATCTCACCCACTCCCTTAACTGATTTTACTCCAGTACAGAGGGAAGTAGGGGGAGAGAAGATAACAACACAGTATGAGATGCACTCCGTGGAAACAGCGGGAGTGTTAAAATATGATTTCCTTGGAATACGCAATCTGTCCATTTTGGGAAAGGCTGTTGAGTTTGTGGAGAAGACCACGGGTGAAAAGATTGATGTATATTCTTTACCTTTGGATGACACAAAGACTTTTGAAATGCTCTCTAGAGGAGAGACTATGGGTACTTTCCAATTATGGGGCTCTGGCATGACTAGGTGGTTGAAAGAACTAAAGCCATCTCATATTAATGATATTATGGCCATGGTGGCGCTATATCGTCCTGGACCCATGGACTCTATCCCAGAGTATATTAAAAGAAAACACAATTCTGAATTAGTAGACTATCTAGATCCAAGAATGGAAAAGTATTTAGATGCTTCATATGGGCTCCTAGTCTACCAAGACGATGTTCTCCTTACAGCTATAGAATTAGCTGGATATGACTGGATGGAAGCAGATAAGTTTAGGAAGGCTATTGGAAAAAAGATTCCAGAAGAAATGGAAAAGCAGAAAAAGAAGTTTTTTGATGGATGCAAGAATCATGGCAAGCTACCACCTTCCAAGATTCATCGATTATGGGAATTAATTGAACCTTTTGCTGCGTATGGTTTTAATAAGTCGCATGCAGCAAGCTATGGGATAGTTGCATATCAGACTTCATACATGAAGGCCAACTATCCAGTACAGTATATGACAGCTGTTTTGCAGGCTGAAGCAGGTGATTCAGACAAAGTATCCACCATTGTATATGAATGTAAGCGCATGGAAATACAAGTACTTCCTCCTGATGTTAATGAAAGTTTTCGTAATTTTGCTATGGTTTCTAAGCCTGGAGAGCCAGGAGTGATTAGATTTGGACTAACAGCAGTCAAAAATGTGGGGGATAATATTTGTACTGTCATCTATACTGAAAGAAAAGAAAATGGACAGTACAAATCTTTAGAAGATTTTTTAGAGAGAGTGGATGACAAGGATTTGAATAAAAAATCATTAGAAAGTCTTGTTCAATCAGGTGCAATGGATTGTTTTGGTCATGACAGGGGAATGTTGTTGGCAAATATTGAAAATGTACTTTCATATGTGAGACAGATGAGAGAAAAACAAATATCTAACCAGGATTCTTTGTTTTCTGGTACTGCCATTGCTGTTGATAGCCAGGTTCACTTAGTTGATGCTCCGGAAGCTACTCTAGAGGAAAAGTTAGTATGGGAAAAACAATTACTAGGAGTATATCTTTCCTCCCATCCTTTTGAATACTTTCAAGATGGTTTGAAAAAAATCCTCGTTCCTTTAATTGAAATAGAGGAATACAAGAGGAATGAGTGGGTGGTGGTAGGAGGAGTGGTGGACAAGTTGAAGAAAAAAATAACTAAAAAAGGAAAGATAATGATGTTTGCCACTATCCAAGACATTACTGGGAGTATGGAGTTAATGGTTTTCCCTAAAACTTTTGAAAAAACACAAGATGTGTGGAAAGAAGGAGAGATTCTTTGTGTAGTTGGTAGAACCCCCAAAGAACAGGGTGATAACAAGATATTTGTGGAAAAAGCTTCAATACTGACTAGAGAGAATGCTAACCAGGTAGCTAATAGTCTTTCATACGGCACTTCAGTAAAAGACTATGCCCCCCAAACGCAAAGTAAATGTGTTATCTTGAATTTAGATAAGGAAGAATTGGTACAAAAGTCTGAAGAATTAAAAAAAGTATTTGCTAGTTATCCTGGAGAATACCAGGTGTATGTAAAGGTGGGTAAAAACACTATTCGTACTCAAGCTGTGATAGAATGGAATTCTAAAGTACTAGAAGAACTCGAACAAGTAGTGGGGGATGGAAAAGTGGAAGTTTTTGAATAATTGTTTTATATAAAAGTCAACTCCGGGCAGATGCTCGGAGTTTTTAGGTGGGAGAATGATCGACTTGGAAAGGAACAACTACCTCACTTCGCGGATTGACTTGCCCCAGTGACGGTGATAAATGATATGGGCCAGGTCTTCGTGCCACGGAACCACCCTCAGGAGGTTGCTTGCCAGAAGTTCTTCCAGCTCAGGTCGGTTGTGGAGAGGGATGGTGTCTGAGGTGTATGAGCGTGATATGGGACAATCCGGAGCCAAGAGTCTTCCTGGTCCTTTCTCGCACAGCACTCCGTGGATCATGGCAGCCCAGAATTCATTGACCTGATGTTCCTGCAGGATTTTTTCTGCAGCACCGATCAAAGTGCCCATGGTGGCCCCCTCGTCATCCAGTGAGATGACAGTAGAGCCTGGCAAAGCCTCCACATTGCCGTGGATTCTGCCTTGTTCGGATCGGTGACTGTTTACTCTGATCTTGCTGCCATATGTCATTGGCAGTGGCACACCCTGTTTTTCTTCGACCGCGCCGATGATGTTTCTGAAGTTTTTGACTGCCCCGTCATCAGTCAGGTGTACCACGACGCTCCTGCCCTCGGCCTTGGCATCTTCTACAGCGCGTGTAAGCACTCTTCTGCCCAGGTGTACCTGGTTGATAATACCCATGCCACCTGCTGATCCAACTCCCTGAGAAGAATGCATGTCTACCGACGTTATGCGGTCAAGCTTGCCGTAGGCGCTAGATCTCAGCATGTGTGTGACATGCGGAGTAAGAGCCAACTCCATGTCTCCCTCATCCTTGTCAGAGCGGCTCAGGGGGAAGTAGCCGGTGATAACCGTTATCCTTGCTGCCTGTCGGCCAACTAAGTAGCCCAGCAAGAATGAGAGCTGCCCAATCATTTCATACGTGCCAGGTCCGCTGGTGAGCACTATACAGTCATAGTCGCCTATCTTCTCCTTCCCCAGCCTGACATAGGGTTCTCCGTTGGCACGAAAGCCGAATTCCGGCACAACTATGTTGGTGGGTGTCTGGATTGGTTTTACCTCAATCAGCGGTCCTACCCTGTTAGCCAGTTCTTCAAACCCTGGCATTGGCACAAGAGTCAGTCCTCCGTGTCGGTTGAGTGGTGCTCCTCCTACATGATCTGCCGTCATCGTGTACCTCCAGTTTCTGGGACAAGAAAACGACCGCTCCGGTGGTCGTTTAGAAAGGGCAATCCTAAGCTCATTGTACCACCATGTTATTTTGGTGGCAACAAGGGCTGTGGATTAGAGGTGTGAGATGATGCGCGAGACAATGGTGTCGATTGCTTCTTCGTTTCCACCACCCTTTGGGATGATGAGGTCAGCGTACTTTTTCGTGGGGAAAACGAAGTGTTCAAATCCAGGTTTGGCTGTTTTCAGCCATTGCTCTATTACTGACTCCACTGTCCTTCCTCTTTCTCTGATGTCCCGCAGAATTCTTCTGGCCAGGCATTCGTCCAAAGGGACGTCGACGAAGAACTTTAGGTTGAACATGTCTCTAATTTGTTCAAGCCAGAAAAGAAGGATTCCGTCGATGATTACCACTCGAGCAGGTTGTATGGTGAGTGTTTCCATACTTCTTGTGTGGGTGTTGAAGTCATACTGCGGAGCCATGACTACCTCACCTGCTTTCAGCAGCTGGAAGTGGTGATCAATCAGAGTCCAGTCCAGTGCATCGGGATGATCAAAGTCAATGCTGGCTCTTTCCTCTGAGGGAACATGACCCTGATCCTTATAGTAGAAGTCCAGAGACACGAAGGTGACAGTTCCTTCACCCTTGATGTCGTCAATCCTTCTTCCTATTTCCTCAGACACGGTGGTTTTGCCAGAACCGCTGGCACCTGCAAAGCCTATGAAAAATGGGTGGTTTTTCATCTCTATCTCCTGATAGTGAAACAAACAGGCCACAATGGCCTGTTTGTATGTTTTTGTTCAAAGAACTTGTTGTTAGTCTAGGATTTTTGGTTGCTTTTGTCAAATCCTTTCAAGTCTCCGTTCTCTTGTACTTTGATATCCTCGTAGGGGGCGACTCTACGGCGGTAGAATTCAATCTTGGCTGCTTCCAATGCCCCTAATAGTTCGTTGAAGTCTTTGTATTTACCCTCTCCTTCTGTTGCCAGAAGAAGTCTGTTGATAATATAGTTCAGCTCGCCAGCCCTATGGTCTGGATTAATAATATCTACAAGTTCTTGGATTTTAGGGTCAAGACGATCCCTGTCAGATTGTTGTACGTATGGCATATGGTTATTCAAAGTCATTTAATGATTTAACGCTTTCATTTTTATGGATCCTTTGCATCATCCCTGCAAATCTTTTGGTGACAGAGATCACTTCACAGTCTCTTATACTAGCAGACAAAGAAGAGGTGTCAGTGGTAAGGAACCTGCTAATTGGAGAGTCATTTAGTCTCTTACTGGCTGGTTCGTCAAAAACAGAGTGTATAAAGCAAGCCTCCACTGATTTTACTCCTGCTTGATTGAGAAGATATTCAGCATTTTGTATCAAGGTGCGACCACTAGTAGTTTCATCATCAATTACCAGTGCTTTCCTACCTTCAACTTTACCCATCACACCTCTTATACTCACAGTCTCGTCATTACTCTTTCTCCTTTTGTCCATAATGGCCATTGGCAGATGGAGATTATCAGAATATGGCTTTATCATCTTTGCCGCACCAGCATCTCCAGCAACAACTACATAGTCGGTCAGGTCCCAGTTATCTTTCAAGTATTGGATAACATCAGGGGCAGCTAGTAAATGATCACAAGGTATGGAAAAGAAGCCTTGAATTTGTGGGGAGTGCATTTCCATTATCAAAATACGGTTAGCTCCTGCTTTTTCTAGCATATCAGCTACTAGGCGGGCGGTAATACATACTCTTGGTTGGTCTTTTTTGTCGCTGCGAGCATATGGGAAGTATGGTAGTACAGCAGTAATTCTTCCTGCAGAAGCACTATGCAAAGTACGGATTAGTATAAGTAGTTCTACTAGATGAGAATCAACTGGAGGAGATTGGGTTTGTATTACAAATACATCATCGCCCCTTACAGGCTCATCTACTGTGACAAAGCGATTTTCATTGCTAAACAACTTGGAAGTAGTTTTAGTCTCGACAATTCCCAGATGATCACAGATTTTTTTGGTAAACTGCTTGTGGCTTGAGCCACCAATGATTTTTAGGGCCATATAGTTGGAGTTAATTATATTTTGTTGATGTCAGTTTTGGTATACCTTCCAATTAGGATCAGCCACTATTTCTTTCCAAGGAGTGTAATCTTTCTTTTTAGCATGAAAGTATCCAGCCACTGCTATCATTGCAGCATTGTCCATTGTATATTTTGTATCAGGTAGTAATAGGGGAGTTTTGTCAAAAGCCTGTCCTAGTTCTTTTCGTAGTTTTGGATTAGCTGACACTCCACCGGCCAGGATAACAGATTTGGGTTTATACATTTCTATTGCTTTTTTTGTCTTGTATATTAGTATATCCACTATAGCCTGTTCAAAACTGGCACAAAAGTCTGGTAAATCAGTATCAGGGTTGTCTTGTTTGTGATATAGGGCAGCTGTTTTTAGTCCAGAGAAGCTGAAATCCAGATTATTTGAATCAATCATTGGTCTGGGGAAGTTAACAGCTTTATTATTTCCTTTTTTTGCTGTTTTAGAGATCTTGGGTCCTCCTGGATAGTCAAATCCCAATAGTTTAGCAACCTTGTCAAAACACTCTCCAGCAGCATCATCACGAGTGGCCCCAATCTTTTTGTACTCGCCATGCCTAGTCATGAGTATTAGTTCAGTATGTCCTCCGCTGACTATTAGACAGATCACAGGGAATTCTATTTTTTGGTTGTTAAGGAGTACAGAATATATATGTCCCTCAATGTGGTTTATTCCCGCTAGCGGTACATCCCAAAGATATGATAGTGATTTACCCGCCTCTATCCCCACCAATAGTCCGGTGATGAGGCCAGGTCCGCTAGTAGTAGCAATAGCACCTGGCTTTTCTTGTCCTTTCATCACTTCCTCTATTACAGGAAGTATATTTTCTGCATGACATCGTCCAGCCACCTCTGGTACTACCCCTCCATACTTTTTATGCACTTCCACTTGACTGGCTGTTTTTTCAGATATCACAACAAAGCCTTTTTCAGAGGCTTTTATTAGTGCGACAGAAGTATCATCGCATGATGACTCTATTCCTAGAATATTCATATATCTGAACTTATTCTAACAAAAAAATGGCTTTTTATCCACCTTGACAGGTGTGTGTGGATATGATATAAACATATGAAGGTTTTTATTGTATAATAAGAGCCAACAGAATCATGACAAGCGGGAGGGGATCCAATGGAACTTGTTTGTGAAGGAAGGGTAGAAGCAGTGATAGATTTGACCGGAGGGGCTACTCAAACGATCTTTCCCAGGGCAGAGACTCTCCTGATGACAAATTCAGACTACTGGAAAGCCTTGGAGTATGTGGCTTACAGGAAGAGCATGGAAAGATATCGTTCTGTAATGGACTTCCTGTTCTGCGAGCTTCATTCTAGATGGAGATTTGCCTGTTTTCGTTTCTACAACAGCGGCAGTCCACCACTTCGAGAGTTGATAACTTCTGAGGAAGTGGAAGAGTATGAGGAACGCATACTTACCGCCCTAAGGGCAGCATGCGAACTGTTTCGTAGACAGCGGCGCAAGGACTGGACATGGTTCAAGGGAGTAGTAAAGAGAGCTCTCGCAGCTGGTCTCTAAGGCCTTTCGCACCTTATCAACACCCCCCAATCATTCCCAGCACATACACTGAGGTGGTTGGGAAAAAGCAAAAACAGCCCTGTAAGGGCTGTTTTTGTTATAATTCTACTCTTTTACACTATCCTTTAAGTCTTGGACTCTTCGTAGGTCTTCCAATTTTGGTCTCTTACCTTCTACTGTTTCTTTTAAATCATATGCTCTTTTTGCACCAGCACCATCAGTCTCTCGGTTAGCAAAAAATCCTTTGGCTCTTTCCCCTGAGGCTAGGCGTACTTCGTCTGCACGCTCATCTGCGAGAGGGCCTTTTGGATTGGGGCCTTCTACAGATTTTTTTAATTCGGTCACCTTGTCACCCTTTTCCCAACCTTCTTGATCTGTGTCAGGACGATTTTTCTCTCCTGTAGCTGGATCCACTATTATCTCACCAGCTCTCTTGTCTTCTTCTATCCGAGTCACTCCTAAATGATCTTTCAAAGGTTTTCGTCTCCTTTTCTCTAAGTCCATTTCCTCTGAAGGAGTGTATGCTGTTGCTGCTTCTCTGCCCATATAAATATGGTTAAAAATTAATAAAGCATATATATTGTAGCATATACATAATAAAGAGTGCAATATCAGCAATTCAGGCTAGACTTGGTACAAAAAAACTGAGAACTAGCTTAGTTCACAGTTTGTAGCCCGTAGGGGAATCGAACCCCTATTGCCAGAATGAAAACCTGGAGTCCTAACCATTAGACGAACGGGCCTTGTTAGGTGAGAAAAGTATACAATATCATGTAGAATAAGTCAAGAATTGGTAGTTTAGTTTTCCCCAGGTGCAATGTTGACAGATTTTATTATATAATGTAGTATATATCCATATAATTACCGTAGACAGTAGCTTCTCTCAGGAGATTAAATACGCTACCGAGGTGCATCAAGGGATTTTTCCCTTATTAGGTCGAATGTACTATGTCACTACGGTTAAAACCGTAGCTTTTTATTACTATGGCTAAAACTAGACAACAAAAACAAGATACAGTTCAAGATTTAGTACAGGGTATTAAAGACTCTAAGGCTGTTGTATTTGCAAACTTTCAAGGTTTGAAAGTTTCTGAATCCGAGGAATTGCGTCAGCAATGCCGTGAGCAGAAAATCAAATACTTAGCCAGTAAGAAGACTTTACTCAAAAAAGCTTTGAAAGAGGCAGGTTTTGACGTAGATACTAAGATCTTTGAAGGTGGAGTGGCAACAGTACTCGGCACAGAAGATGAAGTTGCTCCTGCACAAATAATTGACAAGTTTGCCAAGGATCATGAGGTTGTAACAATATTTGGTGGTATTTTAGAAGGCCAGTTTATCGATGCAATCAAGGTGGGTGAATTAGCTAAGCTTCCCAGCAAGCAAGAATTGCTTGGCAGACTGGTTGGTTCAATCAATGCTCCTGTTTCTGGCTTTGTAAATGTACTGGCTGGAAATATACGTAATCTAGTCAATGTCTTGAACGCTGTTAAAGAATCAAAAGCTTAATTAATCAAATACTATGACTGAAGAACAAGTAAAAAAGGTTGAGGAAACTCAAGCTGAAGAAAAAAAGGAGGAAAAACCAGTAGAAGAGACTAAAGCTGAAGAAACCAAAGATGTGGAAGTATCAGCTAAGTTCAAATCTCTGGTAGAAGAAGTAGAGAAAATGTCTGTTCTTGATCTTGCTGAATTAGTAAAGATCTTGGAAGACAAGTTTGGAGTAAGCGCTGCTGCTCCTGCCATGATGATGGCTGCTGGCCCTGCTGCTGGTGATGCAGGCGCTGCAGAAGAAAAGAGTGAGTTTGATGTTGAACTTACTAGCTTTGGCGACAACAAGATTGCTGTAATCAAGGCAGTCAAAGAGATCAGTGGCTTAGGCTTGGCTGATGCCAAGGCTTTAGTTGACGGAGCTCCTAAGATGATCAAAGAAGCTGTCAAGAAAGAAGAGGCTGAAGAAATGAAGAAGAAGATTGAAGATGCAGGTGGTTCAGTTGAGTTGAAGTAAAAGGAAAAATGGTAATAAAAACCACCGGCTATTGCCGGTGGTTTTGTTTGAGGCATGGCGGCGCAGGAGAAGGTACGAAAAAGGGTGCGCCGCTAAGATGCCGGTGAAGGCTAGTTAATTGATCCGCACAGAGTGCAGTTGTATCCCTTGTGTAGGGTTTGTCGTCTGCAGTGTTTGCACCACTTCATTGTTGCTCTTCTGTGTTGAGATTCACCTTTTGCCCGCATCTTCTTCCCCCTTGTCGGTTATTGTATAGCTTTTAGATTATAGCACATGTACAAAATTATTCCACCACTTGTACACTTTCTGGTGTCGATTGATCAGTAGCTTCTTTGAGCCTGCCCACCATGACAATGCTGAACAGCAATAGCCCCGCCCCTATAAACTGAGTGGGGGTTAGTAGCTTGCCGTGGATGAGCCATTCGAAGATTATTGCAGACAATGGAAGTCCTAGTTCACATATTGTGGAGACAGAAGCTTTTGTGCGCTTTAGTCCAAAGTAGTAGAGTAGCATTGCCACCCCACCTGAACTAAAGACGATTATTAGCAAGTACATCCATTGAGTGGAAGTCATTGTGGTTATTGCTCCTTGGCTCTTAGTTCCTAGCATTATCAGAAGCATTATCAGAGTAGTTAGTCCGTATCTAAGGTATGTCCCTACACGGAAGTTTGTTTCATTTAAGGCTCGTTTGCCAAATACAGTGGAAGCACCCCATGAAATGGCTGCTCCTAGGCCAAATAAGGCGGCTATGGCTGTTTTGTCTCCAGTATCTAGATTGGGGAGTAGTTGGGGGAATGAGACCGCATATGCCCCTACAAAGGCCAGTGCAGCATAGCCAAAAAATTTGGCTGGCAGTTTTTCTTTGAGCAGTATCCAAGCTAGGAATATGGCAAAGATAGGTTGTAGTTTTTGTACCAAGATGACAGATGAAAGGTGTGCGAAGTTGACATAGAATAAACCCTTCGTAATGAAGATGGTGCCAAGAGCTCCACCAAACAAGGCAACCAGGAAAAAGTAGAAGTATCCTGATTTAGTGATTGTCTTTAACTTCTTCCTTTCATATATTAGGAAAGGAATCATTATTGCAAAGGCAATCGCATGCTCAACAAAGACTACCACTGGTACAGGGAGGCTGTACAAGGTAGGCCTCAGTATAATACCGTCTAGTCCCCAGAGTACGGCAGCCAGGGTAATAAAAAAAGGGAAGATTCCCGATGGTGTTTTCATATAAGTTTAGAGTAAATTAAATTTGTAAATTATATTACTATCTAAAATATATATTATTCCTTCAAGTTCTTTTACTATCATTCCAGTTGGGTTTTGCCATTCACTGGCGGTGTATTGTTGTTCTAGTTTTCCTTCCTTGTCTAAAACCACGACACGCTTGTTTGTGGGCTCAAGGATGTATATATTATCTAGGTTGTTATACGTCCAAATAATACTAGGATTATCTAGTTCAGGATCAAGTCCTGTAGTATTGAATTCTTGTTTTTGTCCTCCTTCTAGTTTGATTAGCTCACCGGTTTGCTTGAGAACAAATAGGTCTCCATCAATTGCCAGAGATACAGCTTCCTTTATATCCACTTCATTGTCTTTTATCCATTCCACTCCTTTGTCATATCCAGTTTGAGTAGGATTGTGTTTGTATATTTGATTGTTTTTACTATCAATTGTATATACACGCCTATTATACACAAAATGTGCTGATATTTCAGTATCTTCATTAGGGAAACTGATTTCTTTTTGTACTAATGATTCAGTTTCTTTGTTGTATTCAGATATACTCTTGTGATTGGAAGTAAACAAGACAAAGTCTTGTTCTTTGGGAGTGGAAGCAGTCTTAAGGTGGGGGATGGTGGAGTGTTCTTTTTGCTCTACTGAATTGTTATTCAGATTGATTAAGTATAGAGCCTCATCATCAGGGCCAAAGGCCATTAGGGTATCATCAATTAGAGCTAATCCAGTTGTTTTGGCTCCTTCATTTGTTTGACTAAGGTCAACTAAGAGTTCTGGAGTTAGAGTATTCAACTTCCTTAGCTTCATTAGAGTAGAATCTACTTCATTAGTAAGCTCAAGGATTTTGTTCTTTTGCTTTTTCCCCCTGTCTGGTAACTCAGTTATTATCTTTTTAGCCTCTTGAAGTAATACTAATGCCCTTGCGTCATCTCCATAGATTACGCTTGCATCAGCTGCATTTTTTTTGTCTAATACAGCCTGTATTTGATTTTGGTAGACCTGTTTACTAGCTTCCATTCCTCTGTTCATTTTGTACACACTGATACTCCCAATGAAGATAATGGCAAGTACAATTGTTGCCATAAAAAGAATCTTACTTAACAAAGGTAGTTCTTCAAACTGTTCTTTTTTGTCAGTAATGGCTTTCCTTGTTGCTTTTTTTACATCTGCTCTTTTGTTGTCCTTGTTAGTGATTAGTAGGATCAATAAAGTAATACTCCTTACCAATAGAAGGGTAGTCTTTTTTATCAAATTCCATAAATTTACAGCACAAATTACTAGAATTTTTCCAAAAGATGCTAGTATTGAGCTGGGCAGGGATTCTGTCCGCTGTTCTTCTCTGGGTCTAAAGTTTGTTTCCACAGCCCCTCGCTTTTTGCTTCGCAATTGGCTCTTTCTCTTGTTCTGTATTTTTTCCAGTTTTTTCTTATCTTGTTTTTTCTTTTTTTGGTCTTTTATACTATTCATTTTCTTTCGTACGTTTCCTAGAATAGGGGGGGAAAGAACCTCGGCCGTCGCCTTTTCCTGGTCAACCAGCCTGCTTATAGAATCAGATTTTTGTTCTTCCAGGGTTAGGGGGCGTTTTCCTGTCTTGAGAAGCTTTTCTGTGGAAGGGAAGTGGAATACCATTCCACCAAAAGACCTGTCTTCATTCATGTCCTTAAGGACCTTTTGCATGTGGGCCGCACTTTGTTTAGTGCTTCTTGTAGTCAGTATCTTTTTTACTCTGTCAGTATCAAAGTATTCAGACACATGAGGGGTTGCTGTGTAGAAAAAGTCTCCAGGACTAATAGTGCCTTGGAGAATGGATGAGAATAGGTGATCGTTAGATAAGTCAGGCTCTTGTTCATTCAGTATATCTAGTTCAGCAAACTTGCCCTTAGTGTAGTAGAAGAGAGTTGCGTCTAATGTCCCGTGGTGGGCAAAAGAAACTTCATGTCCACGAAGGACTCCAACAATACAGTTTGTAATTGAATTTTTGTATTGCAACACATGATGACCTCTTCTGTTGATGTATTCAAGAGTTGTCTCAAAGGCATCACCTTCTTCTTCATCAGTCTCATAGTATCCAGATTCAAGATCATCAATCATTTGCTGCAAATGTTCTATTTGTTCCAAAGAACCATTGCTGATTTCAGCCAAAGCAAAGAAGTAGCCTCTTTCTTTTTCTTCAGGCGTACTTGGTTCAGTTATGTGCAAAAGCACATGAGAGCGTTCTTGGCTAGAACCCTCAACAAAGAATTCATGAATTTCTAAAACATCCGACATATGTCAGTTTTGACTTTATATCCTCTTTACACTATAATTATTATACAATAATACGAAAAACTTGAAAAGTGGGTCAAGGTCCAGGGAGGGGAAATAGTGGATTAACATATATGATAAATATACCTACTAATTATGCTTGAACAACTTTTTGGTTCAAAAACTAGGTTTAAGTTATTACGTCTTTTCTTTAGAGATCCAGACAGGTCTTTTTACGTGCGAGAGCTTAGTAGAGCCATAGATTCTCAGATAAATGCAGTTCGCAGAGAATTGAGTCTTTTCCTCAAAACAGGGATAGTGAGGGTAAACAAAGAGGTTGTAAAAGATGAGGAAGACACGCTACAGGGGTCTAGTTTACGCAAGTATTTTGTTCTAGACAAGAGCTCTCTTCTGTATCCAGAACTCCATTCGTTGCTGTTGAAAGCCCAAGTTTTGGGGGAGCAGGAATTTGTTGAAAAAGTAAAGAAAGGTTGTGGTAGTATAAAGCTATTTTTGTTGACAGGCAAGTTTACTGGAGTTGAAGATGCTGCTACTGACATACTTTTAGTGGGAAAATTGAAGCCAAGATCAGTGTCTAGTTTAGTTAACAAGTATGAAAAAGAATTAGGATTTGAAATTAGATATACTCTGATGTCTGAAAAAGAATTTCGTGAACGTAGGAATGTAATGGACAAGTTTTTGTATTCTGTGTTTGAAACAGGGCATCACAAGATAGTAAATAAATTAAAAATATAGTATGTTTCTGTTATTTGATTTGTCAGAAAAGGATTTGATTAGTTTGGCTTGGTTTAGTGAAGAGTCAGCTGAGCGCAAAGAGTATGAAGGCCAGAACAGAGACCTTCTTTTTTCGGTTGATAGTTTTTTGGAAGAACAAGGTGTTGAGAAAGGTGATGTAAAAGGGATTGCAGTGGTGATTGGTAGTGGAGGATTTACTAGTACTAGGATTGCTACTGTGGTGGCCAATACTTTTGCCTATGTACAGAATATTCCAGTACTAGCAGTGGAGAAAGAGGAAGATGACTTGAAAGAGGTGGCCACAAGACTGAAGAGCCAGCCAGTGGGTCAGTATGTTTCTGCTGTGTACAGTGCTGAGCCTAATATTACTACACCTAAAGGTTAGTTATGATTAAAAGGTTGACAATCAGAGTCTGTGGAAGAGTACATGGAGTTTTCTTCCGAGCAAAAACTAAAGAGAAAGCCGATTCTTTAGGGTTGGTTGGGTGGATACGAAACAATGAAGATGGAGCTGTTGATATTTTAGTTGAAGGAGAAGAAGAAAAAATAAGTCAATTATTAGAATGGTGTTCAAAAGGGCCAGAAAGTGCCGATGTGGAGAGTGTGGAAAAAAGAGGAGAAGATATAAAAGAATTAAGTTTTAATGATTTTACTATTAAATACTAGCTTGTGTTGAGTGATTATCAAAAATATAGAATGTATGAGATATTGCCAGGGTTGTCAATCTGGTTGACTTTGATATTAAGCATAGTACTGGCTTTTGTGAAGCCTATTTGGATGATATATTTTATCATTCTCTTTGATATATATTGGGTATTGAAAGTATTGAATTTTTCTTTTTACTTGGTTCTTTCTTGGTCTCGCGTTCGTGCTGTTAAACAGACAGATTGGAAAGACAAGATGCATCATGAATTAGTTGGCTGGCAGGACAAAAGACATGTTGTGTTCCTTACACTTTTTAATGAGAGTTGGGAAGTAGTGGAGACAGCAGTGCAGAGCGTGTGTGACGCAGTGTATGATAGAGAAAAGTTTGTGATTGTGATCGCAGGGGAGGCCAGGCAAAAAGAACACTATGAAGATATTCTATCTAAAGTGAAAAATAGGTTTAGTGATTGTTTTGGAGACATTGTTGGTACTTTACATCCTGCTGATCTTGAGGGTGAGATTCCAGGAAAGGGCTCTAACCTGCACTATGCAGAGTTGCAAATGAAGAAGTACATTGATCAAAAGGGATGGGACTACAAAAAAGTTATTGCCACTATATTTGATATTGATACAGTATGTCATTCTCAATATTTTGCATACCTTACTAATTTGTATTGTAATCATCCTAAACCCCATAGGAGTTCATACCAGCCTATTGCTTTGTATAATAACAACATGTGGGATTCTCCTGCTGCTTTGCGTATTATGGCCTTTGGTACCACTTTTTGGATTATGACCTCTTTAGCTAGGCAGGATTCCCTAGTTACATTTTCTTCACATTCAATGAGCTTTCGAGCAATTGTTGATGCTGGATTTCATGAGAAGAAGATTGTCAGTGAAGATTCACGTATTTTCTACCAATGCTTACTAAAATATGATGGAGAGTATGAGGTGACTCCAATGTACTTGCCTGTTTCTATGGATACAGTGAGAGACGATAGGTGGTGGCAGAGCTTGAAGAATCTATACCGCCAGCAAAGAAGGTGGGCATGGGGGGTAGAGCATGTGCCATATCTAATGCAAGAGTTTATTAAAAAAGGCAAAAAGATTCCCTTGTGGAAGAAATTCAAGTGGGTTTTCATTGAATGGGAGGGTAAATGGTCTTGGGCATTAGTGGCCTTGATAATTACCATACTAGGGAGGCTTCCTATGTGGGTGGCGCCAGAATCAGTGCGTCAAAGTGCTTTGTTTTTCAATGCTCCTCATATGTTGGAGGTATTAATGATAATGGCTATGACTGGCTTGCTGTTGTCTGCTATGCTAAGTATCCCTCTTTTGCCCAAGAAGCCAGAGTCGCATCCTAGTCATAAATATATTATAATGGTATTACAGTGGCTACTTTTACCAATCACCCTTATCTTCCTTAGTGCTATCCCGGCAATTGATGCAGTCACTCATTTAATGTTTGGAAGGTATCTTGGTTTTAACATTTCTCAAAAAAGGAGGAAGAAAGTAAGTTAATATGTTTTTCTCTAGAAAAAAATCACACTTTTTAACCAAGCTTCTTCTGTTGTTGGTAGTTGTTTTAATTGCTGGCAGTGTTTATGCATATGTGTGGGTAAAGAACCTTACCTTAGAAGAGGTTTTGAAGTCTAACATTATCCAGCAGCAAGTAGAGGGTACAATAGGGAATGAAAAAGCTGAATTGTTTAGCCTGTTGCCCCGCTTCCTAGGCTTTACCAAGCCAATGACCTACCTTTTCTTGTTCCAGAACAATACTGAGATGAGGCCAGGTGGTGGTTTTATCGGAGTGTATGCAGTGGTAAGGGTGGAAAAAGGAAAGACAGAGATATTGAAAGTGGAAGGGAGCGAGATTTTGGATAGTGGTACACCAGAGGATTGGAAACCCACCCCTCCCCAGCCTATCTCTCAACACTTGAAAGTAGATAGATGGTATTTTAGGGATGCTAACTGGTCTCCAGATTTTGCTTTGAGTGCCCAGAAGGTATTAGAGCTATATAAAGGAGAGAATGGGCTATTAGCAGATGAGATTGACATGGTGGTCGCTATTACACCCACTGTTTTAGAAGAGCTACTAAAGCTAACAGGCAGTGTTACTATAGAAGGAATTAAGTTTACATCAGAAAATGTTACAGAGACCTTGGAATATGAGGTGGAGTATGGGTATGATGACAGAGGGTTGGCATTCCATGAAAGAAAACAAATCATTCATCCTTTCATGCTTGCTTTATTGCAGACAATGAAAGTAGAAGGTCTAATCTACTGGCAAAAGTATTTAGAACTAGCTGTTCAATTAGCAGAAGAAAAGCATATACTTTTGTATGGCCAGGATGAAGATTTGCAAAAGGAGATGGAAGAAAAAAAATGGGCTGGTAGGGTAAAAGAAAGTGAAGGGGATTTCATACTATGGGCTGATGCTAATCTAGCTTCATTGAAAACAGATCATGCTTTGGAAAGAACACTCTCATATCATATTACTCCTCAGGAAGATGGAAGCTTGTTAGCCAAAGTAGAGATGGAATATGTGCATAATGGAAAGTTTGACTGGCGTACTAGCAGATACAGAACATTTACCAGAATTTTTGTTCCTCTAGGTTCAAAGTTTGTGGAGAGTAGTGGATCTATGAAGCAAGATCGCAGTGATGATCCTGGGATAGTGGTTATTGGTGAAGAGATGGACAAGCAGTGGTTTGGCACTTTCATTGCCATAGAGCCGGGAGAAACAAAAAAACTTTCTTTCAGTTATACACTTCCAGATGGTATTGTTAAAGATGGTTCGTATACATTAATTGTTCAAAAACAACTGGGTACAATAGCTCATGGATTGACACTAAGCCTTGATTTTGGTAAAAATATATTACAGGCTTGGCCAGGAGAGGAACAAGATGAGTGGGGTGACAGTGTATACAAGCTTGATACTAACTTGAGAACTGACAAGGAGTTTGAAATTAATTTCTAGCTATGCTGATAAAAAAGGTTGCAATTGATTTGGGAACTACTAACATACTCGTTCATGTACCGAAACGAGGTATTGTGATAAATGAACCAGCTGTGGTTGCGGTGTCCCAAGATGATAAAAAAGTACTAGCTGTTGGAATAGAGGCAAAAGAAATGATCGGGCGTACTCCTGACACCATTAGGGCAGAAAGGCCGTTGAAAGATGGTGTTATTGCCAACTATCATACAACCGAAGCAATGCTTCGTTATTTTATCAACAAAGCTTTGGGTGGAGTGAGGTTATTCCGTCCTGAAGTAATGGTGGCTGTGCCAGCAGGTATTACCTCTACTGAAAGAAGGGCTGTAATTGATGCTTCAATGGCAGCAGGAGCCAGAGCTGCGTACATTATCAAAGAACCTATTGTGGCTGCCATTGGGGCTGATATCCCTATTGGATCAGCTTCTGGGCATATGATTATTGACATAGGGGGTGGAACAGCGGAGATTGCAGTGATTTCTTTGGGTGGGATAGTGTCCTGCGGTTCAGTTCGTATCGGTGGGAACAAGTTTGATAATTCTATTTCTGAATATATACGACGCAAGCATGGATTGGCCATTGGAGAACAGAGAGCAGAGGAAGTAAAAATAGTGGTTGGTTCTGCCATGTTTATGGACAAGCCTATGACCACAGAGGTAAAGGGCAGGGATATGGTAAGCGGCCTGCCGCGCACCCTCACAATATCTTCTGAAGATGTAACCGAAGCATTACAACACGATTTACACGGCCTAGTAGAGGCTGTAAAAGAAGTGCTCCACGATACTCCTCCAGAATTGTCTGCTGATGTAATGGACAAGGGTATTATCATGACAGGAGGATCTAGCCAGTTGCGTAATTTAGACGAGTTGTTTGCCCAGACTACTGGAGTCGCTTGCTATGTAGCAGACGAACCAATGCTCTGTGTTGCTAAAGGTACTGGTATTGCTTTAGAAAATTTAGAAAGCTACAAGCGGAGTATTTTGTCAACAAAATAGTATGAAGATAGGGATCGACGTTTCTCGTGCTAATCATGAACAGAAAACAGGTGTAGAGTGGTATGCCTTTCATCTAGTGCAAGAACTAAAGAAGATTATACCTGAAGAAATTCAGGTTGTTTTGTATTCTGATACAAAGTTGGTTGGTGAACTAGCTGATCTTCCTGTTAATTGGGAGAGTAAAGTTTTGTCTTGGCCTCCCAAAAGACTGTGGACTCAGCTAAGGCTGGGTTGGGAAATGTTAGTTAATGCTCCTGATATTCTTTTTATCCCGGCCCATGTCTTTCCAATCATTCACCCTAAAAAAACAGTAATGACAGTGCATGATATCGCAGCTAAGAGATTTCCAGATTCATACAATTGGTTTGAACAATGGTATAGCTTGTGGAGCGCTAAAAAGGCTGTAAATAATTTGTGGAAAGTGATAGTACCAAGCGAGTTTACCAAACAAGAACTTGTTTCTGTATTTGGGGGTAATAACATACAAGTAGTACCTCATGGGTATAGTGAACGATATGGAAAGATAGAAAACGAAGAGGGTATAAACAAAGTTTTGGAGAAATATAATATTAAAAAACCTTTCATTTTGAACATTGGTAGGTTAGAAGAGAAGAAGAATACATGGAGGATAGTGAAGGCTTTTGATCAGTTGGATTATAGTGATTTGAAACTAGTGATGATTGGTAAGCCAGGGTATGGGTATGAAAAAGTAGAGCAAGTAATTAAAGAGAGTGATAAAAAGAATAATATTATCACTCCAGGTTGGGTGGAGGAAGAAGATATTCCTTTCTTGATGAATGCTGCTGAAGTTTTTGTTTTTCCTAGCTTGTATGAAGGTTTTGGAATCCCCGTTTTAGAGGCCATGGCCTGTGGTACTCCGGTGGTGGCAAGTAAGGGTAATAGCTTGGAAGAAGTGGGTGGGGATGCGTGTGTGTATGTTGATCCGCAAGATATAGGTGGTATTGAACAGGGGATTAGTGGATTCTTGAAGGACAAAGAGTTTTGTAATGAAAAGGTTGGTTCGGGAAAAGAGCAAATAAAAAGATTTTCTTGGGTTAATTGTGCTGAAAAGACCTTCTCAGTACTATCGAGATAGCCCTATTGACACTCCCTCGAAAATATGATACACTCATACATCAAGTCTCAAGTCTTGTTTTTATGTCTATTTTTTATTAAATAAGCATAAAAACAAGGCTGGAACTATTTCCAGTTATGATCTTTGTACCATATAGGGGGGGAAACACGATGAGATACACAAGAGAGCAGTTGAAGAAACTTCGGAAGCTGGCAGACCAAGGAGTGGATGTTAAGTCTGCGGTGGACAAGTTGCTGGCTGAACACAGTCAGCCTGCTGCCGACGCTCCTCATCAGGGAGCAGAGAGGAAAAGGATCGTCGTTCCTACGAACGGCGAAATCTTTACTCTGACGCTGGACCGCTCCAAAGAGAATCCGATCAGCGGACTGGTGGAGGCTAGCGGGCTATGGGGATATGCAAACCCCAACATCAATGACCAGCAATTCCCGATTGAACTGGGAGGGGTCGTTGAAGTCAAGTACCGCATCATTCCTGGCTACGAGCTCAAGCCGTATGGTAATGGCCGGGTCTGGCGTGAAAAGACAGAGCGTCTCTTTAAGACCGAGGAGGGTGTGAAGTTCGCGGAAGCGGACGAGGGTCTCCTGCCCTTTGTTGAGGATCTCCAGTTGGGGCTTCGCCGCCCTGTGGTGGTTTTTGTCAAGGGTTCGGGCAGCGCGTTCATCGTCGGCAGGGTTGGTCGGGATCGCGTCCTCAACCTCTACTCCGGCGAGTACTGGAACTCCAACTACGATTTCCTCGGTGTCTGCGAGTAAGTCCTTGGGTTCTGGGTGTCTTGGCTCTTGGTCACGGCACTCGGACCCTTGGGTCGTTTTACCCTCTCGCACGCAATATGCCTTTTTCAACAGGCTGCGCGTGCGGGAGGTTCTTTTTTATGGTAAACTATCAAGCGGAAAGTAAACGACACAGTCCGCGGTTATGGCTTCGGGCGGTTGAAGTCTGGATCTATCAAATTAACCAGAATAGTGCCGGCCATGGCTTGTGCTAGCGTGTGTTTGTTAAATTCCAAAAATGAAATATACTCGGTGTAAAACAGTGGCGAGATAAAGTCTCGGAATAAAATACAGCCCCAAGAGTATTCAAGGGGTGGTGGTATAGATGTTGTTTTACATATTAAAATGCGGGGTTCGAGCAACGCGTTCATCGTCAACAGGAATGGTCGGAATCGCAACCTCAACCTCAACTCCAACGAGAACTGGAACTCCAACTACGATTTCCTCGGTGTCTGCTAGTATTTTCATTCTCTCCTGATCATCTAATTTGGGGGAGTTTCTTTTTTAGTGTATTTTTGCCAGCCCCCAATCATTTTGCCTATTTCAGCCAAGTGTTTGGATAAATGAGAATATTTTTTGTTGTCCAATATTTTTAATTCCCACAATATTTGCAAAAAGAATTTTAGACTATCAAACGAAACGGCCAGCTTCTCTATGTGTTCATATTTGGTATCGCTATTAGCATATCTGGCTCGCAAGGCATAATTTAAACAATCAGTAAAAAGATTATCAATTTTAACTCCCATGGTGTATCTGCTAATCTTGGGAAAATGAACTAAATATCCATGCCATATTTTGTATGCCTCGCGCAGATAGTCTACAACTGTTAAATTATCTGAAACCCGTCGGGGGGGGGCGTTGATTGAATATTGTCTTTATGAAAAGTATTTTTACTCATAAATATAATGATATTATTAATTTAGATAACCTGCTTTTAGCTTGGCAGGAGTTTATTATTGGTAAAAAGAAAAAACAGGATGTCCAGCTTTTTAGAATAGAGCTAATGGATAACATTATACGACTTCAGGAGGATTTGGCAAGTATGCGTTATCAACATGGGGATTATCACGATTTTTTTATAGCCGATCCCAAAAGACGACATATTCACAAAGCCAGTGTTAGAGACAGATTACTGCACCATGCTGTATACAGAATTATGTATCCATTTTTTGATAAAACCTTTATTTCTGATTCATACTCCTGCCGAACAGGCAAAGGATTGCACAAAGCCATAAATCAGTTTAGAAAATATTCATGTAAAGTTAGTAGCAATAACACCAAAACTTGCTGGGTTTTGAAATGCGATATTAGGAAGTTTTTTGCCAATATTGAACACGCTACACTGGTTAGAATTCTTGAATCATACATATCTGATGAAAAAATATTATGGCTGCTTAATAATATTATAGACAGTTTTGGCGTTGATGAGAAAAAAACTAAAGGATTGCCGTTAGGCAACCTTACATCGCAGTTGTTTGCCAACATGTATATGAATATTTTTGATCAATACGTTAAGCATAAATTAAAAGTCAAATATTATATCCGTTATGCTGATGATTTTGTATTTTTGTCTGAAGACAAAGACTGGTTGTGTGAGATTATCCCGAATATCAAGAATTTTTTGCAAGATGAATTGAAACTGTCTTTGCATGAAGACAAGCTGTTTATTAGTACGTTCTCATCAGGTGTGGATTTTTTAGGTTGGGTGCATTTTTCTAACCACAGAGTTTTGAGGGGAATTACCAAAAAACGAGCTATAAATCGATTGGAAGAAAATTCAAATAATGCTACTTTGCAATCGTATTTAGGATTATTTGGTCATGGAGATTCACACAATTTGCAAAAGGAGCTGTTAAGTATGTATTGGTTTAATAATCCTAATTGCAAACAAGTCGGGAATATGATACCCTAGGATATATGGAATCAGAAATAATTGGACATGAAAAGGTCTTAGATTTTTTTGCTAAGGTTGTTTCTAATGACAGTTTGAGTCATGCATATTGTTTTGTAGGGCTTGAGCAGTTAGGGAAGCAGTCAGTGGCAAGAAAATTGTCAGCCAAGCTCTTGGAAGTAGAAGCTGAAAAATTAAACATGAATCCAGATTTTAGTTTTGTAGAGCAGCAGATAGATGAAAAGACTGGTAAGACAAAGAGGGATATCTCAGTTGATCAAGTGAGAGATTTGAGAGAGTATTTGGCAAGAAAGTCATTTACAGGTGGATACAGAGTGGCTTTGGTAGATAGGGCAGAGAAAATGAGTATTGCAGGAGCTAATGCTCTGCTAAAAACCCTGGAAGAGCCAGGTGAGAAAACAGTACTGTTCTTGATTACTAAAGATGAAAGCAGACTACCATCTACTATCCGTTCTCGCTGCCAAACAATATATTTCCACCCTGTTGCCAGGGAGAAAATAACAAGCTGGCTTGAGAAAAGAGGATTGGGAAAGAGCGAGGCTGAAGAAGCAGCCCGTTTGTCCCAAGGTCTGCCAGGTAGGGCATATAATTGGTTGGAAGATGAGGAGGAATATGAAAGATACAAGAAAGAAGCAGATCGCTTCCTCTCCCTTATCAACAAACCATTTTTTGAAAAGATAAAAATAGTTGATGACCTATTTGGGGACAAGACAGATCACATTGCTGCTAGAGAGAATTTGCACCAAGTGTTGGGAATATGGCAAGTACTTTCAAGGGATTTGTTATATAATTCAATTGGTTTAAAAGAAAGTACAATACATCATGTTAAAGAAGATTGGAATAAGGAAACTTTGATGAAGGTTGAAAATGGTATTAACAAGGCAAGAGAGATGTTGGGAAAGAATATTCACCCAAAATTATTAATAGAAAATATTTTATTAAATATTCCTTAATTATATGAAAAAAAGTATCAGCATTTTGAGTATCCTGCTATTGGCAGTACTCCTGGGAGGGGCAGGTTGTGTCTCTTTTTCAAGCAAGAAGAGTACTACTTCTGGTCCAGCAGGTGTGTTTGTCTCTCAAGACAAGGGAGATTCATGGAAGCAGATTTCTTCTTTGCCACAGCCAGATGGTGTCAAGAGTATTTCTGGAGTAAGTGTATACAGGCTTGTTGAAGATCCTCAAGATGCAAAGGCAATGTATTTAGGTAGTAGAAAAAGAGGACTTTTCTATACCTTTAACAATGGAACCACATGGCAGCAGTCAACTGGCCCATTTTCTTCTGGTTTTGTCTATGATATAGCCATTCACCCTAAAAACAAATGCATTATATACGCTTCTAGTGGGCAGAGGGTGTACAAGACTGATGACTGTATGCGCAATTGGACTGAAATGTATCGCGAATCAAGGTCTAATGTTTCTATCAGATCTCTGGCTTTTAGTCAGTTTGCTCCATATCAAGTGTATTTAGCAGAAAGTAATGGAGATATTTTACGTAGTTTTGATAGCGGTCATAGTTGGAGCGTCCTTAGGCGATTCAACACTAGAGTTTTACGTATAATACCAAGTCCTCTAAAACAAGGATTGGTATATATGATTACCCAAAAAGATGGTTTGTATAGATCATTGGACGGAGGGGAGTCATGGAAGTCTTTGAAAAAAGGATTATCTACATATTCTGGGGGAACTCAATTTAGGAAGCATTTGCTCCATGCTGTTAATCCAGAAACCATATATTGGGTTTCCAAATATGGCATTCTGCGTTCAGATGATATGGGAGATAGTTGGACTCCAATGAAGCTCATTACAGCACCAGGGGGAGCTAATATATATGGTTTTGCTGTTAATCCCCAGAATGATAACGAGATCTACTATACTGCTACAATCGGTACTAGATCTACTTTCTACAAAACAGCAGATGGGGGACAAAATTGGGTTACTAAAAAGCTTCCTTCAGGACAAGTTCCAACTGTATTGCGAGTGCACCCTAGTAATCCAAACATGTTGTATCTAGGACTAACTATCCCACCTAGCAAATAATATTAACATATACAGTATGAGCCTAATAGACGGTCATAAGGAGAGATTTGAGAAGGCAGTAGAGCATTTGAAAGGAGAAATTGCGGTTTTGCGTACCGGAAGGGCAACGCCTGCTTTGGTGGAGGATATTCCAGTTGATTCATATGGTGCAAAACAGCCAATAAAGGCAGTGGCCTCTATCTCTGTACAAGATGCCAAGACTATTGTGGTTGATCTTTGGGACAAGAGTCTAATAACAGCGGTAGAATCAGCAATAGCTAACTCTAACTTAGGGATTAGTCCTGTAAATGATGGTAAGGTAATACGTTTGCCATTACCTGAACTAACTCAAGACAGAAGGCAGGAATTAATTAAATTACTGCATCAGAAATTAGAAAATGCAAGGATTACAGTGCGCAAGATAAGGGAAGAGGTGAGGAAAGATATAGATGATATGATAAAAAACAAGGAGATTGGCGAAGATGAGAAATACTCTCTTCAAGAAGAGTTGGAGAAGCTAGTTAAAGAGTATAATGACAAAGTAAAAGAAGTGGGAGATAACAAGGAAAAGGAAATTAACACTATATAGCTGTGAAATTAGTACTACAGCGAGTAAAACAAGCAAGTGTGTTAGTAGATAACAAAACCGTGGGGGAAATCTCCCACGGTTTCTTGATATTGTTAGGAGTACATAAGGATGATGGAGAAAAGGAAGCAGATTGGTTGTCAAACAAGTTGCTAGGATTGAGATTGTTTGATTCTGATGATGGTTCTACTTTTCTAGATAAGGATATTAAACAAGTGAGTGGGGAAATTTTAGTAATATCCCAGTTCACTTTGTTTGGTGATTGTAAAAAGGGGACTCGACCTAGTTTTTCTAATGCAGCCTCCCCAGAAAAAGCAGAAAAGTTATACGAATATTTTGTAAATAAATTGAGAGAGAGCGGAACAAAAGTAGAAACAGGAAAGTTTGCCGCTAAAATGCAAGTGAAATCAGTAAATAACGGGCCAATAACTCTTGTGCTGGAGGCAGAACAACGCCCGCTTGATTAGAACGGGCCTAAAAGATCGTCTATGAGGGGAAATCCAGGCTTGCAGGCCTGGTTATGTCTTCTACCATGTTGTTGCCCAGGCGATTTACAAGGAATTCAGGCAGAGGAATGAGCTGGAAAGCAGTGATTGACCTAGGTTTTTCAGCCTTTGATTCAAAGGCATCGGAGATTAGGGTGAGTATCCCTTTGGCTTTTCCTTTTTCTACCCATAATTCAGGGTAGTCCTCAGGGAGATCAGGGATTTTTTCAATTTTCCCCATTCTTTTTAGGGGTCCGTGTGTGTCAATCCACCCTATAGGTCGCTTTACTTCAAAGCTGGGTACTCCGTTAGTGTCAGGTTGGAAGTGTACAAGGCTGATCACCACTGGTTGTACAACCAGTTTTTGGTCTGTTGTTTCGAGAAATTGTGCAAATGATCTGTTTGAGATTCCCATCGTACCCTCCCTTTTTTGTTTCTTAAGGATATCACTTATTATTTAGGTTTGTCAAAAAACAAGGCCCGCCTGATGTGTGGCGGGTGTTAAGGTCCGGTTTCGATTTTGCGTTTTTTACATATGTGGTCAAGCTGTTCGAGCTTGACTGACGATTCTATGGCAGAGGTGATGAATCTTCCCAAGATCAGTGCCCCCGCGAAAGTCGCAAGGGTTATAAATCCAGGTGCATCATGGCCAGCCTTGGCCCAGTTAGCTACTCTGAAGATTGGAATGAGTCCGGTTAGGACGCCGCAGATTACACCCAGGTCTTTGAATAGTGAGAGCGGTCCCCATTCGTCACTAAAGAAGACGGCCACAGCAAAACCGAGGGTGATTCCGACTGAGACTTCTACGAGTGTAGAATTTTTGAGAGTCAGCGTAAATACTGTGCCAAGAATCATAGCCAGTCCAAAGAAGACGCGTCGGAAGAAAAAAGATAGTAGTTTTTTCACCATTTTACCCCCTTGAAGGAACAAAGTTGTTTTCTAGGGAAAGTGTATCTTTTTTATGGCCTTTTGTCAATAATTTGACATATGAGGTAACGTGGGTGTATAATATGCTATATCCAGTAAAGATTAGGGGTTTGGCTCCCTAGGAGCTGGATTCGTTTAAGTGGTCTGGCATCCAGTCAGGCAGCTTGGGTGGAACCGTCCGTAAATTCGGACCCCAAGACCGTTAACCCGGTCTTTTTATATTCCTATTTTATTGGTATAATTTAATTACATTTAAGTATGATTCTATGTTAGATTCACTAGATCCAATAGTCTCTCTAGCCAAGAGGCGAGGTTTTATTTTCCAGTCCTCTGAAATATATGGTGGACTATCTTCCTGCTATGACTATGGTCCTTTAGGAGTGGAGCTCAAGAACAATGTGAAGAAAGCATGGTGGAAGTCCATGGTGCAGGAAAGAGATGATGTGGTGGGATTAGACTCCTCTATTCTTATGCACCCCAAAGTATGGGAGGCATCAGGACACATTGATGGCTTTACTGATCCTTTAGTGGATTGCAAGCAGTGTAAAAAAAGATGGAGAGCTGATCATTTACTAGAAGCTAAGGGCATCAAGCCTAGTTTTGAACCAGGTGATTGGGGTAAACATAGTATTGAATGCCCAGAGTGTGGGGGTGACCTTACTGATGTACGCAAATTCAACCTGATGTTCAAAACATTTATGGGGGCAGTAGAAGATGAGGCTAGTGAAATTTACCTAAGACCCGAGACTTGCCAAGGTATATATACTAATTTTTTGAATGTGCAGCAAAGCATGCGCTTGA
>CAYPPF010000008.1:0-31437 GCA_964412535.1 uncultured Gammaproteobacteria bacterium | reverse complement strand
ATCTATGGCTTGATCCAAAAACCGAGGAATATATTGTTGTAGACTACAAAGCCACCGCAAAAGCCGAAGCTGTCACAGAACTCGATAAAGACTGGCAAGACGGCTACAAGAGACAAATGGAAGTTTATCAGTGGCTATTACGTCAAAACGGTCTAAAGACCTCAAATACAGGCTATTTTGTATACTGTACAGGGCGACCAGACGAAAAAGCCTTTGATGCAAAGCTAGAATTCGACATTCACCTGATTGAGTACGTTGGAAGCGATGATTGGGTAGAAGGAACACTTAAAGATATTAAGAAATGCTTGGAAAGCGACAAAATCCCAAAGGCAGATAAAGACTGTGATTACTGCTTGTACAGAAAAGAGATCGGAGAAATAGAATAGAAAGTTTTCGGTCGGGGCAATTCACCCCTTTTGTTCCCCTCTTGCCCCTCCCTCAAACAGAAATAGGAGTTTTGGGCTTCGGGCATTCACCCCTTTAATTCCCCTCTGCCCTTCGCCCAAAACGGAAAAACAAAATCGGATCTTTCTTTTGTAAGAGCAATTTCTTTCAGAAATTAAAGGAAAACATGTACATCATATAACACGGCATATACGGCTACGGTTTGCTCCGTACCTACGCAAACCTCCGCCCATATTGCACGGGTGTAGCCTGTCGGCTATTATACACCCGCGCAACATCGTATATGCCGGAACGTTATGTGAAATAGTGAAAAGCAAATTTTTTATTTTTTAAATTTTTTGCGATTTACTTTTTCGAGGTCGTCATAGCTTGTGATATAATTTAATAGTTTTAATTTTTAACAAAAAACATTATGAAACCATGGCAAATAAATATTCTGTTAATACTTGGTGTAATCTTAGTCGCTGTTTTTTTACCAGCTGAAATTGTAAAACCTCTTTTAGGAATTATGGTTTTTGGTACGGCAATTTGGGCTTACGCTGATTCAAAAAAAATCGGTATAGAAAAATATAAAAAAACAGCTCTTATGCCATCATCAAAATCATATGGAGTGTTTTTCATCGTATGGATTCTATGGATAATCGCGTTTCCAATGTATATTAGCTGGAGATATAGAGCTATCAATGGAAAAATTCCACTAAAAGAACAAAAGTAAATCGCAAAAATAAATTAAGGAATATTTGCTTTTCACTACATCACATAACAGCGTGTATCTGGCTACGGAAAATTGGCGTTAATTAAATCCTTAAGGAGTGCCAATTTTCCTCCGCCCAAATTTTCATCCCTTAGTTTTGATGAAGATTTGGGTGGAGTTCTAATAAAAACGTGTGTTTGATAATTAGAATTTGTCCTACTAAAACGGGATGAAAACTTCAGATACACGCGAACGTTGTGCGACATATCAACATTTCAAAGTAAGGAATTGGTTTGATGCAATTCTCAGCTCTGTTATGCTTATCTCAATGCTTGTCACACTAGGTCTCTCAGAGTATATTCATTTACCAATCTGGATGATAACGGTTACTTTTGCAACAATATTCATCATAGAAGATATACTTTTTGGTATCTACTACAGGCTCAAGGAGAAATCACTTTCACCCGTACAATTGAAGAAGGGACTAGATGTATATGGCATCCCTGAAGAAAAAAATGAATTTTGGGTTGCTTTCAGGCGAATTCCATGGAAAATCTTACCTTTTATCTTCGCATTCTTTGTCTTCATACAAGGCCTTAACCAGTATGGTGTTATTGATTATTTCGCAATAATTATTTCCCAATTCTCCACCTCGCTTGCAAGCGGTATTGCTATAAACGGATTTGTCAGCCTAATATTGGCTAATATTATAAACAACCAACCAATGACGATCTTCTTCAGTAACATATTAATAAGTGATTCATTCACAGTCTCAGAAATAGTTTTCAAAGGCAGTGCCTACGCCATAGTAGTTGCTAGCAACTTAGCAGCCAGCATCACTGTTCTAGGAGCGCTCGCAGGATTAATGTGGAAAAAAATACTTGCAACAAAAGGACTGGACATCTCTTATATGGATTTTCTAAAAAAAGGTATTTTAATAACACCTATTGTTTTTGTGGCAACTCTTTTTACCCTATATTTATTGTTAATATAAAGACGGTGTGATAACATATAAATAATTATGAAAGACATAGCAAAACTAAAGGGAATTCTTCAACTCAAAGCTGTAATATGATAAAAAAATGCTATAGATCTGCAACCAGGGTAGCAGAAAAAATCATCCCCAACTTCATAAAAATGAGAGTAGATGCTGAAAAGTATTCTATCATTAAATTCATGAAGTTTGTATCCAAGGAGGTAAAAAAAAGCGACAAGGTACTAGATGCTGGGGCTGGATCCTGCCCGTACAAAAAATATGTCAGCCATGCTAACTATGAATCAACTGATTTTGAAGATATCTTCAAGAAAAAGTCAAAAAAACTACACAACTTTCTCTGTAGTCTTGAAGATATACCCAAGCCCAACAATTCATACGATGTTGTCGTGAACACGCAAGTTCTCCAGCATGTTGAAGAGCCCCAAAAGGTAATTAATGAACTATATAGAATCCTCAAGCCAGGTGGTAAACTTTTCCTTACAGCCCCTCAAGGATGGGGTATACATGCAGCACCATACCATTTTTTCAACTTCACAAACTTCGGCCTTAAATCTCTTTTTGAAAAAGCTGGATTCAAGATTGTATTTATCAAACCAAGAGGGGGAATCTTCTGGTACTTAGGTAAACGGATAAGCAGCTTACCATCATACATACTATTTCAATACCTACCACAGAAAAAAGTTAGAGCCACACTTATATTCCTAATCCTTTTCCCACTCTATCTAATCCTGCTCCCCTTCTGGAAATTCCTGATCCCACTATTTTTCTTCTATATAGACAAACTAGATAAAAAACAAGACTACACTCTAGGATATTCTTGTTACTGTATAAAAAACTAACTACTAACATATGATACACTTAGGACCAATAAAATCAAAAAGAGGGATAGGCCTAAAGTTCAAAGAATACAATCACAAATTAGAACATGAAGTAAAAGAACTTTTTATTGGACACAGGACTATATTCTCACTTCTAGGCTTCGCAGTCAGCGGAATCTTGGTAGGATGATCTTTGTGGGAATATGGAAGAATATATATAGGCTTACCAATGACAACCATAATAGGAGTACTAATATTTGCAATCTCTGGCATGGCTTTAAAACAATTTCATAAACAACAACTACGAAAAAGATATTTTTATACCCTCTCCTAATACTACTAGTTTTCCTTGTCAGCGGATGTGCAAGCCAACCCGTAGAAGAAGTAGTAACACCCAAAGAAAAATCATACTTATATAATAATGGGATATTTTCTCTACGCCTGCCTGCACCTATACAAACAGAAAAAGGAATAATTAATCCTGCTGACAATGAAAGCTTCCCTCCTATATTCTTCAAATCTTCCAGGAGAGAAGAACTCACTCAAAAAGAACTCCTGGAGTTGAAAGAAGAATTAATGGTCAAAGAATGCGAACAAAATAGTCTGTGCGGGAAAATAGCTTCTAAAAAGGACGTAGAAATAAATGGAGCAAAGGGGATCAGTGTGACAATTGAATATCCTGACAAGGACAAAAAATACTACTATGCCTTTTCAAAAGGGAGAAACTTTGCAAGCCTGTGGATTAACGTTCCTAACAAAGAGTTTGATGACATTATCTCCTCTATACAGGTTAGTGACAAGAAATAAAAAAAACACCGGTTTAAACCGGTGTTTTTATAACTAACTCTTATTCTTCTTTGATTCCAAATCCAGTTCCAGCAGGGATACGACGGCCGATTATCACATTCTCTTTTAAGCCTTCCAAGTAATCAATCTTGCCAGTTACGGCAGCATTTATCAATACTCGTGCAGTTTCCTGGAATGAGGCTGCTGAAAGGAAACTCTGGGTTGATAGCGATACTTTGGAAATACCTAGAAATAATTCACGACCTATTGCTTCTTTTTTCTTTTCCTTCTTGATCTGCAAATTAGCTAGGACTAATTGAGATTTTTCTACCACTTCCCCAGGCAGCAAGTCTGTGTCACCAGGATCTTCAACATACATTCTGCTAAACATCTGGTTGATGATAATCTCTACATGTTTATCATTCAAACGCTGTCCTTGAGATGCATAAATTTCTTTAATCTCAGCTAGAATATAATCTTGGACAGCTCCCCTGCCCTTCAGCTCATATAATTCCTGGAGATTCACAGCACCTTCAGTTAATTGCTGTCCTTTTTCAACTTGATCTTCATCTTGTACCCAAAGCTTGTAGCCAATAGGAACAATATATTCCTTTGTGTGCTTGCCCTCATAGCTAAGTATCAGACTTCTTTTCTCTCTCCTCACTGTACCACTGTATTTAGCCTTCACTTCTTCACCAGAATCACCCCTGACGATAAGGACATCATCTTTCTTCACTTTCTGTCCTTCCTCAACTTGTAGATCATCCACTGCCTTAAACTTTATGATCAATTCGTCCATGCCTTCAAAGTGAACCTTGATAATCTTTTGCCCTCTACGGCCTTCAAAAATCTTTCGTCCAGAAGGACTGGTAATTACTTTGCCATCTGCATCTTCGATCTCAATTACTCCACCCACCTCTGAGAGCACAGCTTTGCGCTTAGGTTTACGGGCTTCAAACAATTCTTCCACTCTTGGTAAACCTTGAGTAATATCTCCACCAGCCACACCACCTAAATGGAATGTTCTCATAGTCAGCTGGGTACCCGGCTCACCAATAGACTGAGCAGCCACAATACCAACTGCTGTTCCTTCATTCACTGGCTTGTTATGAGCTAAATCATAGCCATAGCATTTTTTACATACTCCCTTAGGCAGTTTGCATCGCAGTACTGAACGTACATGAATTTTCACCACTTCAGCTGCATCTATTTGTCTAGCAGCTTCCTCAGTAACCACCTCTCCTGCTTTAACCAGCTTTCTCCTGCCAGCCTTCACATCTTCTAGTACAAACCTTCCCATTACTCTTTCAGCCAAAGTCTCTCCCCTTTCCTCTGATTCTTTCTTACTAATAGTAGCCCCTTCTGTATCCTTACAATCGTCTGCCAATACAACAACATCTTGTGCCACATCAACTAAACGACGGGTAAGATAACCAGCATTGGCTGTACGTAAGGCTGTATCACTCAAACCCTTACGAGTACCATGAGAAGAAATGAAAAACTCTAGTACAGAAAATCCTTCTTTAAAGTTGCCCTTAACTGGAAGTTCAATAATATCACCACTAGGAGAGGCCACAAGACCTTTCATCCCAATTACTTGACCTAATTGTCCCCAACTACCACGAGCTCCAGAGTCAATCATAGCAAATGCAGAGCCGTCTTTGTTCAGTGCCTTCTTGTTGAATGAAACAACCTTATCTTTTATCTCTGTCCATATTTCCAGCACCTTAGAATGCCGTTCTGTGTCAGTCAATAATCCTTCTTGATATTGCTGATGAACAACGCGGGTTCTCTCATCGCCTTCTTTCAAAAGCTCATCTTTCTCTTCAATATGTCCGAAGTCGCTCATACAAAGTGAATAGCCTGATTTAGTCACATACTTGAAGCCAAGGTCTTTCATTGCATCCACCATGCGGGCAGTTTCCTCTTGGCCATATAATTCAAGAGACAGTCCAATTATATTCCCTAAATGCTTTTTAGTAACAGCCTCATTATAGTATGGCATCTTATCAGGAAAAATTTCATTAAATAAAATTCTGCCGATTGATGTCTCTATAATAGGACCCTGCCCTTCTTCAAACTTAGACAAATCGTCAAAACGCACCCTTATCCTCTCTCTCAAGCCCATACGACGAGTCTGGTATGCAAACTTGGCTTCTTTGGTGTTAGCGAAAAACTTCTTTACTTCTCCAACATCCTCTTGATCATAATTGGTCATGTAATATGCACCTAGAGCAACATCCTGCTGAGGGGTAATTACTGGAGAACCAGTAGCCGGTTTAAGCAAATTCTTTTCTGCAGCCATCAAATTTTCAGCTTCCAACCTAGCATCTTCTGTCAAAGGCAAATGTACTGCCATCTGATCCCCATCAAAGTCCGCATTAAAGGCCACACACACTAAAGGATGCAACCTAATTGCCTTACCCTCAACTAATTTAGGTCGGAAAGCTTGAATACCTAGTCTATGCAAGGTAGGGGCACGGTTCAAAAGCACCCTAGTTTTTTTAGTAAGTTCTTCTAAAATATCCCAGACCTCTGGAGCATTAGTTTCAATAAATCTAGAAGCACTACGTACATTATGAGCTAATTCCATTTTAATAATCTCTGCCATGACAAAAGGACGGAATAATTCTAATGCCATTCGCTTTGGAATACCACACTCTTCAATTTTCAAATTAGGTCCCACTACAATTACTGATCTTCCAGAATAGTCAACTCTCTTACCCAGCAAGTTCTGGCGGAAACGACCCTGCTTCCCCTTTAGAATATCAGCAAGGGAACGAAGTTGACGTTTTTGTCCAGTAGAAGCAGTGACTGTCTTTGAAGCCCTGGCATTATTATCAATCAATGCATCAGCTGCCTCTTGCAACATTCTTTTTTCATTACGACAAATAACCTCTGGAGCATTAAGCTCTATTAATCTTTTCAAACGGTTGTTCCTATTAATCACCCTTCGATATAGATCATTCAAATCACTGGTAGCGAATCTACCTCCGTCTAATGCTACCATAGGCCTCAAATCTGGTGGAACAACAGGAATTGCCTTCATTATCATCCATTCAGGTCTAATATCATTCTGCTTCAAGCTCTTTAACAACTTTGTGCGGCGGATTAAGCGCTCTCTTTTAGCTCCCTTAGTTTTATCAATTTCTGCTTCAAGCCTGTCAATTGTTTCTGACAGATTTAATTTTTCTAACAAACCGCGCACAGCATTTGCCCCAATCCCTGCATCAAACAAAAAGCCATACCGTAGAGCTAATTCTTGGTATCGATTTTCAGATACAATCTTGAGTAGCTGAATTTCCTTTAAATCAATCTCTGCATCTTTGAAATCCTCTTCCAAGGCTTCTAACTTACGTTCTCTTTCCTTCTCAATCTCTTTTAATACAGACTTGTCTTGTTTCTTGTCACCAGCATCCTGAACCTTGCAATTAAACTCCTTGGTAATCTGCTTCTTCTTACTCTTGAATTCCTGTTTTAGTATGTCATGTGTCTGTTTCTTACCAGCCTCATCTACTTTGGTGATAACAAAAGAAGCAAAGTAGATTACTTTTTCTAAAGACTGTATAGAAAGATCTAAAATTAAGCCAACCTTAGAAGGGATAGAACGTAAAAACCAAATATGAGATACAGGAGCTGCAAGCTCTATGTGTCCCATTCTTTGACGCCTTACCAAAGAATGCGTTACCTCTACTCCGCACTTGTCACATACAATTCCCTTATACCGGATCTTTTTGTACTTGCCACAGTAGCACTCCCAGTCCTTTGTAGGACCAAAAATCTCTTCTGCAAACAAGCCACCTTTCTCTGGTTTCTGGGTGCGGTAGTTGATAGTCTCTGGCTTGCTTACTTCACCATGGGACCATTCCCTAATGACCTCGGGAGAAGCGACTCGCAAGCGCAGTGCATCAAATTCTGTTACTTGGTTTGTATCGCGTGTCATAATTTTGCTATTAAAATATTTAATTGAAATTACTCTTCCCTCTCGGTAGATCCTTCTTTTTCTTCTCGCTCTTCTCTTTCCCTGCGCTTCATGGCTCTTACCTCTTCAGCAGGAGCATATTCACCATCATCTTTCTTAGAAAGTAATTCTACATCAAGACCCAAACCTTTCAATTCGCGAACCAAGACATTAAAAGACTCAGGTATATTAACTCTAGTAATTTTTTCCCCCTTAATAATAGCCTCATAAGCTTTTGATCTTCCAGGAACATCATCTGATTTGATTGTCAGCATCTCCTGCAAAGTATGGGATGCACCATATGCTTCTAATGCCCATACTTCCATCTCACCAAAACGCTGTCCGCCAAATTGGGCTTTACCACCCAAAGGCTGCTGCGTAATTAAACTGTATGGTCCGATTGATCTCTGATGAAGCTTGTCCTCCACCATGTGGTTAAGCTTCAACACATAGTTGTACCCAACAGTTGTCTTTTTATCAAATGAATCACCTGTACGACCATCATATAATTGAAGCTGGCCATCAACAGGAAAGCCTGCTTTTTCTAATTCATCCCTAATCTGTCCTTCGCCAATTCCATTCAAAGTAGGGGTGGCAGCTTTGTACCCCAAAGCGTTGGCTGCCAGTCCTAGGTGAGTCTCCAACAGCTGTCCAAGGTTCATACGTGAAATAACACCAAGAGGCGAAAGGATAATATCAACTGGAGTACCATCTTCTAAAAACGGCATGTCTTCTACTGGCACTACCTTAGAAATAACACCTTTGTTTCCATGACGACCGGCCATCTTGTCGCCTACCTGTATCTTTCTCATATCAGCAACAGTAACCTGTACTTGCCTACTTACTCCTGGCTGTAGCTTATCTCCATCTTCAGATGAAAATAGTTTTACATCAATTACTTTCCCATGCTCACCATGCTCAAGATACAGAGAAGAATCACGTACATCTCTGGCTTTTTCACCAAAGATAGCTCGTAGCAATCTCTCTTCTGGAGACAACTCTGTCTCTCCCTTAGGAGTAATCTTACCAACCAAAATATCACCTGATTGTACTTCTGCACCAATGCGGACAATACCCTCTGCATCAAGATTCTTTAATTTTTCCTCACTCACATTAGGGATATCACTAGTAACAACCTCTGGTCCTAGCTTTGTCTCACGGACATCAATGCTATAGTCTTCAATATGAATAGAAGTATACTTATCTTTTTGCACTAGTCTTTCTGAAATAATTACAGCATCTTCGTAATTAAAACCGTCCCATACCATGTACGCAACCAATACATTCTGCCCAAGAGCCAATTCACCTTCTTCAATTGACGGGCCATCACATAATGGCTGGCCTTTTTTCACTTTTTCGTCCAACTTTACAATAGGTTTCTGGTTAATACAACTTGAAGCATTAGAACGAACAAATTTATTCAAAGGATATTTAACAATCTTTCCCTTGTTAGTTTTCAATTCAATCTTGCCAGCATCCACAGCTTTTATCACTCCGGCATCCTCAGCCATATATACATGGCCGCTATTTTCAGCAGCTTTGGATTCCACACCCGTACCAACCAATGGAGAGTCAGGCTTAATACAAGGCACTGATTGGCGTTGCATGTTTGAGCCCATCAAAGCACGGGTAGCATCATCATGTTCCAAAAACGGAATCAAACTGGTAGCAATACTCAAAATTTGGTTAGAAGCAACATCCATGTAGTCAACTTTCCTAGCGTTGATAATACCAGGCTTACCATTAATTCTAGCTGTTACTCTTTTCTTGATAATGTGGCCATTTTCATCTAATCGGGTATTAGTTGCAGTTGTCACGACACGCTCTTCTTCAAAAGAATTAAGGTGGATTATTTCGTTGGTAACTCTTGGTCTTACTGGTACAGTATCTATTTTCTTGCCTTCCAACTTTTTAGCCAAATCAGGAGTAATCTTCTCACCTTCCTTCACAACTCCGGCCACGTCTTCACGTGCTATCTCACCTTCAGTAAACCTAGCCTCATTAGGAACGCTAGTTATTACCTTGCGGTACGGAGTCTGTAAAAAACCAAAACTGTTAATCTTTGCAAAACTGGACAAATGTCCTACTAAACCAATATTTGGTCCTTCTGGCGTTGCAATAGGACAAATTCTTCCATAGTGAGTGGTATGCACATCACGCACTTCAAATCCTGCCCTGTCTCTAGAAAGCCCACCAGGACCCAAGGCACTAATTCTTCGCTTGTGCTCTAGCTCAGCCAAAGGATTTACCTGATCCATGAATTGGGATAATTGAGAACTCATAAAAAACTCTCGAACAGCTCCAATTACTGGACGGGCATTGATTAGCTTGTTAGGAGAAAGATTCTCTAGTTCATACGTACTCATCCTGTCTTTGATAATTCTTTCCATACGAGCCAAACCAACTCTAAACCTGTTCTGTACTAACTCGCCCACTGCTCGTATTCGCCTGTTGCCCAAGTGATCAATATCATCAGGTAGTTCTTGAGTAACATTCAAGCGAACAACCTCTCTAAGCACTGATAGTAATTTTTCTGGGGACAGAACTCGATTGTCCTTATTATCAAAATCTTTGTCATTCAAACCAAGTTCAAACTTAGTGTTGAACTTGTAGATACCCACCCTACCTAAATCATACCGCTCAAAATTGAAGAACATTGAGTGGATCAAGCTGCGTGCATTATCTGCCATTGCCAAATCTCCTGGACGAATCCTTTTATACACCTCAATCAAAGCATCGTCCTCAGTGGAAGTAACATCTTTCTTGATTGTATTTTCAATGAAGTCAATATTTGGATGCTTGTTTACATCTGCAAACAACTCACCCATTCCAGTTTCCAAGCCCATCCCAAAAGCACGTAATAGGGAGGTTGCTGCCACCTTACGCTTCCTATCAACCTTAGCCCAGACAACATTGTTCTGGTCTGTCTCAATTTCAATCCATGCTCCCCTGTTAGGGATAATCTTAGCACCATAGAATCTTCGTCCGCGCACAGTTTCTGCAGTAAAAAATGCCCCAGGACTACGAATAAGCTGGGACACTACTGTTCTTTCAATGCCATTAACCACAAAAGTTCCTCGAGGAGTCATTTGAGGAACATCGCCTAAATAAATTTCTTGAGTCTCAGTTTGTTTAGTACTCTTGTTAGACAACCTTGCACTAACACGCAAAGGAGCTTCATAAGTAATATTCTTCTCCCTGCAAACTTGTTCCTCAAACTTAGGCTCGTCAATATAGTAATCTTCCAAGTATAGTTCCAAATCTCTGCCAGTAAAGTCAGTGATAGGAGAAATTTCTTCAAAAAGCTCTTGTACTCCCTGTTTAAGGAACCAGTCGTATGATTCTTTTTGGATCTGAATCAAATCTGGCAAAGGAGCAGCATCAACAGTATCAGTAAAAAACTTTCGCTCTTTTTCCTTAGTAGGTTGGCGCTTGTATAAAGGCATATGCATTAGAAGGTTAATTTTGGATCGTGGACAACCAGGTAAATCTATTATCCGGTTATCTACAACACAAAAAAACCACCTCCAAACAAGGCTGGTTTCCTCAACTATCTAATTTTGGGGTATTTTGTACAGGCATGAATTTTGCACACACCCTTTTGAATCCTTTAAGGAGTTCTAGAGTGCACGCACGCTTGTATCTGCAGAAGATTCCCTTATATAGCTGTTTAAGCGCGCTTTTTAGCTAATTAATGTACTAGCCTTTTTCTAAAATATATATCCAATTAAATTGGAAAGGCTCAGATGACGATAATTAACCTAAATTAAAGGAAAAATGCAAATTTCTTTGCAAAAACGAAGTGGCTTAATAATACACTATTCCAACAGGTTTGTCAAATCTGAGCTGTTAATATACAAAAAGTCAAATTTGGCTAAAATAAGCCAAAAGTTGGCTAAAATAATAAAAAATGATGAAAAAGCCACATTTTATCCACAGCAGGCTTGCTAAAAATACAAGAAATGAGGCAAAAAAGCCTCCCTATTGACAAAGCTGGCTATTTGTGATATAGTTAACAGTCCCATAAAATGGATATCTACTCAGAAATAGTATTTTTCACAAGCTTGGAAAGGATAATTTTGGGTAGAAACTATAGGGAGGACACACCCATGAACAAGAAGCTCATCTGGTTCTGTACCATCTTCCTTCTCGCGGCTGCTCTGTCGACTTCGTGTCGCAGGACACAGCCTCTCGAACAAACCATCTTTGGGGAGGATGCCTCCTACGAGGAGGACGAAGAAGTTGAGTTCCAACCCTCAACCTCCAACAGCGGACGACAATTGTCCAAGCAGGAGAAAGTCCTACTCAACGCCACCGGGAAAGCGGCGACCGACGCCTACTGGAAAGTCCGAGGTATTCAAGACGATCTGGACAAGGCAGAAAAGAAGGTCCAGAAACTCGAAAAGAATCTGGACAAGGCAAAGGAAGATCTCGAGAGAGCCCGTGAGCTCGCAGAAGAAACCGAGGAAACCTTGCTCGACGACTAGAACATCCTCCAGACATTTGCTGATCATTCACTCGGAAGGAATTTCTCCTTCCACCTACTATCATTTCTAAGACTTAGAAATGATAGAGGCCAAAAAACACGCATTAATGCGTGTTTTTTATTTCTTTTTACCACTTCTTATTTAGGAGCAAAGCCCATTAATCCAGCAATTCTTGCCTGTTTAATAGCTTTGGCCACTTTTCTCTGATGATGTGCACAAAGACCGCTACGACGTCGAGGTGCAATCTTTAGATAAGAAGACACAAAGCGCCTTAAAACAGGAACGTCTTTGTAATCTACATCCTGTACATTATTTGCACAATAGTGACATGGTTTGTTTGCTTTCTTTTTCATAATTTCGTCTTTAGAAAGGAATATCTTCTACTTTTATTTCCTCTTCACCTTCCTCCTCTGTTGGGGGAGATTGGGTGTTACCAGAATCAGCAACTGGTGCAGAACCTCCTGCTCCACCACGTCCAGAATCTAGCATGATCAGATTATCAACAACAATCTCTGTACGATATCTCTTGACTCCATCTTGGCCTGTCCAGTCTCTGGTTTCTAATCTACCTTCAACTAAAACTCTACGGCCTTTGCTAAGGTACTGACCAGCAATCTCAGCTAACTTACCCCAAAGCACACAATTACTAAACTCACTTCTCTCTTGTTTGACTCCGTCTTGGCCTGTCCAAACTCTGCCAGTGGCTACTGTTACTGATGCAACAGCCTTGCCATTAGGCGTGGTACGTACTTCTGGATCGCGAGTGAGACGCCCCAAAAGTGTTGCTCTATTTAGATCCATATGTGTCGTGGTTAAGAATAAAGCTGGTGACTACCCTCCTTAATGGGCGTTCACCGAATTAAATACTTAAATCAATGTCTAAAATCTCATCTAGCTTCTTATCAATCTCCTCTAAATCCACCTTTTTCTTCTCAGCATCCAATCTGCTTACAGGAGCCTTAGGCTTCTCAACAACCACCTCTTCTTTAGGTGCTTCTTTTTTAGGCTCTTCCTCTTTTTTATGCACCTCTTCTTTAGGTGCTTCTTCCTTGGGCTCTACCTCTTTTTTGTGCACTTCTTTAGGTGCTTCTTTTTGTTGAGCTGGTGCTCCAAAGCCGGATTGGATAGTGCTACCAAAATCAATCTTACGATTAGTACTTTTTTCAGGATCATGCTTTTTCAATAGCACGCGAAGTAGTTCTGGCATAAGACCAAGCTTCTTCCTAATATCACCCACTACACTCTCTTCAGCCTTGAAAAAAGCAAGATAAAAATATCCATACCGGATATGCTGTATAGGATATGCAAGCCTTCTTTTCTCATTGCTCTCCATTGTCAAACCCTCTCCACCACCATCTTCCACTACTGCCTTCACCTTGTCAACTAAAGGATTGACCTCATCTTCAGACAAAGTGCCTGGTAAGATGAGCAAAAGTTCATAATTTTGCATAATAATGCATTTTAATTAATCTTTGTCTCTACCTCCTTACACCCACATCGACCTGCGGGCTAAAAACATGCGCTGATAGTCGTAAAACTATCTAATAATAGTGGACATAATATATCATAGAAGGTCCCCTGCTGTCAAGTATGCCAATCCCCATGATTTTATGGTATAATACAAAGGTTAACTGACAAAACTATGCTATCAGAAAAATTGCTTCAAAAGCTTTTAAATGAACACTTTAACATAGACAGCTCTGAAATTAAAGACTACTCTTCAGCTGCTAAAAAACTAGATAAAAAGCTAGAACAATACCTCCTTGATGAAGGTATAGTTGATGAAGTGGAACTATATGAACATGCAGCAAAGGAAATGGATGTTCAGTTTATGGAACTTGGTAACAAGGAGATCAAAAAAGAGGTGCTTAACATGGTCCCCCCTCCTGTGGCGCAAGCCCATAGTATAATCGCCTTTGAGAAAGACAATAATGAAGTAAAACTAGCTACTCTTGATCCGCAAGATATACAGACAATTGAATTTTTGCATAGAAAAATCGGTCTTATACCAAAGATCTTCCTTACAACCCCTAGTAGCATCAAAGATGCTTTGCGTAAGTATCATGCTGATCTAGAAAATGAGACTGTAATTACGCAACTATCTGGTGGAGAAGAAGCTGGCACAGATGACCTTAAAAAAGCTGGACAAGAATTGCCCATAATAAACATAGTGAACAGTACACTGGAACATGCAGTATATGAAGGAGTCTCTGATATACATATTGAGCCAACAGAAAAAGAAGTAATCGTAAGATACAGGGTTGATGGCATATTGCATAATGTAATGAACCTGCCCAAAACAGTAAAGGACGGGATAATTGCTAGAATAAAAATATTGGCCAAACTAAAAATAGACGAGCACATGAAGCCACAGGATGGAAGATTCAAAATAAAGCTGCAAGATGAAAAACTTTCATTCCGGGTGTCAATCATACCAGTGTATGATGGAGAAAAAATTGTCATGCGTATATTGCATGAAGGACAAAAACCACTGGGACTAGAAGACCTTGGGTTCCTGCCTGAGGCAAAACAAATTGTTGAAAGGGCAATTAAAAAACCACATGGAATGATTCTGGTTACTGGACCAACCGGCTCTGGCAAAACCACCACACTGTACTCTATACTCGGACTCTTGAACAAGCCAGATGTAAACATCTCCACAATCGAAGACCCCATCGAATACCATGTAGAAGGAATAAACCAGAGCCAAATTAACCCCAAAGTCGGCTTTACATTCGCCTCTGGATTAAGGGCCTTTCTTCGACAAGATCCTGATATCATAATGGTAGGAGAAATCAGAGATAAAGAAACAGCTGAAATCGCCATCCATGCGGCAATGACAGGTCATCTAGTGCTCTCCACTCTGCACACAAACGATGCCCCCACCGCTCTACCAAGGCTAATGGACATGGATATTGCTCCTTTCCTGATTGCCTTCACAACTAATGTGATAGTTGCCCAAAGATTAGTGAGGAAGATTTGTCAAGATTGTAAAAAGGAGTTTAAACTTGAAAAAGAAGCTATTGCTGACCTGGAAAAAATGTTTGATGTTAAACAAACAGTACAACTTTTCAAAGATCAGGGCGTAAAACTAGCTGCACAAGAACAAGGCCTGGAAAGCATGACCTTTTACCATGGTGAAGGATGTAGGAGGTGTAACAAAACAGGACACAAAGGACGTATAGGCATTTATGAAGTAATGGACATGGACAAAGAACTATCAAATAAAATAAATCAAAGGGCCTCTGCTGAAGAAATCAAAGATTATGTTAGAGAAAGGGGTATGACGACCATGCTTGAGGACGGCTTGATCAAAGCAAAACAAGGTGTCACAACGATTGAAGAAGTGCTAAGGGTCACAAAAGAATAATTATGACAAAAAAAGAAAGGCAGCCCTCTGCTATTGAACAAAGACTAAATAATTTTGTAGTAACCCACTTGACCCGGATACCTTTAGTGCAGAAAATATTCTTTGTGGAGCACCTCCACACAATGATACACGCAGGATTATCACTAGTTGAATCTCTAGGTGTACTAAGCAAGGAAATAGAAAACGAAAAACTGAAAAATATCATCGGGGAAATCAAGACTGATGTTGAAAAAGGGCAGCCACTAAGCGAGGTGCTTGCCAAACACCCAAAAGCATTTCCTCCAATCTATGTAAAGATGATCAACGCAGGAGAAATTTCGGGTAAACTAGAAACTTCCCTTAAACAAATAGTGAAGCAGATGAAAAAAACCCACGAACTAAACTCCAGCATTAGAGGAGCAATGATATACCCCGCCGTCATTGTAGTTGCAATGAGCGCCATAGGTGTAATGATGGTGACATTCGTGCTTCCAAAACTAATGGTACTATTTGAAGAATTTGAGGCTGAACTGCCACTAGCCACCCGCGTCTTAATCGCCATCAGTAATTTCATGAGCCAACCCCTCAACGTAGTACTGGTTATTACCATTACGATTCTCGCTATTGCAGGATTTGTGTATTCCATAAAAAAATATCCCGGGTTTAAAAGATTAATCCATAGGATAAACCTACACTTGTTTATCATTGGTCCGGTAATCAAAAAAATTAATCTTGCCAGATTCTCACTCACCCTGTCCTCACTACTGAAAAGCGCCATACCAATTGTTGAAGCAGTCGATATCACCGCAGAAACCTGTGGCAACATGCTATACAAAGAACATCTTCATCAATCTACAGAAAAAATCAAAACCGGTACTCCACTATCTGAAATATTGGGAGAAAAAATCCAATTATTTCCACCAATGGTGACAGAAATGATAATGGTGGGAGAAAGAACGGGTGAAGTAGATCAACTACTGGATGAACTCTCAGGCTTCTATAGAAACGAAGTTGAAAAAACAATGAAAAACTTTACTACAGTAATAGAGCCCATAATAATCCTTGTACTTGGACTGGCAGTGGCCGGAATGGCAGTGGCGGTGATAATGCCTATGTACACACTAGTACAAAACTTCTAATATGTTTACCAATCCTTTTCCAAATGCATTTGGCCTAGATATAGAAGATCTGTCCATAAAACTGATCCAGCTTCGTAATACCTCTTTTAGGTATCATAGACCCCATTATGAACTAATGAACCACAGATCGGTTGATCTGCCACCAGGACTAATTGTCAATGGAGAACTAGAAAAACCTGAAGATCTGCGGAAAAGACTGGCCAAACTTCTTCAGGGCAATTCCAAACAAAAAACTATTACCAGTCCGTGGGTGGTTGCATCATTACCAGAAACACAGAGCTTTATAAAACTAATTAAGATTAAAAAAAGGCAAGATGAAATAATTGATGATGATATTATTTTAGCTGCACAGAGGCATATACCCTCTGACAAAGACAACTACTACCTACAATGGCAATTTATTCCCCAAACAGGAACAGAAAAAACAACCCGTGTCCTCATAGGGGCAGTACCCAAACTGATATCTGATAGCTATACGTATCTCTTGGAAAGCCTTGGGCTTGGAGTGGTGGCACTAGAGATTGAAGCCCTCTCAATTACAAGATCTTTAGTAACGGCTAGGAAAAAATATGAAAATGAGGCAAGAGTGATACTTGATATAGGGGCAGCCCGCACAAGTCTGATAATCCATGATCATGATGTAATACAATTTAGTACCTCATTGCCTTTTTCTGGGGAGCTAATCAACACCGCACTAATGCAAAAACTACATATTTCATACGACGAAGCAGAAGAGTTGAAAAGAAGTAAAGGTTTGGATTACAAAAAAACCGGAAGGTCTGCTTGGAATACAATAGTGGAAATAACTGACAAGCTAGTAGACGAAATAAAAAGCTCAATAGATTTCTACTACTCGCACTTCCCTGATGCCAACAGAGTGACAAGAATTGTAATGGGGGGTGGAGGGGCAAATTTAGAAAAACTAGACAAGGCAATTTCCTCTAAGCTAAAGATAGTGGCCAGACCAGGAAATCCATGGAAAAATTTGTACTCAACAAAAAATCTGGGCATGTCAGATGAACAATCCCTTAGCTATGCAACTGCTATTGGCTTGGGACTAAGAGCGGCTGATAATCCATTCTTCACCCATGACATGATCTAAACAACTTTTATGATTCCCTCAAGACTAAATTTACTTTCACCCCAAAAACGCCAATACCTACAAGCCATGGTAAGGTTTCAATTTGTCAAAAGTAATCTAGAAGTATTGCTAATAATACTATGCCTAATCGGAATAGTTCTTTTAGGAAGCCAGTATGTTTTACAAGACTATTTCACTGAAATAAATAGTACAATCATAACCCTGCAAAGCGAGCACACAAAAACCAACAAAGAGGTAATAGAAATAAATAAAACTCTAATTAAACTAGAAAAAATACAAGAACAATTTTCACCAATTACCCCGCTCATCCCTGAAATAACAAACGCAGTACCAGAAGGTGTGGTACTATCAATACTAAACATAAACAAGGAGAATAAAAGTATCTTACTATCTGGAAATGCTGAAACAAGAGATGATCTACTATTACTGGGGAACCAACTAGAAACAATAGAATGGATTCAAAATGCTGATATACCTATTTCCCAACTAACTAAAAAAGAAAACGTACAATTTGCTATTAATGCAAAGATGAAGTAATATGTCACGGTTCACACTAAAACAAAAACTCTTGGGTATAATCCTGTTCATAACAGCCGTGTTAGTAATAATAAGTGTGCTTGTGGTCTGGCCGTCTATTAAAAGAATTAGCGAGCTCAAACAAGGCATAGAAGAGATCGAGTCTGGACTAGAACAAAGGTACCTTAACTCTCAAAAACTAAGAAAAACAATGCATGAACTTGATGAGATCAAAGCCCAAATAGCAAAATTCTCTCAAGTGACTGTAGAAGCCAATAGTGAACTTAGGGTAATCACAGAGCTGGAACAGCTAGCTGCAAGACATAACATTAAACAAACTCTGAATGTTTCCCTGAATGAAACTGAAGGGAAAAATAAAGCGTCTGGATACTATCAACTATCCTTCCTGAATAATGGAATGTTTGAAGACCATGTAAAATACTTGGCAGAATTAGAGTCATCCGTGTATTACACCATAATCAAGAATGTTCACTGGGAAAAACGCCAAGGAAGCACCGGGGAATCCACACCCGTAATCCTTACCTTTGATGCCACCATCTATGTTGACTAAAAAAAAGGAAAAAGATATATTAATTACTGAATACAAGCAATTCTCTCACCTGCGTGTTTTGAGCTTAATTCTAATGGGAATTATGATCGTTGGGCTTGTCGCGGGAACAATATTTGTATATAACAACATATTTACTGCTATTAGCAAAGCTCAGGCCAACCTCAAGCTTGAAGTAATTGCCAATGCCGAGGCTGTCAATTTCACACGCTACGAAAAAGTAAAGGCAGATTGGGAAAAAAAACAAGCACCAATACAAATAACGATCATCAGAGATCCACTTAATCCAATACAGCAACCAGAAGAGGAGGAAGAATAATATAAAATGAGCAACACATACTGCTTCCAACTTGGTCACCAACCACACATTTCCACCGCTGAAATCCAAGCGGTTTTTTCGCATGGAAAAATACTGATAAAAAATAAAAAATACCTAATAATAGAAGTGGAGGAAAAGCTAGACGTTGAAAAACTAATGGAAAAACTTGGGGGCACCATCAAAATAGGAGAAAGGATAAAAGAACCAGACATTGCAGAATTCCTCGCAAAATCAAGTACTGATAAAAAAATACACTTCTCTATCTCCGGGGCAAACAACAGAAAGACAGCACTTCTAATCAAAAAACAACTCAAGCAAATGGGACGTTCTGTCAGATTTATAGAACCAAAAAATACTGCCACAATTCTCCACAACAAATTAATCAAAAAACAAGGCGACCTGACTAAAATCGACAATCATGTTTTTGTGACAAAAGCAATCCAGCCTTTCGAAGAATTCGGCCAGCGAGACTATGACAGGCCCGGAAGCGACGACAAGTCAGGAATGCTTCCTCCGAAGCTTGCCAGAATCATGATCAACCTAAGCCAGGCGAGCGAACAGTCTGTCCTACTTGATCCTTTTTGCGGCTCCGGCACTGTCTTGTTGGAGGCGATCTCAATGGGATATAAAAAAATAATCGGAAGCGATGCTGCAGAAAAGGCTATAAAAGATACAGAAAAAAATATAGACTGGCTGATAAAAAAAGATGAACTAAAAAAAATCAGATACAAACTACACAAAACACAAGCCCAAAGAATCCACGAAAAGATAAAAACCGGAACAATTGACTTGATAGTTTCTGAACCATACTTAGGACAACCCCTCAAAGGAGGAGAAAAGGGAGAAACACTCAAGAAACAAACATACGAACTTGGGAGTCTTTACACTGACTCTTTTAAATCTTTCCATCGTGTTCTAAAAAACAAAGGTGTAGTTATCTTTATCATCCCCCGCTTTAAAACTCGAGACGAGTGGATCAGCGTAGATTGTATTGAAAAAATAAAAAAAGCTGGGTTCAGAATCGTCCCGCTTTCTTCTGAGTCTGACTTTTTGCTCTACCACCGACCACAACAGCGCATAGGAAGAGAAATCTGGAAACTAATAAAGAACTAGCTGCTTAACCAGAAAAAATCAACAACTTGGCCTACTAAGTATCCTACGGCAGCTGCTAAGCAGGCTAATCCAAACATTTCCAAACCAGCTTTCCACCACTTCCTTCTAGTAAATCTTGTTGTTAGTACTCCTAGAACAAACAAGGCCAAAAAAGTAGAAACAACAGACACTTGAATTGCCAAAAACAATGGCAAAAACAAATAGGTCAGCAATGGAACTGTGCCCCCCACTATATATGAACCTCCCATAAGAAGACCATTACGAAGCGGGTGAGCTAAATTCTCTGGAATTATACGGAGCTCCCTATAGGCCATCTCCTGCAAAAACAATTTATGATTCTGCGAAGCTTCTTCAGCCATTACATTGGCTGTTTTTTTAGTCCATCCATCAGCAACATACATTTCTGCTAGTTCTTGTTTTTCGTCATCTGGAAAATGGTGTATTTCGCTTTTTTCTTCGAAAAGCTTTCTTTTGTCAATATCTAATTGAGATTTAGATGACAAGTAAGAGCCAACAGCCATTGAAACTGATTCAACAGAAATAATTACCAAACCAGATAGGATTACAATAGCTTGGTTGCTTGTAGCAGCTGCGATTCCAGTCACTGCTCCCAAAGTTGACACCATCCCATCTTCCAAACCAAAAATAATTTCCCGCACAACTGCTGAAGTACTAGGATCTCTATGGTGTATAAATTTTGACCTATCTAAAACCATACATTACAAATAGATTTGTTCAACCTCTACTCCAGTATAGTAGTACTTTAACAATTCATCAAAACCCAACCCCTCTTTTTCCGCACGATACGCAGCATCACGCTGGCTCATTCCAACCCCGTGCCCAAACTGTGACCTTCCTGCATCATAGCCAGCCCTTACTGGCACTAACCAGGGCTTTTTAGTACCACCCCACACTGAAGGCCATGATCTTGTCCAACCATTACTATTACCGAAATATGGAGTTGTCACTATCTCGTCATCATACAACACCATTACCCCTCGTGTTGCCTTGGCAGCTTTTACAACGTTAGGTAAAATATCCTCAGCAAGACAACCTAGATATAACTGGTCATAGGTACTACCTAACACATCGAAAAAGGGATACTTTTCTCTACTATAATAAGCATAATTACGAGCCGCAACTAAATTAGCTTTTACAAACTCATCTGGTGCCCTGCTACTATTCTCAGCAATTCCCTTTACATAGTCTTCCATTAACAAATCATTAACAGCATACATTTGTTTGTCAACCTGGCCCTGTCTGTACTCTACCGCTCCTCTATACTTGTTAAAGCTTGCGGAACTAAGCCAACTAGCATATCGCTTCAGATTATGCAGAGTAAATACAGCACTTTCATTATTCTCTGGCTCTAAATGAATGTATGTATCTGAATCAAAACTTAAATCCCCTCCCCTAAAACTATATTGTTCGTTTTTAAACTCAAAAATTCCCAATTTCTTTTTAGGTAACACTCCCATCTTTTTTGAACCAGCGAAAACTAAATAGTCATCTCCATTTGAACTAAATTGCAAATATTCAGCCGGAGCCTTAATACCTACACGCACTCTAGGCTCTTCACTCAATCTGGGGACATATTTAACCTCTTCCTTTTTAAAAATTGGAGCCTGATAATTTTCCGGTGCATTCTCTGTAACCTCAACTGGAATCTCAATCAATACATCTTTCAGTTCATTTTCATCTACTTCCACTATAAATTTAGCTATGTAACTACCTGTCTCTGTTGGAGTACGAAAGTAAAAAACTGTGCGCAAAAAATCTCCTGGCTTGACTACCTCCCCACCACTCAAAGCCACAGACTCATCTACCCAATCATGATCAGCAAAAGTCAGTTGTTGGGAAATTGCTGCAACAGTAGTCAAATCACCAACTTTCACTAAATACTTTTGCCAAGTTGCAGTGCCTTTATTTCTGACGCCGACAATCAGCTTAATTTTTTCTCCACCAATCGCCTTGACTGACTTCTTGTTCAACACAACTCTCCTGCCTACGTACTCTTCTTGAATAACGGGCTCTTCCACTTTTTCTTCAATGACAACTTTCTTTGGAATTACCTTTATTTTAATAAAAAAATACCCATCACCAAACCAAGAATAATTTTCTGCTGCCAAATAGAATCTTTCTACATACTCTCCGACTTTTTCAGGCGCCCTTATTTCTAAATCTAAATCTCCGATCTCCCCAGGAGCAACTGGGCCGCTAATTTTGCCAGTCTGATCAACACCTAACCAACTACCACCCTGAAAAAGAGACTTCCTATACCGTGGCTCTACTGCATATGCAGAAACAAAACGACTACCTTGGGAATTCCAGGTAGCCGAACCTGTATTTTTGAACTTGAACTTCACTGTCTTGACTGTTCCAGCTTCAATTTCTACTGGATCTGATTCCGATTGGAAAACATACTTAGCAGAATAGCTTTGTGCATCTCTGATAAAAAAGTCGGGTTCAGCAGCTTCTACTTTTCCAACCCCTAAAAGGCATGCAAAAAGCACTACCACAACAAAAGAAAGAATGATGCTTGGAACCATCCCCAACCATTTACTCCGCTCTTTCTTGTCAGGTAAATTCATAGAAAATTTCTCTTGGTACACTAAAATATTATACAATCAAACCAAGCGTTCGTCAATTGCATTCTTAGCTAGAAAATGATAACCTACTATCATAAAGAAATATGTCAACTACGCGACAAATAGCCCACAATACTGCATATCAAATAGGTGGAAAAATAATTTCCACCCTTTTAGGGTTAGTGGCTCTGGGCCTAATGACTAGATATCTGGGTCAAGAAAAATTTGGATGGTACATTACCACCATTGCTTTCTTGCAATTCATCGGAATTTTAATTGATTTTGGGCTTATTCCTGTCACTGCACAGATGATGAATGAGCCAGAACACGACAAGAACAAATTATTCAAAAATCTACTGGGTTTCAGGTTCACCACTGCTATAATTTTCCTTGGACTGGCGCCACTGATATCACTATTTTTCCCATACCCAACGGAAGTAAAGATGGCTATAGGCCTTACCAGCATTTCTTTTCTAGCTGTAGCCATGAATCAAGTTTTGATAGGTTTCTATCAAACAAAGATGAAGATGCACGTACAAGCCCTTGGTGAAATAGCTGGAAGAATAGTTCTAGTTGCAGGAGTTTGGATGATGATACAACAAAATGCAGGATTTGTGCCTGTCATGATAGTCGTTGTTCTGGCAAGTGTGGTATACACCGTAGTCCTATGGCTGTCTGCCACTCGCTATTCCACACCAAGTCTTGCTTTTGACTGGAGTATTTGGAAAAGCATCATTAAAAAAATGTGGCCAATTGCAATTTCGATCATTTTCAATGTTGTCTACTTGAAAGGAGACACCATTTTACTATCTCTTTTCCGTTCACAGGCAGAAGTTGGAATCTATGGAGCTGCATACAGAGTAATTGATATCCTGGCACAGACTGCCATGATGCTAATGGGAGTAATGCTCCCCTTACTGGCATATCATTGGTCTAGACAGCTCAAGGAAGGCTTTAGGAAACACTACCAACAGTCATTTGACTCTATGATGATGCTCGCTGTACCAATGGTAGTTGGAACAATAATACTGGCAAATAAAATAATGCACCTTGTAGCAGGATCAGAATTTACTGCATCAGGAGGACCACTAAAAATCCTGATCTTAGCAGTATTCGGCGTGTATCTGGGTGCAGTATTCGGCCATACAGCGGTGGCCATCAACAAACAAAAACAAACAATGTGGATATACATATCTGATGCTATAATAACACTGATTGGATACCTAATCTTTATCCCACTATATGGAATGTATGGAGCAGCATGGATGACTGTATTTTCTGAACTGTATGCCGGTATTTTACTATTCTTGACCATACGCCACTATTCCCAAGAAAGGTTGGAGATAAAAGCATTGGGAAAAATAGTACTTTCCAGTATAGTTATGGGAATAGTATTACTATTATTGATAGAACTAAATGTCTTATTACTGGCTGTGATAGGAATAGTGATATATGGACTATCCCTAATATCACTAAAAGCAATCTCCAAAGAAACTCTCACTGAAATCTTGTCCTTGAAATAGTATGATGTATATCCTTTATTCTATTTTCTTCATTCTCTTCTGTCTAATAACATGGAACCGATTTAACACAGGTCTTGCATTGTTGTTTCTTCTCCTACCAACTTATTTAATAAGGTTTGACGTGGGTTTTTTGCCAACAACACTATTAGAAGGAATGGTCGGCATCATAACTATTATCTGGATTATTAGGACAATCAAAGGGAAAAATGAAAGAACACTAAGAGGAATTGCTTCAAAACATTCCTCTTTTGTTATAGCACTATCTCTTTTCATCTTAGCTGCCACGATTTCAATATTCACGTCAATAGACCTAAGATCAGCAGCCGGAGAATGGAAAGCTTTCTATGTTGAACCCATCCTAATTTTCTTAATCCTGATAACTACAATAAAAGACAAAAAACAATTACAACAACTACTGTTTGCTCTAGTACTAAGCGGCCTAGCTACTAGTGTTCTAGCAATTTACCAACATTTTACTGGCTGGATGGTTCCTTGGTACTTTTGGGAAAACAGGGATACCTTTAGAGTAACTGGTTGGTATGGATTCCCAAACGCAGTGGGACTTTATTTAGCTCCCATTATACCCATGGCCGTATATTTAATAACTCAAGCAAAGAAAAAACTGATAGCATACAATTGGATAGTCATACTATGCTCCACCCTTTTCATCCCCTGCTCTATTCTGGCCATACTATTCGCAAAATCAACTGGTGCATTGCTGGGAGCGATAGTTGGAATCGTTATTCTATTGGCTGTCTATGAAAAAACACGATGGACAGTAATAACCTTATGCATCGCTTCTTTGATAGGACTAATTATGATGCCAACCAACAGTCCTTTCAAGCAAGAAATTCTCTTACAAGACTATTCTGGACAATTAAGAGTCACAATGTGGGGTGAAACAGTAGAATTTATATCTCATAACCCAATTAAAGGGGCTGGTTTAGCTTCATACGATACCCTCATATATCCATACCGTGTTGATAAGTGGATAGAGGTATTCCACCATCCCCACAATATATTCCTCACCATGTGGGTGAATATAGGAATAATGGGATTGGTGGGGTTCACTTGGGTATTCGTGTGGTTCTTTAGAGTTGGGCTGACAAAAATAATTTATTCAAAAAATAAACTAACCATATTCCTGATATCCAGCATGATAATCATAGTCATAATGGGCCTGGTTGACTCCCCGTATATCAAAAACGACCTGGCTATTCTATTCTGGGTCTTCCCTGCATTACTTATCATCCAAGAAAAATAATTAACACAAATCATATGCCGACAACATGGAAAACCCCCAAACTTAAAAAGTTGGCCTCAGCCCTTCTCTCTATTAAAAAAGAGAAGGACATGCTCAGCTTCCTGCGCGACCTATGCACCCTAGAAGAATTAGAAGAGCTTTCTAGCCGCTGGAAAGTAGCACAAATGATAGCTCAAGGCATGCCATATCGAAAGATTGCTGAAAAGACAGGGGTGAGCACAGCTACAATTACCAGAATAGCACATTGGCTGAAACACGGAGAGGGAGGATACGAAGAGGCTATACAAAAGGCTAAATAAGAGGCTAGATAGACTTATCCACAGTATTATTTGACAATCTAATGATATTGTATTAATGTATTAGTATGTTAATACTAGATATGAATTTAAATAACCAAAATTTAACTCACCACAAAATAAGCTTTGAATAAGTCTCTTTTTTGACAACTTATTTAAAGCCACCCAATCGCTAAACAAGCGGTTTTTTGTTTGTCAAAGGTACTTTAGTGAAAACAGCCAATCACATCGGCAAGTGACGTCGAAATTACAGGGGCAGAACCTGTAAGTACCACAACCAGTGAATAACTCACTGGAAAATGTTCCTTACAACTGGGAGGGAAAAATGCCATTTAAGAAAGGGAAAAACATCAAAGAGGCTACTTTTCTCATTGAAGTTAATTACAACCTCACTCTTGAACAAATGGTCAATGGGATGATCAAAAATCACTATCCTGCCATCAGCCCTGACTTCTGGAGAGCAAATTTTTCAATTGAAGGAGAAGGTAGGGTTAAGCGCAAGCTTCACTTCGCCCACCTAAAGAAGAACTCAACCGGAGACGAAATCATAGCAGGGCTCAGCCGCCGTGATTTACGCCCTCCGAGACTTGAAGAATTACTAGCCTTCGGAGCGGCCTATCATGGAGCCTGCTCGGCCTTTGGTATTTATGCCATTGACTCTGTTTGGATAGACCTAAACGGCGAACGTAAAGCTCCCTGCCTCCACTACACCAGAAAAGATGGCCTTATATTGTCATTAAGCTCTCTTGATCCGACGAATTGTTGGTTTGAGGATGTTTTCTTTGGCTTTTTGAATAAGTGATGTTTGTTTCTGTATGAACACCAATGCACTAATGCATTGACAGACAAAAGGAGATGGAAATGAAAACAGCAATTGATCGACGTTATGAAGTTCGCACCCAATCAAACGGCCTGCGGTATGGCATTATCGAAGTTACTACTACCTGCCAATTCCGTTGCCCAGGTTGCTACATGGTCAGACGTGATGCCCTAAACCAAGGACAAATGCCCCTGGAGCAAGCAATTCGCGTTCTAGACCTCTGCCGTGAATATTGCGGCCAAGAACTGGAAACCATGGACATTCTGGGAGGAGAACCTCTTCTCTGGCCACATCTGCAAGACTACATCGAGGAACTCCTCAGCCGAGGGATCAAGCCCTGGATCTTCACCAACATGTTGGACATCACCCCCGAACTGGCCAGTTGGCTATTCGAACGCAGGGTGCACATCACTGGCAAACTCAACATTGCCAACCCCAACGATCCAAAACAACTGATCCTGCAAGCAGAAATGATTGGCTCCACCACAAGAGTGGCTCGTAAAATGTGCGATGCTATTCAGATCTTCTTGAATGCTGGATACAGGGATCCACTCTTCCGACTTCAAAACTTGATCCGGAAGAAAAATCTGCACCTGGTACCTGACTACATTTGGTACTGCCGGTTCAATGAAATTGGAGTTGATCTGGAGCTAATGGCTTCTGGCGAGCCGATCGGGCCTGACTACTTCGAGGTAGCTCCGACGCCTGAACAATTGGCTGACTTAATCAAAACACTGGACTGGCAAGGCAAAGAAATGCGCCTCAGTTCTGCGGAAGGTCGCCATGACTTATTTTTCCCGCCCGAGTTCAGCTTCCCGCACAACCAGGTGCTGATGCCACATCTGTTCGGAAGTTGCCCCTTCTACGACAAAGGGCTCTATTTCGGAGTGGATGGACATATCCGAGCCTGTTCCAACTCTACTCTCAGATTGGCTGATGTGGGAGATCCTGACCCGATCAAAAAGGCATTCGAGTCCCCCCTACTCTGCGACCGCCGAAAATTGTGTCAAGAGAATGTGGGAGATCCTTGTAGTTCCTGCTCCAGGTGGGAGAAATGCCGGGGTGGTTGTAGAGCCACGGTTGAAAGCACTGGTAATCCTTTTGGGGGCTACCAGCTTTGCCCCGTGCCATATCTGTAGACGGAAACGTTCTTTAGGGGGTAGGTGGTTCAACAAAACCACCTACCCCCGACAATTAACCATTCAACTCTATCATATGAAAGAAACAATAATAGAACAAGCGTCTAAAAAAATAGACGAACTGTCACAAAAATATAACGGGTTTGTCAATGTCATCCTAGACGATTGGAGAGGATGGAGATTTATATTTGACACAGAGGATGTAAGGAAATGTGACAATGATTGCCAAGCATGTCCTTTGTATCAAGTGTTAAAAGATGAAAAAGAAAATACTTTCTCTACCTCTCTTTACCAAGCCACTAAAGAAGACAAGAAGATATTCGGTCCACAAAACTTCCTTAATTGCAAAACAATTGAGCAGTACAAAAATTGTTATATCAATTTTTTAATTCAAAGAGCAAACACTAAGAAAGAAATCATAGATGAGCTAAATTTAATTAAAAATACCCAAGTTATATTCTCATCAAAAAACAATGCTCAAGAACAAACTAAGAAATTCAAAAAAGAAATTATTCAAAAAATATTAAAGTTGGCAGATAAAAGAAAAAGAGATATTGTCAATCAATATCTCAATTCAACTAAACTTTAGTACATAATCTATTTTTTCTTCTTTAGACTCTTCCTATTACTCAACATCTGTTTTAAGTACTGTCCTGTAAAGCTCTTCTTTCCCTTAATAACATCCTTAGGAGTCCCCTCAGCAACAACTTCACCGCCTCTTTTACCACCTTCAGGTCCTAAATCAATAATCCAATCAGCACATTTAATAATATCCAAATTATGTTCTATTATAAGGACAGTGTTACCTTTTTCAACTAATTGATTCAACACTTGCAATAATCTGCGAATATCTTCAAAATGCAATCCTGTGGTAGGCTCGTCCAATATGTATAATGTTTTCCCAGTAGCGCGCCGAGATAATTCTGTTGCAAGCTTGACTCTCTGCGCTTCACCGCCTGACAAGGTGGTAGCTGGCTGGCCAAGGTGGACATAACCTAATCCGACATCTCTTAATATCTTCAACTTGTCAGCTATAGCAGGAGTACTGTTGAAAAACTTATATGCCTCTTCTACTGTCATTTCCAGTACATCAGCTATATTTCTAGTATGGTAGTGTATTTCTAAAGCTTCTTTGTTGTACCTTTTTCCTCCGCACTCATCACACTCTACAAAAACATCAGATAAAAATTGCATAGGAATACGCACGTACCCCTCACCTGCACAAGCTTCGCACCTTCCTCCGCCTTTTACATTGAAACTAAATTTTCCGGCATCATATCCTCGCATTTTTGCTTCTGGAACAGCGGTAAAAAGATCCCTTATCGGACTGAATAAGCCTGTATATGTTGCAGGATTACTTCTAGGAGTACGACCAATCGGAGTCTGATCAATAGCAATCACCTTGTCAATATTGGAAAGCCCCTTTATCTTTTTGTGCTGGGCTGGTTCTGCCTTAGCCCTATAGAAATGTTTACTCAACGCCTTGCCCAAAATCTCACTGATCAGCGTAGACTTACCAGAACCAGACACACCTGTAATACAGACCAACTTGCCCAATGGTATGCTCACATCTATATTCTTCAAATTAAATGCCTTGGCTCCAACGATGCTAATTTCCTTACCATTACCTTTGTTTAATATCTTTGGTGCTGGAATCTCTTCTTTGCCAATTAAATACTGCCCGGTCAAAGAGTCTTTGTTCTTCTTTATTTGTGCTGGAGTGCCAGTGGCCACGATCTCGCCACCATACTCTCCTGCCCCTGGCCCAACATCCACTACATGATCAGCTGACTCAACCATTGCCTGATCATGCTCGACAACAATAACTGTATTCCCCTGATCTCGTAGAGATTTGAGAGTATCAATAAGCTTGTCATTATCCCTGGAATGTAGACCAATGGATGGCTCGTCTAGTATGTATATAACACCGGTCAAACCAGTAGAAAGCTGTGTAGAAAGACGCACTCTCTGTGCTTCACCACCTGACAGAGTATTTACCGACCTATCAAGAGATAAGTAATACAGTCCTACCTTCATTAAATCATCCAGTCGCTTGATTATCTCCCTGATGATAGGTTTGGCAATTGTTAATTCTTTCTTCCTTAAATTAAATGGCGCTCTTTCATGGCCATTTGAAAACTGTCCAAAAAACAAACTAGCTTCGTCAATACTCATCTCCACCATATCAGCGATTGAATAATCGACTGTTTTGATAAACAACGAATCTGTCTTAAGTCGCCTTCCATTACAAACTGAACAAATACGCTCATGCATATACTGTTCAATTTCCTTGCGAATATATTCTGAATCAGTTTCAGCATGCCTTTGAGTAAGATTGGGGACAATACCCTCAAACTGTACCTTTTTACCTTTCACATCATATACCTGACCATCTGTTCCATAGAAAAGGATATCCATTACTGATTTTGGCAAATCTTTTACTGACTTATTAACTGAAAAATCATGTGCTTTGGCCACCTCTGCTAAAAGATTCTGATAAAAACCCTGATTACCCACTATCCTTGTCCAAGGCTGAATCGCCCCTTCTGCTAAAGTCAACCGAGGATTCGGTATAACAAGTTCTGGATCAACCTCCAAAGTCTTGCCCAAACCCATACAACGAGGACATGCTCCGTAAGGGCTATTAAAACTAAAACTTCTAGGTTCAACTGGATTAAACTTACGACTGCACTTGCGACAGACTGCGTCAGTAGAATACTCATATTCATCCCCACTCTCTTCATCAAAAACAACAATCTCGCCATTAGACAAATCCAATGCCTTGTCCACCATATCATCAATATTCTGTTTTTTAACGTCAAATAATCTATTTATCACTAATTCAACTGTGTATGTGTTTTTAGGGTCAAATTTGTATTTACTAATCTCAATCATCTTCATTATCACACCGTTAAGCCTAACTATCTCGTATCCAGTCTGTTCAAGATGGGTTAACAAATCCTTATGTCTAATTTTCTTGTCCTTTACAACTGGCGAAAGAATCACTAATTCCCCGCTCTCTCTTGCTAGCTTTCTCACCTCTTCAGTTATTTCACCAGTAGTATATGCCCTCACTGCAACATTGCATTCTGGACAATGCTGTACACCAATACGGGAAAACAGCAAGCGCAAGTGATCATAAATTTCAGTAATAGTACCAACGGTGGAACGTGGATTTTGAGAAACTGTCTTCTGGTCAATTGCAATAGTCGGAGACAAACCCTTAATCTCATCAACATCCGGCCTATCCTGTAGTTCCATAAAACGACGAGCATACGCGCTTAGACTTTCAGCATATCTGCGTTGGCCCTCTGCATATATAGTGTCAAACGCCAAAGAGGACTTCCCTGATCCGGAAAGTCCTGTAATAACTGTTAATTTGTTTTTGGGAATCTCGAGTGATACGTTCTTCAAATTATGCACTCGAGCGTTCGTTATCTTGATCTTACTCATAAATTCTATTGACCATAATTGAATTTTGCATATGCTGCTTTTCTGTCATCATCCTCATCTATATCAGTAATCTTGGATGCATCTATGTTAAAGCCACCAA